>JAPLZX010000008.1:14873-30887 GCA_026394815.1 Candidatus Zambryskiibacteriota bacterium | reverse complement strand
CTCTCTTTTTGGACTATAATACATTAAGTGCCTGTATGTCAAACAAAAATTTAATTTAAAAGTTGGTCTACAACAGTTTTTACCGTGCCGCCATCAGCTTTTCCTTTTAATTCTTTCATTAAAGTACCCATAAACATTCCTATTTTGGTTTTATCAATATTACCGAGCTCTATCATTTTTGCTTTTGCAAAATTCATTACTTCTTCTTCAGACATCATTTTTGGCAGATATGTTTCAAGTATTATAAGCTCTGCTTTTTCACTCTCTACTAAATCAGCACGTCCACCTTTTGTGAATTGTTCAATGGAATCTTTTCTCTGTTTTACTGCCCGACGAATAACATCTAGAGTTTCTTCATCAGAAAGTTCATCATGTGGCATTCTTTTTAGAGAAACTAGTTCATTTGTACAACTGGCAACTAATCCACGGAGAACAGATAGCCGTACGGTATCGCGAGATTTCATAGCTTCTTTTATTTGTTCTTTTAGTGTGTTATGTAATTTCATATTATAAGATTATCACAATCTATTTATTTTTGGTAGAATATCAGTATGGACATAACAACCATTATTATTGTATTGGTCGCTTTCATTGTTGGTGTAGTTATTATGTATTTTTTGCGACCAAAATCTTCAGGAGATGAAACAGGATTAAAACTTATTCTACAGCAAATAAATGAGCTTAATAGGGTTGTAGATACTAAAATAGGTGAGAGTACTAGAAGTATGAATGAGTCAGTGAGAGCTCAATTAGGTGAATCAGCTGGTCTTATTCGTGAGGTAACAAAAGGGTTAACCAAACTGGATGAGACAAATCGTCAAGTTGTTTCCTTTGCTGACCAACTTCAGAATCTTCAGGACATTTTAAAAAATCCAAAACAGCGTGGAATTCTGGGAGAATATTATCTTGAAACATTACTGAAAAATGTTTTGGCTCCGGGTCAATATCAAATGCAATATGCTTTTACCAACGGAGAAATTGTAGATGCTGTGGTTTTTGTCAAAGATAAAATTATTCCAATCGATTCTAAATTTTCACTAGAGAATTATAATCGTATGACCGAAACTAATGATCCCACAGAAAGAGAACGATTAGAAAAACTTTTCGTAAATGACTTAAAACTTCGTATCACAGAAACGGCAAAATATATTCGTCCAGCCGAGGGAACGATGGAATTTGCTTTTATGTTTATTCCACACGAAGCAATTTATTATGATCTACTTATAAATAAAATCGGAGCAATAACAGAAGATACAGAAAATCTAATTCAACGTGCAGCGGGGAAATATAAAGTTATTATTGTTTCACCCACATCCTTCCTGGCTTATTTACAGACAGTTTTGCAGGGCCTTAAAGCTATGCAAATAGAAGAGACAACAAAAGATATTATAAAGAGGGTTGGGGAGATAGGAACTCATTTGAAAAAGTACGAGGATTATCATCAACGTCTCGGAAACTCGCTTGAAACTGTTGTAAATCATTTTAACAGTTCAAGTAAAGAGTTTAAGAAGATTGATAAGGATGTGGTTCGTATTACCGGTACTTCAATAGATTTTGAACCAACTTTATTGGATAAACCAGAATCCGAAGAATAATTTATGTATAAATCACGTTCAGCAGATTATTATAGAACTTATATCGGTTTCCCTGAAAGTTATATTGTTTCAGGTTTTTTATCTTGTGGTACTTGGGATGAGGAAACATATTTAAAAACCTTCTTGTTAATGTTAGATAAATTAAATTTAAAATACGACATTAGCAGACCTAAGGGCTTTTGGAACAAAATCATTGAAATTAAAATAAATAATAAAATTATTTGGTTCACCATGCTTTATGGTGGAGCAACATTATCCGAGTATACCCACATAGCTTGTCTTTTTGGTTCACAAAAAAATATTCACATAGGAAGTTGTGGTGGTCTTTTTCCAGAAATGAATTCTTCAGATTTGCTTATACCAACTTGGAGTTATGGAGACGATAGTGTTACAAGAACATATTCTAGAAACGTACAAGACAATAGGCACTATCCCGACAAAACCTTAACTGAAAAAATTAAGAGCAAGATTGATCCTAAGTGCAAGGTTTGGCAAGGACCAATAATAACTTGTCAGGCAATGTTGGGTGAAACTGAGGAAGATATACAAAACTGGTCAAAAGAAGGGTATTTCGGAGTGGAGATGGAGACCGCAACTGTTTTTTCTGTTTCTAATCATTACAATGTGCCTAGTGCAAGTTTAATGTACGTGTCTGATAATTTGATAAAAGGACAAACTGTCGGAGATGAAAGTTATGAGAAAGATAGGGTATTTCGTGAAGAATCCAAAATAGAAATGTTTAGGGTTACTACAGAAGCAATATTAAATGACTAATATTGTGGGACTACTTTAGTGCTTGCATTTTTTGGCTAATTTTGGTACGATTTTGGGCACTATGGAATTTGCAGTAATTAAAACAGGAGGTAAGCAATACAAAGTCTCTAAAGGAGATATTGTTAAAATTGAGAAAATCAAAGGGGATTTGAAGGTTGGAGATAAAATAACTTTTAACGAGGTTTTGCTCGTAGAGGATGGTAAAGACACTAAAATTGGCACTCCATACATCGCCACAGCAAAGGTAGAAGGTACTCTTGAGGAGATAGGACGCAATAAAACAGTAGATGTAATCAAATACAAACAAAAGAGCCGATATTTCAAAAAGAATGGTCATAGACAACCTTGGTTTAAAGTTAAAATAGATACAATAAAATAGCCTCCACTCGGAGGTTGTTTTATTTATAAATATGTTGTAGTGTTTTGATGGTATTCGTGGCGTGTTAACCCATAGCAAGGAGAACGTTATGAAGGTTGCTCTTTATTCTCACCACCACTGCCTGCCTTTTTGGCACAGCCCCTCACAGCCTGACATCATGTTCGACCCGGAGACGATGGCAGACTGGAAGATGGAGATTGTGTGTGATGCGGCCTTGCCAGGGCAGACAAGGCTCAGAGAAATCTCGATCAAGGAGATCTGGGCATGGCCACTCTTGCTTGGCCTGGTCTCGATTGATCTGCCGATCATGGCTCATGTGTCCATCCGTTTCAACGACGGAAAGGTGGAATTCCCGAAGCGCGTGTGGGTGCAAATTACCACGCTACCAGAAACAACAGGTGCAGACGGCCTTCCTGTGGTTGTTGATGGTAATGGGGATGTTCAAGTCAAGCTCCTGTGGGGGCGTGACAATGGGACATACTCTCCAAACGAGCTTCTCGATGTTTCTAACGAGAAGAGAATGATTCCTGACACGTGGCACCATTTTTTCCACACAAAGCTTTGGACTGCGAAACAGAGCGCCACAAAACTCTTGGTAAAGATGGTGGAAGAGACCAAGGTCTACGACGTCATCAAGTAGTAGCGTACCGCTCCATCGGAAGACCGTTCAGGTCATTCTGACTGAGCGGTTTTCTGTTTTAATAAATCTCGTTGAGAAAGAGATTTATTTACTGTCGATTTTTAAGAGCGTTTTTGATGGTATCAGAATCAGAATATTCCAACTCTGTGCCAGTTGAAAGGCCTCGGCCTAGGGTGGAGATTTTAATTTTATTTTTATCTGTTATTGGTTTCAAGATCTGTATGAGATAGGAAAGAGTATTTTCACCTTCGGGATTATAATTTAAAGCCATAATAATTTCAGTTAATCCTCCTGTTTGCGCAGGCAGGTTTTTTATTTTTTTCTCTATCACATTTATCAAATCATTTTGGCGAATTCTTTTTTCTGGATTTTTTTCAAGTATGGGGACTGTTCCGCCGAGTATAAAATAATAACCATTATAAAAATGAGTTTTTTCTATATTTTCAAAATCTACATCATGAGAGACAAGCATCAGTAATTTTTTATCATGTGTAGTGTCACGGCAAACTGAACAAGTCGTGTTGTCTGTGTTAGGAAAAAAACGGAAACAAGTATCGCAGGAATGTATGGTAGAGCGAACTTCAGTTAAAAGTTTCGCCAAATCATTTGCATATGCTGGATTTCTATTGAGCAAAAAATATACAAAGCGTTTAGCTTGTCTTGGTCCTATTCCAGGGAATTCTTTAAATAGTTCTATAAGTTTCTGTGTGTTGTCCATTCCATCATTCTATCACTAATTCTAATCTCGTTGAACCAAAACCTTTTCAGAGCATCCGCAGTGCCTTGAGCATGGTTTCGTCAATGACCCCGAATGAAATGAGGGGCTCTTGACGAATCAAGGCCGAGGACTAGAACGAACCTTTCGCTGGAAAGGTGAGTGTCTCTGAAAAGGTTTTGGTGAGAAAGAGATTAAAATTCTGAGAACTCTTTCTCCACTCCACCATACTGCGACTTATCCATACTTTGAAAGGTAGCTTTCTTTTCATTAAAGAATAAATCTATTTTACCAGTTTCGCCGTTTCTATGTTTTTCTATCAAAATTTCGGCAATATTTGTTTTTTCCGATGTATCTTTATATTTATCTTCTCGATGAATAAACATAACCACATCAGCATCTTGCTCTATGGAACCAGAGTCACGCAAATCTGATAGGCGAGGACGACCTCCGCGAGATTCTACTGCACGAGAAAGTTGTGAAAGTGCCAAGACCGGCACTTCCAGTTCTCGAGCAAGGTTTTTAAGCGACCTGGAGATTTCTGTTGTCTGTTGAACTAAGTTGTCATTTTTAGTTTGTGAAGGAACCATAAGTTGTAAATAATCAACCACAATTAGACCCAAACCTTTTTCACTTTTTAATCGTCTAGCAACTGAACGCATTTTAAGAATAGTATTTCCAGGTTGGTCATCAATATAAATAGGGGCTTTACTAAGTTTATCTAAACCATTGCGGATTGCTTGAAAATCGTCATCGCGTGATAATTTTCCTGTGCGCATTTTCCATGCATCAACATTTGATTGGGCGGCAAGCATTCTGTCTACAAGTTGTTGAGAAGACATTTCAAGTGAAAAAATACCAACAGATGTATTGTGGTTTATAGCTGTCTGACGAGCAATATCTAGCGCCAAAGCAGTTTTTCCCATACTTGGTCTGGCAGCCAAGATAATGAGGTCTGATTTTTGAAAACCGGCAAGTTTAAAATCAAGATCTGAAAAACCAGTGGGAATACCACGCATTCCTTGTCCTTCGGTATGTAATCTCTCCAAACGTTCCCATGCTTCCGTTAATTCATCTTTGAGTGGAATAAATTTATGTGTGGTGTGAGATTGAGTAACATCAAAAAGTTTTTTCTCCGCAGAATCTAACATTTCTTCAAGTTCTTTATTTTCTTCATAACCGATTTGCGAAATATAATCTGATGCTTCTATCAACCGACGCATCATATGTTTTTTTTGAACAACCTCCGCGTAATGTCCTATGTTGCTGGATGATGGGACTACATTTACAAGTTCAGTCAGATAAGTGTTTCCTCCGACTTGATCTAACCAACCTTTTTCTTTAAGACGAATAGAAACAGACAGCAAATCAATTGGTGAGCGCTTTGTAAAAAGCTCTATCATTGTTTCAAAAATAATACAGTGTTTTTCAGAATAAAAAGAATCTGCAATAACTACCTCCGTAATATCAAAAAGCGCTTCTGGTCTTAACATTATAGAACCAAGAAGTGCCATTTCTGCTTCTAAATTTTGTGGAGGAATTCGAAATCGATTTTGTAAGTCTTTAGCCATGTAGACAGTTTACCATAGCGATGTTTTGCAACGCTACTAGTCCAAACCTGTATAAGATGTGATTAAACTGTGTTTAACGAGGAGTGATAACAGTACCTTCAGGACCGTCTTTTACTTCAAAACCTTGTAATTCTATCTCTTTACGTATTTCATCACTTTTTGCAAAATTCTTGCCATTTCTAGCTGTGTCACGCTCTTTTATCAAAATTTTAATATTTTCTGGTATTATCTTTTCTTCTTCTTTTTCATCAAGTTTTAAACCAAGCACTTTGTCAAAATCTAGAATTAATTCTTGTTTGTAATGATCGGGTAATTTTGAATCTTTTAAAATTTCAAACACAACAGCAAGAGATTGAGAGGTATCTAAATCATTATTAATATGCTTGCTAAATTTTTCTTTATATTCACTCAATTTATAAATTATAGATTTTGATACAAGTCTTGATTCTTGTTGATCATAAGTTTTTGACACAAAACTTTTTATTTTTTTCCATGCGACTTGAGCACCCCCCACTGCTTCCCAAGTAAAATTCAACATACTTCTGTAGTGTGTTCCGAGTACAAAGTATCTGTAGGCGATAGGGTCAATTTTTTTTCCTTTCAAAGTTTGTAAAGTAAAAATATTACCAAGAGATTTTGACATTTTCTTACCATCTATAGTTATAAATCCTCCATGAATCCAATAATGCACAAAAGTTTTTCCTGTCACGGCTTCCGATTGAGCTATCTCATTTGTATGGTGGGGGAATATAAGGTCTATACCACCAGTATGAATATCTATTGTTTCTGCTAAATTTTTCATAGACATAGCGGAACATTCAATATGCCAACCGGGGCGACCTTTACCAAAAGGCGCTTCATAGCAAACATTCTCATCATCTTTTGTATAAAATTTCCAAAGAGAAAAATCTCTCGGATTTGTTTTGTCATACTCATCATTTGCTACCCGTTCTTTAGTTGAATTTTCCAAATTTAAGTGAGCTAAAGTTCCATATCCGGGAGACTTTGCAATATCAAAATAAACACCATCTGAACTTTTATATGCTGTTCCATTTTCTAACATTTTCTCTATTAGAGAAATCATATCAGCAATACTCTCTGTAGCTTTAGGGGTTTTTTGTGGTTTGATAATATTTAAAGCTTCAAGGTCAGAAAAAAATAACTCTTCATATTTATGTGTTAGGGATTTTAAACTTATACCTTCTACCACACTCCTTTTTATTGTTTTATCATCAACATCAGTTATATTCATTACTCCATCTACCTTGTATCCGTTGTATTCAAATACTCGTCGTAAAATATCAGATAATATAAAAGTCCGAAAATTCCCTATATGAGCAAAATCATAAACAGTAGGTCCACAGTTATACATAGAAACCTCACCTTGTTTTATGGGGATAAACTCTTCCTTTTTATTACCCAATGTATTATGTAAAAAAATTGGAGGCATATATTTAGTATATCGGAACTTTGAGTTGACCACAACAGAATTTTTTGCGATAATTACCGGAATACACTTTAAATAAATGAATCCCGTTAGAGATAAACGGAAATCAAAAAATATGCTGGTCAAATTATTACAACTTAATCTAAACAGGAATCACGACGAAATATATGTGATTTCCTATCTCTAAACGGGATGAATAATTTCTTTAAGTATCGTGCTTATATTTTTGCAATAATTCTCGTAGTACTCGGGATATTTTTTGTTGGATTTTATGTTGGTAAGACTAATCAATCAGAGAAAGATAAAATTGCTTCTATATTAAATACAAATGCGGGAGTAGGAGAAAAAATAGATTTTGCCCCATTTTGGAAAGCATGGGAAGTTATAAATGATAAATATGTTTCCACAAGCGCCAGTACTACTCCAAAGACAAATGACCAAGCTCGTGTTTATGGGGCAATAGAAGGAATGGTAGCATCTTTGGGTGATCCTTATACTATTTTTTTTCCTCCCGTAGAATCAAAAAGTTTTAATGAAGAAATTAGTGGAAATTTTGAAGGGGTAGGAATGGAGGTTGGCATGAAAGACGGTGTTCTAACTGTTATTGCACCACTTAAAGATACACCGGCCTATAAAGCTGGTATCAAATCTGGAGACAAAATTATAAAAATTGATGAGACTCTGACAAATGCTCTTAATACAGCAGAGGCTATAAAAATTATTAAGGGAGAAAAGGGAACAAAAGTTAAGTTTACTATAGTCCGTGATGGGGTAAAAGACCCGCTTATCATTGAAGTAATTAGAGATGTTATTAATATACCAATAATAGACACGGAAACAAAAAGTGATGTTTTTATTATTCATTTATATAATTTTTCTGCTCTTTCTGCAGATTATTTCAGAGATGCTTTACGAAAATTTCTTGAATCTGGTAAATATAAAATGATTATTGACCTTAGGGGTAATCCGGGCGGGTATCTTGAAGCTGCAGTGGATATGGCTTCATGGTTTCTTCCGGCAGGAAAAGTTGTAGTCAAAGAAGATTTTAAAAATGAAAGTGATGCCCAGATTTTCCGAAGTAAAGGCTATAATATTTTTAATGACAAATTAAAACTGATTATCTTGATGGATGGCGGTTCGGCTAGTGCTTCGGAAATATTAGCTGGAGCTTTGCATGAGCATGGTATTGCGACTCTTGTTGGCACTCAATCTTTTGGTAAAGGTTCGGTGCAGGAATTGGTAGATATAACTTCTAATACATCTCTCAAAGTTACTATTGCAAAATGGTTAACTCCAAATGGTTTATCAATTTCAAATGGCGGGTTAACACCAGATGTCGTGATAAAGTTTGATGAAGAACAGTTTAAAAAAGGAGTTGATGTTCAATTGAATAAGGCGATAGAAATATTGGATAAATAACTACACATTTTAAAATTTCTTTCTCGTCATATCTTTTTGAGAGCAACCTTTAATTTCCCAGCGGAAATTAAAGGCCAGTCCTCGGCCTGAAGTTGTCAAGAACGGGGTGCCTTGACAACACCGGCTTCAGGCACTGCGGGGTCTCTCAAAAAGATACGACTTCGACGAGATTTTAAAATGTGCTAAACTAACGGGATGAAAATAATATTACTTAAAGATATTCCAAAAGTTGGTAAAAAATATGACATTAAAAATGTTGCGGATGGTTATGCTTTAAATCTGCTTATTCCACGTGGACTGGCACATATTGCTACACCACAGACCGAGAAGAATATTGAAGCGATGAAATCCAAAGACTTAGTGGAAAGCAAAGTGCAAGGCGAATTACTTTTGAAAAGTTTAGATACAATAAAAACACTTGTTTTGAATATAAAAGAAAAGGCAAATGAAAAAGGTCACTTGTTTGCCGGTGTAACAAAAGAAAAACTTGTGGAAGAAATTATTAAATCGGCTCGTCTGAATATTGATCCCGAATCTATCAAATTGGGAAAACCTATAAAAGAAGTTGGGGAGTATAAAATTGCGGTGGAAGTACTGGGCAAAAAAGCCGAGTTTACTGTTATAGTGGAAGCTGACAAATAGTTTTTTATAATAGAAAACCGCCACCGAGAAAGTTGCCTTGTGGCGGTTTTCTCATGTGGCGTGGTAGAAGTCAGAACGGGGCTTCCTCATCCTCTTTTTTTTCCGGTTTGGGTTCCGGCTGGTTGCTTGTATGTTGAGCTCGTAACTCTTCCTTTCTGCGATAATAACATGCGCAACCAAGGGGGCCGTAATACCAACGGCCACAATCGGAGCAATAACGCTCCATTGCCACGTCATCTCTCCAACACATAAGTACCTCCTAAAATAAAATAGCACAAATTGTGCTATTTTAAAAGAATAAATTTAATAAAGATTTTAGATTACATTAACCACTTTTTTGACGCCGACTTTATTATCAAAATGCATCTTGCGTTTTGTGCCGAATTTTATTGTGCCGGAAATAAGAGCAAATAGTGTATGATCTTTACCTATACCGACATTTTTACCCGGTAAAACATCAGTTCCTCTTTGGCGGATTATTACAGAGCCAGCTTGAGTTTTATCACCCTCGGTAAGTTTAACTCCAAGGTATTTTGGGTTTGAATCTCTGCCGTTTTTTGTTGTCCCTGCACTTTTTTTATGAGCCATGAATGAGTTATAAAGTTATAAAGTTAAAAGTTATAAAGTAACAAACTAGAACCTTCTATTTTTAACTCTAGTTTGATAAAATATTAACCAAATGAGTATACAGAATATAATCGAAAAAATCAAGCCGTTCTATAACCTATTACTTGTTATCGTAGTAGCTAGTATTTTTTTCGTTTTGGGGAGACTTTCAGCCCTAGAAGAGCGGCACACTCCTATAAAAATTGGGTATCCAAATACAACACAAACTGCTTCGGTAGTTCAAACTGTTTCTACGAATACAGATACCTCCGTCGCTGTTTCTGGTCTGTCTGCGCAAACAGGTGAAGTTATCGGTTCAAAAAGCGGTAAAAAATATTACTTTCCATGGTGTGGA
Source organism: Candidatus Zambryskiibacteriota bacterium (assembly GCA_026394815.1). Classification (GTDB taxonomy): domain Bacteria; phylum Patescibacteriota; class Minisyncoccia; order Phycocordibacterales; family DATDWN01; genus C7867-006. The sequence goes on along the minus strand of JAPLZX010000008.1, from coordinate 20,744 downwards.
ACTGTGAAAATGATAAAACCGGAAAATCAAGTAAAATTTGCCTCAGCCGAAGAAGCCCGTTCTGCCGGATATACTCCTGCTTTAAATTGCAAAGGGTTAAAATAATTTAAGTTTTTTATTAAAATTATTTTTAATTTGTATTTTTATTAAAACGTGCTACAATTTAATTATGAAATATTCTACATTCATAGCTCGTGTAAAAGTTTTCTTTACCAGAAAAAAAATTATCTGGACAGTCGTCATAATGCTGGTTCTTTTCGGTATTTATTTTATTTTTGGTAAAAAAAATGTTACCGGAAATATTCAAACAGATACAGTTAAAGTGCAAGATATTAAAAAAACAGTTTTAACAACAGGTCAGGTTGTCAGTGTCGTCGACTTAAATTTGAGTTTTCAAACAGGAGGTGTAGTTAAACAAATAAATGTTAAAGAAGGAGATGTGGTTAAAATATGGCAGACCTTAGCCGTTTTAGATCAAGGTACTGCTTTGGCGAATTTAAAAATTGCCCAAGGAGCTTTGGCTCAAGCGCAAGCCAACTACAATAAAATATTAGCTGCGGCAACCTCACAAGATATTGCCGTAAGTCAGGCCGCCGTAGATGTCGCTCAAACCACTCTTTCAAATGCAAAACAAAACTTGCTTAATCAACTCTCTACAGCATATAACAATGCTAATACGGTAGTGCTTTCCGACACCAATAATTTATTTTCCAATCCACAATCACCATTTCCACAATTTAGTGTTAACGGAACTACCCAAACAAATCAACAATTAGTAAGTGATATAAATAATGAGAGAGGACAAATTAATTCCATTTTTTCTGTATGGCAAACAGAACTTTCTACTGCTACAGAAAATAATGTGGATAAAATAGTTACAGATTCACTTTCTAACCTCTCAATCATAAGTAATTATTTAACTAATGTAATTAATGTTTTGACAGGTTATACCCAAATAACATCCGGTGGAAGTCAAACAACTCTGACGGCATATCAATCGGCCGTGGTTTCCGGGAAGGCCACTATTGATGGATTATCTACTACTATAACAACTTACAATCAAGCGGTTAAAAGTGCCCAAGCCAGTTTAGACCAAGCAAAGGCAACACTATCTTTAAAACAAGCTCCGACAAGACCGGAAGATGTGGATATTGCTAAAGCCCAAGTATTATCAGCTCAAGGTCAAGCTGATTCAGCTGGGGTTACTTTGAACAATACGGTTCTTCGTGCTCCGGCTTCCGGCACTATCACTCAAGTAGATATAAAATTGGGAGAACAAGCTCAAGCAACCAAAGAAGTTATGATGCTTAAAAATATTGGAGAGCTACACGCTGAAGCCTTGGTAAGTGAGGCGGATATTGCATCGGTTGCAGTAGGGCAATCGATTGACAACACATTTGATGCTCTTGGACCGCTTGAACATTTCACAAGTAAAGTTCTTGTAGTTAACCCGGCTTCCACTATTGTTTCCGGTGTGGTTAATTACAAAGTTGTTGGAAGTCTTGAAAATATTCCTAACATCAAACCCGGCATGACCATAAATATGACCATTTTGGTGGCAGAAAAAAAAGGAGCACTTGTTGTGCCTTCTTCTGCGATTGTAAATCGAGATAATAAACAGTATGTCAAAGTGATTGATGATTTGAAAAAACAAACTTATCACGAAGTAGAAGTAAAAGTCGGTTTGGAAGCGGATAGTGGTTTGACAGAAATTATTTCAGGTTTGGCAGAAGGACAGGAAATTATTACCTATATGAAGTAAAACAATTATGTCCCTTATTTATGTTGAAAACTTAATAAAAGATTACACCAATGAGGGTGTAATAACTTCGGTTTTACACGGAGTTAATTTTAGTATGGAGAATGGCGAATTTGTCGCCATAATGGGTCCTTCCGGTTCAGGTAAATCAACTCTTATGCATATTTTGAGTTTTCTGGACCGTCCATCTAGCGGTCTATATAAATTTGAAGACAAAGACACAAAAGATTTTGACAAAGATTATTTAGCAAAGCTACGAAATGAAAGAATAGGTTTCGTTTTTCAGTCTTTTAACCTACTTGCTCGCACAACTGTTTTGGATAATGTTAAGTTGCCTCTGATTTACAGTAACAAAACTAACCATGATGATTTAGCGAAAAAAGCTCTAGCTGATGTTGGGCTCTCTCATCGTTTGGATTATTATACTAACCAGATTTCCGGAGGAGAAAAACAACGTGTGGCTATCGCTCGGGCTCTTGTCTGTGACCCGGCGATTATTTTTGCTGATGAACCTACCGGAAACTTGGATTCAAAATCCGGTAACTCTGTTTTAGAAATTCTGCAAAAACTTAATGATAGGGGTCATTCAATTATTTTGGTAACTCACGAGATGGATACCGCCAATCATGCCAAACGAATTATCCATATTAAAGATGGAATGATTGTTGGTGATGAAAAGATAACAAATCGCACAATAGCTAAACCAGATAAAGATTTAAAGAAATAAAATGGATTTTATTTCTACGATAAAAATGACGGTGCGTAATTTACTTGCCCGTAAAGGCCGGTCTTTCTTAACTATGCTCGGCATTGTTATTGGAGTTGCCGGAGTCATTATTATCATTTCACTTGGTGCGGGGGCGCAGTCTCTGGTTTTGGGCCAAGTAAATAAATTGGGTTCAAATCTTTTAAGTGTTCAGCCCGGGAAAAGTGATCCGAAAGGTCCACCGGCTCAAGTTTATGGAGTTGTTATTACTACACTAGTAGATGAAGATGCAACAACTTTGCGTTCTCCATCTCAAGTTCCACACGCTCTAGCGGTTAATGCTTTAGTTCGTGGAACAGCTACAATAACCTGGCAAAATAAAAGCGTAGACACAAATTTTTTCGGCACAGACTCCGGTTATTCAGGTGTGATGAGCTTTACGATGCAAAAGGGCCAGTTTATGAACCCATCTGATATAGATGGTTCGGCTAATGTAATAGTTCTTGGTTCAACTGTCAGCAAAGAACTTTTTGACGGTACTGGCGTTGACCCTGTTGGTCAGGTGGTAAAAGTGAGAAGTGCTTCACAAACAAATGTTGGTGGTGTGCCTTTGCGGGTGGTTGGTGTTATTACTCCACGTGGTACAGCTATGTTTCAAGATCTGGATGACCAAATATTTCTTCCATTATCCATTGCCCAAGGACAGTTACTTGGCATTCATCACCTACAAGCAATTAATATCAAGGTTGATTCATCTGAATATATAGACCAAACTATCGCCAACGTAACCAGTGTTTTGAAACAAAGACACCACATTTTAACTGATGATGATATTGATTTCACTATTCGCAATCAAGCTAGTGCTTTGGATATGTTAAATACTATAACTTCTGCTCTTAGTTTATTTCTGACATCGATGGCAGCCATCGCTCTTTTTGTTGGTGGTATTGGTATTCTAAATATTATGCTTGTTACTGTTGCGGAGCGAACTCGTGAAATCGGTTTACGCAAAGCTGTCGGTGCAACCAACGGAATGATTATGAAGCAATTTTTACTTGAAGCCGGGACACTGACATCTATCGGAGGTTTTATCGGTATTATCATCGGAGTAATTATTTCATTTCTCATGGCGAAACTTATGCAATATCTTGGTTTTGACTGGGACTTTGTTATTTCTATTACATCTATTATTTTGTCTGTTGGTGTTTCTATTTTAACCGGTGTTATCTTTGGACTTTACCCATCATTTAAAGCGTCGAGACTTGACCCAATAGAAGCATTGAGATACGAGTAATTTTAACTACTATGTTTTTAGCCTTTAAACAATCAATCAAAGCATTACGAGCAAATCCGGGACGCACCGCGTTAACTATGCTTGGTATTATTATCGGTATTGGCACGGTTATTTTAGTTTTGTCCGCTGGTGCAGGATTCAGATCACTTATTGATGCTCAAGTGGCGACTTTAGGGAGTGACACCGTTTTTATTCAGGTACGCGTTCCGCCTACCACAAAAAATCGGGCAGCTTCCAGTTCGCAAAGTGGCCTGAGTTCTGTTTTTACTGGTGTAATAATTACAAGTTTTAAACAAAGAGATTTAGATGATATAAAAAAATTACCAAACGTTATAAATGATTACGGTATTGTCACTGGACAAACTGTGGTTGTTTATCGCGATAATAAAAAAAGTGCTATCTATTACGGTGCCGGTGCAGAACGTTTTGAAATTGATAAAACGAAATTAGCCAAAGGTAGATTTTGGACACAAAGTGAAGATAATGGGGGAGCCAATGTTGCTATTTTAGGTGATACCATAGCCAAAGATTTATTTGGTCAAGATGACCCACTTGGTAAATTGTTTCGTCTTGGTACACAAAACTTTCAAGTCATTGGTGTTTATACTCCGCAAGGAGCTTTGTCTGAAAGTGACAATATTGTTTTTATACCGATTACCACTGCTCAAAAGAAATTACTCGGCATAGATTATATGTTGGTCGGTATTGTGGAATTGCAAGACGTAAACAAAGCAGATAGTACTGTTGAGCAAATCAAAATACTTTTGCGTAGAAATCACAGCATAACAGACCCGGTTAAAGATGATTTTACTGTTCAGACTCAAGCTCAAGCGCTGGAGACATTTAATGTAATTTTTGACGGAATTACCTATTTACTCATCGCTATCGCAGCTATTTCTCTCATTGTCGGAGGTGTTGGTATTATGAATATAATGTATGTGGTAGTAACTGAACGGACTGCGGAAATTGGATTGAAAAAAGCACTGGGGGCGCGTGAGTCTGATATTTTGAATGAATTTTTAATGGAGGCGGTTCTAGTGACTTTGCTTGGAGGTGTTGTCGGTATCGGTTTTGGAGCATTTCTTGGTTGGGTAGTTTCGGTTGTAGCTTCTAATGCACATTTAGCATGGACCTATTCTGTGCCTCTTTACGCAATTATTTTAGGTTTTGGTGTTTCAGCTACCATTGGTATTTTCTTCGGAGTTTTCCCGGCTCGTTCTGCGGCTAGAATGGACCCAATAGAGGCTTTGCGTTATGAATAATATAAACTTTCAAATCTGGCGAATTTTTGCGTTGGAATTTCAAAAATTCTCGTCACCTTACGACAAGTAAGGCTCCTCGCATTTTCTCATTCCGTCTTAAACTTCATCCAGATTTGAAAGTTTACAAAAGATTATTTAGTAATATAATTGCCAAATGCATATAAAAAACTTTGACCCGTATGATTTCTCTAAAAAAGAAATTGATGGTGTGATTGTCTATTATAAAAATTTACCTTGGGCGCCATGTATAAATGTATATATAGCTTTTAATACGGGCGCTTTTAGCGACCCTGTAGACAAAGAGGGGTTATCTCACTTTCTTGAACATATGATATTTAATGGTTCGCCAAAAATAAAAGACAAAAAGGCAAAGAATAAATGGTCAAAAAAATACGCTTTAAATTCATGGAATGCTTGGACTAGTTTCGACCAGACAGTATATTATCTTAAATGTCTTCCGGAAAACTACAAATCAGTATTAATAGGAATGAAAGATATGATTTTTCATCCATATTTACGAACAAAAGATGTAGAACACGAAAGGGGAGTAATAACTCAAGAAGCATGGAGAAGGTTTAAAAATGAAAAATACCTATCTTATACAAAAGAAATATCAAACAATTTATATCACGGTCACAATTACTCCAGAGTATCCACTCCTCTTGGTTGGCCTGAAACAATAGCCAAAATATCACAAAAAGATATCAAACAATGGTATGATGAAAAATATGCAATAGGAAATTTTTATATTGTTCTCACAGGAGCAGTTGAAGACAAGAGTATTGAATTATTGAAAATTTTTATGAAAGATATACCCAAGAAATCTTTTGACAAATACATCAAAGGAATT
>JAPLZX010000008.1:0-14842 GCA_026394815.1 Candidatus Zambryskiibacteriota bacterium | reverse complement strand
TCAAAGGAATTATTCAAAAACCAAAAAAATTAAAGATTATAAAAAAAAGTGAAGAAATAGGCAACCCAAATGAACAAGTTGAAATTAGTATTTCTCGTTTCTTACCTTTTACACCACAAGAAAAAATGCAAAGAGCTTATCTTTTCAGAATATTAATGTCAGATTTATTAAATGAACGATTACGAACGGAAAAAGGTCTTTGTTATGCTGTTTCAACTTACACTCAACTTCGCGCTGATTTTAGTGAGATATTTATGAATATCATGACTGATGAAAAAAATATAGATATCGTTCAAAAAGAATTTTGGAAAATAATAAAAGAAATAGAAGAAGGAAAACATAAAAGCAAATTTAATGTTCTGAAAAAAGTTTCTATTGAGCAAGTAAAATCAAAGGAATTAATGTCAGAAGATGTAGCTAAAAATGCAGTAAATGATATTCTTATGTATGACAACAAAATTATTCCACTATTTCAAGATATAAAAGAAATGGAAGCTGTAACCTATAACGATATGATAAACTTTGCAAAAGAAACATTTGACCCGGAGTGGACTTTCACCGAAATAATTTTGCCAGTAAGGAAATAAAAGTTATTTTTTTAAAATAAAGACTCATATTATATTTGTGGTCAATATTGACAAACAAATATTTGCATAATACTATTATACACAGAAAGGAGCCCCACTAAACCCATACAGGGTGGCGTGTGAGGATCACTCTATATGAGTTCATTTCAAATTAAGATAGTGGGGGATTTCTGCAATATTCGTTGTTCATATTGCAGAAATCGCGACTTCAACCAAGACGACAAAGCTGTGATGTCAATCAACACATTGGAAAAGCTTTTCATACTTCTCTGTTCATTGCCACAGGCACAGGTTCGTACTAACTGGCATGGAGGGGAACCGTTGTTAGCTGGTAAAGATTTTTTCAGTCATGTATTGCGTCTGCAGAATCAATTCCAGCAAAAGGTATGGCTTAACGCCATCCAGACAAACGCGATACTTGTTGATGATGAATGGGCAGATTTTTTCCACAATAATCACTTCAGTGTTGGGGTGAGTGTTGATGGAAGTGAGAGGACTCACAACATCAACAGAATAAACGTTGCTGGACGAGGTACGTACAAGAAAGTAATGTGCGGTGTAGAAACTCTTCGTCGCCACAACGTTTTTCCTGGTGTGATTTGCACAGTAACAAAGAAAACTGTTAAATGTGCGAAAGAAATGTTCATGAGTTTGGTTAATTCCGGATTCAAGGACATATCGTTTAACGTCTTCTACAACACCGCGTCAAATTGTGAGGAGGACATCTACGGACTTACAAATCAAGAGTGGCTTTTGTTTCTTATAGAGATATTTGAAGCATGGCTTGCTCTCGATGATCCAACAGTTCGTGTCCGTGAACTCGACGGAGCACTTGCCTGGACTGAAACAAAAAGTGCCAACTATTGTTCGTTCAAAGGTTTGTGTCATCGTTGGTTTGCTGTTAATTACACTGGTGACATTTATCCTTGCGAGAGGTTGGGTAAAACAATCCTCTTTGGAAACGTCGAGTCTCTCGAGACTTTCCAAAACTTAGAAGACAATCCTGTCTTATTAAGTTGGAAAGAATCAATTGGAAGGTTACCAGAAAAGTGTATAGCTTGTGATCTGCAATCGTTATGTTACAATGGTTGCGTTGCTCATAGAAAGTTGGAAGGAGGGAAGTTTTCTCTCTACACATATTGTGAGAGTAGGCGTGCGTTCTTTGACTACATCACTCAGAGACTTGGTGGAAAGGAGGTATGAAACCATGTCACGTCAGCCCGGTTCTTTGTTGAAGTTCCCTGAGGAAGCTACCAGACGAAAATTAGTAGCGTCCAAGAACAAGGCACTTCAGGGTGCGTTCGAGCGAATCCGTAATCAGAGTCGTTTCTCAGCTGGAATTCCGAAGGTCGTGAACTACGACGATTTCCAGTACGATGATTGCGGTCACGATGACACCGAGTACGATCGGTGACGACGACAGAGCCGACTTCAATTGGGTGGGGTTGCAAAACCCCACCTTTCTTTTTAAAATAAACATATAATGAATAAGAATCTACTCATATCATACGACGCATACTCAAAAATTAAACACGAAGCACCATATTTCTATAATCTAAATTCTAGAAAACAATACTTATATTACTTTGGTTCTAATCACACCCACGATTCACAACACCCACAATTTGATTTACTAATGGAAAAATTGAATGAATTTTTTAGTGTAACCGAGAATAAAAAAAGAGCAATAATTGTTGAGAGAGAGCATACATCTAATCAATGTGGTAATATTTCCCAATATATCTTTTTTTATGGAGAATCTGGTGCTGGAATATTTTATGCAAATCAAACAAATTCAACACTTATAATGGGGGAGCCATCTCAAAAAGAGATATTTGGTTATCTTCTCAATTCTTTTTCTAAAGAAGAAATTATTCTATTTTATGTATGTCATGACATAAAACATTGGCAAAAAAATAAACGAAATAGAAGCATAGAGACTTTTTTATCTGAACAAACTAAAAAGTACCGAGAACCATTAAACTGGCAGGAGTTAGAATTAAATCTAGCTTTTATAAATTCAATATACTTAAAAATGTTCGGTAAAGATCTGGATATTAATGATGAAAAACTCTTTTCCCAAATTACTACTCCAGTTACCATAAAATCAAAACTAAATGAAATATCGAGAAGCCAGTCTCAATTCAGAAATGAATACATACTAGACAAGATAGAAAAATATTGGAACGAGGGATATAATATTTTTATTATTTACGGTGCAGGTCATGCGGTTATGCAAGAACCTGCTATTCGAAGTTTAGTAAGTTAATATTTTTTTGTAAAAAGTGGAAAAACGTTAGTGTTTAATTGATGAATGTGTTAAAATCTAGTCTAATGCTAAGGTTTTTAAAGATATTCAGGGAATATGAGAAATACCAGGAACCCTCTTTTAAAGAGGGCTTGGGCAAGATGTTTGAGGGTTTGGAGTCAGCTTACACAACTAAATAAATGAGTCGATACGCTCCTTTTGTGGGAGTTTTTTGTTATTCAAAAAGAAAATTATGAAAAAATTTTACTATTATATTCCTTTAATATTGCAAAATTTATTTTTTGTTACTTTTTTCCCTTTGTATAAGTTTTTCTTAAAATTAGAAATAAAAGGTCAAGAAAATCTTAAAGACATCAAAAGGCCTATTATTTTAGCCCCAAATCATACAAGTGAATTAGACCCAACTATAATACCTCTAATTTTTTCACCCCTCTCTTTTTTATTGCCGATATATTCAGTTATTTATCCTATTGAAAAATATAAAACTCCAGATTTCAAATGGCGTCGTTATATTTATGGTAAATTATTTTTTAATATTTTAGGTGGGTATTCCTCTTATTCGGGGAGTAAGGATTATAGTAAATCATTAAAAGATCATATTTTTATTTTAAAACAAGGTAAAACGGTTAGCATTTTTCCTGAAGGGCAAATGACACTTGATGGAAAAATTGGAAAACCTCGTGGGGGATTGGGGTATTTAGTTTACACTACTGAAGCAGTAATAGTACCTATAGCTGTTGATACTCTTTTTAATTTAAAATTTAAAGAATTTATATTAAGACAAAGAAAGGTTGTTATTACTGTTCTTTCTCCGATTTATAAAAAAGATATTATAGATTTAACAAATCCAACAGCAGAAGATTTCCGTGCAGTTTCCCAAAAAGTTTTAGATAGAATACAAGAGATAATGGGATAAAAAAAGTAAGATTTTGTATTTTTTAATGTAGAAGATGGATATTTATGGTAAAATTTGAATATATGCAACAAGAAAATACAGAAACGGCTTTTGCTAGTCCTGTGGATTATGATTCAACATTATGGTTAGAAACAAATTCTTCATTAAAGGAGTTTTTTAATTTGTTTTTTATACCAATTTTGAATAATTTGCCAAAAGGTTTTAAACATAGAATAAAAAAAACAAATAAGGCAGCGGCCGAAGTGATAGATAACGTTACGAATCACAATGCTCTTGAGGCTTTGTATAAGAAAGGTGAACATTTTTCCGCAAACAGTTTTTTAGAAAAAATTTTTAGAAAAATTTGGTTTAGCATGGACAATTCAAAAGCTGTTCGTAATCGCCTAAGATTTGTTATAAGAGAACTAAGAAATCATTTACAGGAAATAGCTAATCGAGATAGAGAAATTAATATTATAAGCATTGCTTCCGGTTCATCTAGAGCTATAACAGAAACAGTTAAAAATGCACATTACTTAAAAAATACTAAAATAGCTGTAACTTTTCTTGATAAAAATCCAGAAGCAATAGGGTACAGTAAAAATTTGTGTAAGGAAATAAATCATTCAAATATAAAATTAGAATGGATTAATAATACTGTAGGCAATTATTTTAAGAGTAAACCTACCAAAAAATTTGATGTAGTAGAAATGGTCGGTTTGTTAGATTATTTTGAAGATAAAAGAGTATTAGAGATTTTTAAAAATATTTATAATATCTTGCAAGAAGGGGGGGTTCTTATTACTGCAAATATTAATCATAATAAAGAAGAAAGATTTGTTACGAGCGTAATTGATTGGCCAATGATTTACAGAACTCCTTGTGAACTAGCCTCTTTAGTACACAAAGCTGGTTTTAGTTATGATAATATAAAAGCTTTTTATGAACCTCTAAAAATTCATGGTTTAGTAGTTGCAAAAAAATAATTTTTTAATTTTATATCTAGTAATTTATTTTCGTTGTCTATATAATATACTGTATATGGGTTTAGATTTAAACTACTTTAGTGTGTCAGCTCTTATAGGGGGATTTACTGCTTTACTCTCGGGTTTTGTTGTTTATATTCATAATCACAAAACCACTGAAAATGTTGCTTGGTTTTTGTTTAATTTATCATCTGCAGTTTGGAGCTTAGGGTATTTTGTTCTAATTACTGCATTAGATAAAAATGTTGCTTATATTTCAGATTGGGTATTACATATTGCAGCAATTCTAGTCCCATTATTTTGCTTATTATCAGTTGTCTATATTACTGATACTTACAAAAAATATAAAAATAGTGTGACAATAGCATCATTTTTAGCTCTATTGTTTATCATAAGCACTCCTACAGAATTATTTATAAGAGATGTAGTTCCTAAAGCAAATTTCAATTATCTCCCAGAGGTTGGACCTTTGTATTTACCTTTCACAATATATTTTTTTGGTTTAGTTGTGTATATATTAACCATTCTATGTATAAAATTTAAAAATTCCAGAGATATTGTAGAAAAACAACGTTATAGATATATGATAATTTTTTTCACTGCCGGATCAATAGGAGGTGGAAGTGTGTTTTTTTTGAATTTTAATATACCAATCATTCCTTATCCGATTATTTTATTTTCTTTATTCCCTATAATCAGTATTTACGCTATTTTTCGACTTCAGTTATTTAATGTAAAAGTCATCTCTACCGAATTTTTAGTTTTCTCTCTATGGATTTTTATTTTTATTCGTACTTTATTATCTGTTTCTATATATGATCGCTTACTAAATGGTGGTCTTTTAATTATTATTCTTACAACAGGAGTTTTGCTCATACGAAGTGTGATTAGAGAGGTTAGATTAAGAGTAGAATTAGATGAATCAAATAAAAAGTTAAAAGAGGTAAATGACGGACAGACGAGTTTAATTCATTTTATGAATCATCAGATTAAGGGGCGGTTTGGTATCACAAAAAATATTTTTGCGGAACTTTTGACTGAAGATTATGGAACAATGCCCCCCGCATCAATCTCATTACTCCAAAAAGGTTTAGACGAAGCAAATATTGGTGTGGCTTATGTTATGAGTATTTTGAAAGGTGCCAGTGCTGAAAGTGGCACATTACAATATGAAAAAAATCCAATTAATATTAAATCTATAGTTCAGGAAGTATTTGACGCACAGAAAGAATTTGCTGAGAAAAAAGGTCTGAAAATTGATTTGAATATTGAAGAGGGTGATTATTCTATAATAGGAGATAAACTTCAGCTCGGTGAAGCAGTTAAAAATTTAATTGATAATTCCATAAACTACACTCTCGAGGGAAGTATCTCTGTTAATTTGTCGCAAAAAGATGGAATTATATTACTTAAAGTTTCTGATACGGGAGTTGGTATTACAGCCGAGGATAAGCCAAATTTATTCAAAGCAGGAGGTAAGGGAGTCAATTCTCTGAAAGTTAACGTAAATGCCACTGGTTATGGTCTAGCTTTTGTCAGAAGTGTATTAAAAGCTCACGGTGGCCACGTTTGGGTAGAATCCGACGGTAAGGGCAAAGGCTCTGATTTCTTCATAGAATTACCGAAAAAGTAGAACATTATATTTTTAGTGTTTATCTGTAAAATACTATTACTTCAACGTCACTGTTATCTCAATTAATTACTTTAAAAATTCAATGGTTCTATCAAATAATTCTTTTTGAGCTTTTTCTTCGTCGAAACGGTGTCCTGTTTTCTTTATAATAAACAACTTTGAATTTTTTTTATTTTTAATTTTTGAGTAATACTTTTTTGCATCTTTGCTTGCACCATTTTCTGCTGCAATAATACAAACCTCTTTATTTAGCATTTTGAGTGTATTAGTAGTGTTTTTTATGTGTATGCATTCATTGTAAAAAGTTTTATTCATTACCTCATTCGTATTTTTCCCGTAGTATAATTGTTTTTTAGTATTGAACAAAAAGTCCATCTCCATAATTTTTTTCTTCCATGGTAAAAGAGTTGGATCCCATAAAATTAATTTAGTATTTTTTTTATATTTTTTATATTTATCTAAAAATAATATAAAGACTACAGCTCCAAAACTATGACCAATTAGTACTATATTGGGATATTTTTTACTAAATACATCCATTATATTTTTTAGTTCTGCTATATAAACAGACAATGATAACTCTTCAGGTTTTAAAGTATCAATTTTTTGAAGTTTATCATCATTATCTCTGCAAAAATTAAACCTAAGAATACTAAAACCATCCTTAAGAAATTTTTTAGAAGCATTTTTAAAAAGAGGTAATTCTTTACTACCAGATAGTCCACTAGAAAATATAACCAAAGACTTGGCTTTTTTATTTTTTAAAAATGTCTCATATATATATTTATCTTTTTTGTATTTTGATTTTATTTTTATTTTCATATACCAATGTAAAATAGGATGCTCCCACTATGGTTTAACCACAGTGGGAGCTTCGCCGAGCAGTTGTTCAGACGTTGAACTCATCGTTCTTGACGCCGGTGATGAACGAGTCCCATTCTTCGCGAGAGAAGGTGAGAGTTGTCTTGGATGAGTCTTTCGTGTCCCTCACTTGAACAGCACCGTCTTCGATCTTGACGGCTACGCAGGTCATGCGCTGGTTCGTGATGATCGTACCGGAGGCAACAGCAAAGCCGTCGCTATCCACTCTCTCCTCCAGAGGCAATCTTCGCCCTGATTTGTTTCTCTGCATGTGGTTTTCCTCCTTTCTGCTCAAAAGAGCTAAAGTAAATCAAGGTTTAGCAACCCTGATTCCTGCTAAAATAATACAGGAAATAGTTATTATTGTCAATAAAAACTAAAAATATTTTGTTTGATGTGTATTTATTTAAACAAATTTGCTACAATATCTTCATGAATAAAAAAATATTACTTTCAGGGGTTAAACCAACAGGGCGACCACATATTGGTAATTATTTCGGGGCGATGAAGCAATTTGTGGATATGCAAGAGGAATATCAGAATATGATATTTATTGCTGATTATCACGCACTGAATTTCATTCAAGATAAAGAAGAAATGTCTAAACAGATAATTGACTTAACGTTGGATTATTTGGCCATCGGACTTGACCCTCAAAAAACTTTAATTTACAAGCAATCGGATATTCCTGAACATACCGAGTTAACTTGGATTTTTGACACCATAACTACAATGCCGTATCTAATGCGAGCGCATGCATACAAGGATGCCGAAAGTAAAAACAAAGAAATCAATGTTGGAACGTTTAATTACCCGATGCTAATGGCAGCTGATATTTTGATGTATGATACGGATGTAGTGCCGGTGGGCCAAGATCAGAAACAACACGTGGAATATGCGCGTGACACTGCCCAAAAATTTAATTTTATTTTTAAAAAAGAAGTCTTCAAACTTCCTGAATCGAAAATTCTGGACACTGTGGCTGTTGTTCCGGGAACTGACGGACAAAAAATGAGCAAGAGTAATGGAAACACCATAGAACTTTTTGCAACGACGGAAGAGATAACAAAAGCGGTGATGTCTATACCGACAGATTCAAAACCGATTGATGAACCAAGAAATCCGGAAGAAGATAATGTTTTTAAATTACACAAACTTTTTACCAAATCAGATGAATTATTTGCTTTGCGTGAAAGATATCAAAAAGGTGGGATTAGTCACAAAGAGTCAAAAGAAATTCTTATCAAAAATATAGATACATTTATTAAACCATTACGAGAGAAAAGGGAACAATTGGCTCAAGATACAGATTTTATATTGGATGTTTTGAAAGAGGGAGGTAAAAGAGCAAAATTAAAAGCAGAAAAGAAAATGGAAATTGTTAGAGAGGTAATTGGTGTCAAACTTTACTAAAATTATGAAACGAATATACATAAAAAATTTGAATGAAAATGTCGGGAAAGAGGTGGTCATAAAAGGCTGGGTGGCTGTCAGACGTGACCAAGGTAAAATGGTTTTTATGGATATTCGCGATATGTCAGGTATTGTTCAATGTGTAGTTTTGACGAGTCATTCAGAAGCTTTAGAACAGGTAAAAGAAGTTCGTACAGAATGGGTTTTGTCTGTAACAGGTATTGTGAATAAACGTCCGGAAAAAAATGTGAAGGCGGATGTGGTTGGTGGTGATATTGAATTGGAAATTACCGATATTGAAGTGTTAAATAAAACAGAAACAATTCCATTTGAAATAAATGATGATACACGAAAAATCAACGAAGATACCCGCTTAAAATATCGGTATGTTGATTTGCGTTCTAACAGAATGCAGAAAAATATCCGAAATCGTCATAAAGTCATAAAATTTATCCGGGATTTTCTTGATGAAGAGGATTTTATTGAAGTTGAAACTCCGATACTGACAAAATCAACTCCGGAAGGTTCGCGTGATTATATCGTTCCTTCACGGCTTTCTCCCGGAATGTTTTATGCACTTCCTCAATCTCCACAGCAATACAAACAGCTTCTGATGACAGCGGGGGTGGAAAAATATTTCCAAATTGCCCGTTGTATGCGGGATGAAGACACAAGAGGGGACAGACAACCGGAATTTACCCAACTTGACCTTGAAATGAGTTTTGTAGAAAGGGAAGATGTTATGGAACTGAATGAAAAATTACTCATTGGAATCGTCCAAAAACTTTACCCAGAGAAAAAGATTCAACAAATTCCATTTCCGCGATTTACTTATACTGAAGTCATGGAGAAATATAATTCTGATAAACCAGATATGAGAGAAAACAAAAACGACCCCAATCTCTTGGCTTTTTGTTGGGTGACCGATTTTCCATTTTTTGAGAAAACAGATAGAGGAGGATGGACATTTACACACAATCCATTTTCTCGTCCAAAACCAGAATATATGGAATGGTTGATGAATAAAGAAAAAATTGGTGAAATTCTCACAACACAATATGATGTAGTGTTAAATGGGGTGGAAATAGGAGGGGGAAGTATTCGAAATCATAATCCAAAAGCACTTGAGAAAGTATTTGAAATTATGGGACATAAAACAGAGGATATACAAAAAAACTTTGGTCACATGATGACAGCTTTTTCGCTTGGGACGCCACCACACGGAGGTATTGCCTGGGGGCTTGATCGTTTGATTATGCTTTTACAGAACGAACCAAATATTCGCGAAGTCATTCCTTTTGCTAAAACTGGTGAAGGAAAAGATTTGATGATGGATTCGCCGTCGGAAATTTCAGATGAACAATTACGCGAACTCGGAATTATATTAAAAAAGAAAAATTAATATAATTAACCATAAATATGTCTAATAAATACAAAATAACATATGGAGGGTGGTATCAACGAACCACGCTTCATTTAAGTGAAATTTATAATTTATTTGTTTATGGTGAATCTCAATTAAACTTATCTAAAGAAGAATTAAAAAAATTCCAAACTGGACTAGAATTGAACAATATATCCAGGGAATCTGGTTCTCTTGAATATGTTAAAGCTACCACTTCATCAGGAATCGAAATTCGTTATTATGAAGATGGGTTATATATTTTGGAAATGAATACTGACGATATTTTTACCGCACAAAAATTACTTGAAGAATATTTGGAAACAAAACTTAATCCTGCAATCTCATATATTTTTTCACTTGGTGCCCCAACCCCAAAAGTACTTGCGAATATAAAAACAACTCATCCTGTGGTTATAAGTGTTTTTAATGAGGAGAATAAAGAGTTTGTTCCAGATGAATCTCAATTTGGAAAAGTTTATACAAAAATGTCTAGTAATAGTATAACCGTTTTTAAAACTCCACATTTTATTTTTATTAGTACTTCAAATAAATCAGATAAATCTTTGTCTGATCTTATAGAGATGCAAATTTTCTTTCGAGAGTTCAAAGACCAGCTTGAGAAATATTTAGCAATTCACCGAACCATTTGGGAAGAAATATCCAATATAAAAGAAGCAAAAGTTATAAAAGGGAAAGATGTTGAGGGGATAAGAGGAAAACTCGATGGATATCAGAAAACAATTAGTCTTATAAGTAATCGAATTAATCAGATGAATTCGTATGTAAACACGCGTTCTTCCATAGCAAAAAATCTGGAAATAGAAAAAGATTTAATTTCTCTTTTTGAGTACAAATTCGAAACTTTAACCGATACACTTTCATATATAAAGGAAATATGGAAAATGACAAGTGATTATCTCTCATCAGCTATTGGCAATTTGGTAGAAATAAAAAATCAAAGTACGAGTAGTAATCTTAAATCTCTACAGACAATCACAAGTATAGGTGTGATTTCTGGAGTTTTAGGTTATCTATCAGCAGGTAAACTCCCTGGTATAAGTAAGGCTGGAGCCATTTATTTTCTTATTCTTTTTTGTCTAACTTGGTTTATTAACTACATTATTGCTATAAAATATAAAAATAAAAAGTATAGTCTTAAATTTGGTGACAGAGCTTCTAATCTCTAGTTCAACATGGACAGCGAATACCAAGTCAAAACACATATTTTTGAGGGGCCGTTGGACACATTACTTTCTCTTATAGAAAAAAGAAAACTTTTTATAAATGATATTTCACTTGCTCAGGTAGCAGATGATTATATCGCTTATATAAAAAGTTTGAATGATTTTCCCATTGCTGATTCAGCTCATTTTATTCTCATTGCTTCAACTCTCGTTTTAATTAAATCTAGATCTCTTTTGCCAACACTTACTCTTTCAGAGGAGGAAGAGCATAATATTGAAGATTTGGAAGCAAGGTTGCGGGAATATCAAAAATACAAAGCATTAAGTCGCCATTTGAAGGAGCGTTTTAACATACATGTAGAATATTTACGTCTACCTTCAAAAGAAAAAATTATTGTTTTTGCTCCAGATAAAAATATTTCAGTGGATAAGATAGCAGAAACCATAAGGTCTGTTGTTTTACAAATACCAAAAAAAGAAATTATCCCAAAAGCGGTAATCAAAAAAATAATTTCTCTAGAAGAAATGATAGAAAACTTGACTAAACGCATAACAGAAAATATGAAAATGAGTTTTAAAGATTTTGCTGGTATAGGTAAAGCAGAAAAAGTAAATATCATTGTTAGTTTTTTAGCTATGCTAGAATTAGTAAAACAAGGTATTATACAAGTGCGGCAGGATAAAAGTTTTCATGATATAGAAATACAGGCTGATATTGTTAGTGTGCCAAAATATTAAAAATAAAATGAAAGATGATTTAATTTCTAAAATAGAAGCAATCCTTTTTTACTTGGCTGAACCAGTAGAAATTGATTTTTTAGCGAAGACTCTCGATATTTCTAAAGAAGAAACATTACAAGCGCTAGGAGAATTGAGCCAGACTTTGAACAGTCGCGGAGTTAGACTTGTTTTTCATAATGATGAGGTAGTCATAACAACTGCTCCAGAATATTCCGAAGTTATTGAAAAAATAATAAAAGAAGAAAGGGAAAGAGATTTGGGTAGGGCTGGTATAGAAACACTCTCCATTATCGCCTATAGAAGCCCTATTAGTAAAAAAGAGATTGAATATATAAGGGGAGTGAATTCACAATACGCCCTAAGAAACCTATTGCTTAGAGGTCTAATAGAGCGAAAAAATAGTGAGACAGATATGCGTGTTATAAGTTATAATATCACAGGAGATACTTTGAGATATCTGGGATTGAGTGATATTTCAGAGCTACCGGAATATGAGGAGGTAAGAAAAAAATTAGAAGTTGTAGAAGAAAATGAGGAAGAATTGGATGAAGAAAAAGAAGAATTAGAATAAAAAAATGGAAGAAACACAAACAATATCTAAAAAGTTATTATTTTTAAATGCAGTTTTAGTTGTTTCTATTGTTTATATGGTTTTTGTAATATATGGGGCTCTTAATAAGCCAGTAAAAAAGGAAGTTATTGTTTACAATCAAAAAAGTAGTTCTAGTATTTTTGGTGAAATAAATCTTGAAGCAAAATCTGCTTATGTTTTTGATATTGTAAAAAACGAAGTAATCTTCAAAAAAAATGAATTTGTCCAATTACCACTTGCTTCCATTACTAAACTAATGACAGCTCTTACTGCAATAGAATTAATACCAAAAAATTCTCGCATTACTATTAGAAAAGAATTCTTGCAAGAGGAAGGGGACACAGGATTATTAGTAGGAGAATCTTGGAAACTTAAAGATCTTTTGGATTTTTCTCTTATGGTTTCTTCAAATGATGGAGCAAGATCAGTTGCTTCTGTAATTGGGGCGATGAGTTTAAAAACTGATGATTATGATTTAGGCAGAAAAGATTTTATATCAAAAATGAATGAAAAAGCTCAAGAGTTAGGATTAAAACAAACATATTTTATAAATGAAAGTGGTTTGGATGACGGAGTATTATCTGGTGGTTATGGTTCTGCTATTGATGTCAGTAAACTTGTGCAATATATTTTAATTAATCAGCCTGAAATTTTAGAAGCAACTAAATATCAAACCATGGACATATCTTCTTTAGATAAAATACATCCTGCAAAAAATACAAACATCGAGGCAAATCAAATACCAGGACTTTTAGCTTCAAAAACAGGATATACAGATATAGCTGGAGGAAATCTTGTTGTAGTCTTTGATTCCTCCATCGGCAGGCCTATTGTAGTGGTTGTTCTTGGTTCTACCTTAGGAGGACGATTCCAAGATGTTTCAAAATTAGTAAAAGCTAGCCAGGAATATATATCGCAGGTTAATTAAAGTGTATTTTGGACACAATTCACTCTTTTGAGGTATACTGTTTTTATGTGTGGAATAGCAGGAATTTTAAATCCTAAAATACAAGAAAAAGAGCGGGTAATAGGTGATATGATAGCCAAAATTATTCATCGCGGGCCAGACGATGATGGTTTTTATATTGATAATAATGTGGCTTTGGGTATGCGTAGGCTATCGATTATCGACCTTTCCACCGGGAGACAACCGGTTAGTTCAGAAAATGGAAACCTGCTCATATTTTTTAATGGAGAAATTTATAATTATAAAGAACTTAGAGAGAAATTAATCGCTAAAGGATATGTATTTAAAACTCAAACTGATACAGAAGTAATTTTACATATGTTTGAGGAATATAGAGAAAAGATGTTACCAAAATTACGGGGAATGTTTGTTTTTTGTATTTACAACACAGAGACAAAAAATATATTTATTGCCCGAGATTTTTTTGGTATAAAACCTCTTTATTATCTTGTGAATGAAAATAAAAAAATAGTTGCATATTCTTCAGAAATAAAAAGCTTTTTATCTTTCCCTAATTTTGTTCCAAAGGTAAATGATGATGCCGTCTATAATTTTCTTTCTTTTCAATACAACCCACTTGCCGAGACTTTTTTCAAAAATGTTTATAAGCTTCCACCGGCACATTATTTATCCATAAATCTTTTAACCGATGAAATTCATATAGAAAAATATTGGTCTTTTGAATTTCAACAAAATGCCGCTCTTGATGAACACAAAACAACTAAAACAATTTATAAAACCATAAAAGATTCCGTTGCTCATCATATGATAGCTGATGTGCCTGTTGGAGCATTTCTTTCCGGGGGAGTAGATAGTTCTATTATTACAACTTTAATGCAAGAAATTCGTGGGGATAAAAAAATCAAAACATTTACAGTTGGGTTTGATACTCTAACAGAAGGGAAAGAGGCCAGCGAAACATCTGACTTTCTCGGCACGGATCATGTTGAAATAAAAATTGGTGCGGAGGAGTATTTCAATATTTTACCCAAGGCTATATATCATTTCGATGAACCGGTGGCAGACCCTTCAGCTATTGGATTATATTTTGTTGCTCGCGAAGCTAGAAAACATGTAACTGTGGTCTTGTCTGGTGAGGGTTCTGATGAATTATTTGGTGGATATAATATTTACCTTGCACCTTTTGCTTATCGTAGAATATTATGGATTCCAAGGGGAGTCCTTGGAATGGTGTTAAAGGTACCTTTTGAATTTTGGGGTAAAAATTTTATTCGCAGGGCTTATTATAAACTCCAAGATTGGTATATAGGTAATGCTTCCATATTTAAACGAAAAGAAGTAGATATTT
>JAPLZX010000007.1 GCA_026394815.1 Candidatus Zambryskiibacteriota bacterium | reverse complement strand
CTTTTTTATAAAAACTAAACCATCTAGGTTTATCGACTCCAGAACTTTCTCTATATAATTCTGTCTCCCCTTCGATTAAACCTAGACCAAATATTCCTCCTAGTTTCAAAACTCTTTGTATTTCAGAAAGTGGTTTTTTAACTTCTGATTTTGGTATATGAAGTAAAGATGTGTAAGCCCAAACTCCTTCAAAACTTTCGTTTTTGAATGGTAGAGAATTAAAATCCCCGACCACAGAATTTAATCCCCTTTCCTTGGAAAGTTTAATCATTGACTCCGACGCATCAAGACAAACAACATCAAGACCAGCCTCTTTAAGTATTGAACCATCTCTCCCTGGACCACTACCCACATCCAACACCTTACCTTTTGTCAGCCCAATAAACTTATCAAATATAGTTCTAGGAAATCTATTCCAAAAATCAACGGTTTCTTTATCATATTCTTCTGCTAATTCATCGTATGTATTTATCGTCTTCTGGTCCATAAAAACTATTTTTTATTCTTTATAACATACCTCAAAAAACCTGATTCTACAAGAAAAATCATGAGGATGTTATAACCGCCAATATGATGGCTGTCACTACCGCACCAACAAGTCCAATTTTTTGGTGAAACTGTAATTTTTCCTTGTTTATACCTATCCCCAAAAGCACAGCCACAATAATATAACTTTCTGAAAGTGCTGTTACCACCGCAATAGGAGCCATACTCATACCAAATACAAACGCAACCCATGCCACATTATCAAAAATAGCCATCGGCAATAATAACGAGTAATTGTTTTTTAAATGATGAGTAAGTCTGGTAATTCCTCCTTTATAAAAGATAAATATTAAAGTAGCAAAAACCATAAACATATTCGTGAAAAAAACTACCATTAAGGGATTAGAGATTCTTCCACCCCACCCCATAAAAAAGTTTGCAGCCCCCATAAGAAATGCTCCACAAAATGCAATAATCACACCTTTTTCAAGAAAAAATTTTTTATTGAAACTTTTTTCTTTAAACGCCACCAAAACCAAAAAAATAATCAAAAAGATGATAAGTATTATTTGCCACACAGATATCACCTCCGAAATGATAAAGTAAGCTAATATTGCAGATGTTGGAACCTCTAAAGACCATATAGGTTCTACAATAGATAGTTTTCCTTCTTTAAGTGCTTCAAAGTCAATAAGTGCGGCAATAAAGATTACAATACTTGCAATTATTAAAATAAATAACTCACCGCTCTGGTTTGTTATAACACTAAGTAGAGATTCCCAAACAAAAGGAATAAGTATAATAGACCCAAAAAAAGTTATAAAGAATAACGTTTCCCAATCCCCTATTTTTCTTGAAGATTTTTGAATTAAAAAATCACCGAATCCCCAGCAAAGCATCGCCACAAAAGAGAGCCCAATCCCAACTTGTATCATTGTTTTATTTTAGTTTTTAAACATGCTTCCACAAAAGCAGTGAATAGTGGGTGTGGATGAAGTGGTCTTGCTTTGAATTCCGGATGAAATTGCGTACCAAGGAAAAATGGATGAATTGATTTTGGTAATTCGGCTATTTCCATAAGTCTTCCGTCTGGAGATACACCAGAAAAAATCATGCCAGCATTTTCTATTTCCGTTATGGATTCTGGATTAACTTCATAGCGGTGACGGTGTCTTTCTGAAATTTCCTTAACTCCATGTTTTACGATTTTTGTTCTTCTTTCATCTGCGTATTTTTCTCTAATATCAGCAAGTTCTNATAGTCCCCTCTTTTAATATTGCGGGGTAAGCTCCGAGTCGCATTGTGGCACCATATTTATTTTCTTCCAAAAGTTTCTTTTGCTCCGGCATAATATCAATAACAACATGAGAACTATTTGGATTTATCTCTGCGGTATGAGCATCAGACCAACCTAAAACATTTCTACAATATTCAACAACAGCTAATTGCATACCATAACAAAGACCAAGATATGGGATTTTATTTTCGCGAACAAATTTAATAGCCATAATTACACCTTCTATACCTGACTCACCAAACCCACCCGGAACAATGATTCCATCAAAATTTTTAAGTTCTGTTATTTTTTTCGGATTATTTTCATAATCTTTTGAATTGATCCAGGTAAGTTTTATGTAAGCACCTTTCCAATATGATGAAAACTTCACCGCTTCGATAACAGAAACATAAGCATCAGAAAGTATGAAATCTCCAGTATCAAAATATTTGCCCACCACAGCAATACTAAGTTCTTTTTTTGCTCTAGCTCGTTTTTGAACAAATTTTTTCCATTCATTCAATTCTCCATTGTGTGCTTTTGTGCGCATATGAAATATTTTCAAAATAATGCTACTGATTTTATCTTTCTCAAAATTAATAGGTACATCATAAACACTTTTAATGTCCGGCGCAGAAATAACATTTTCTACCGGTATTGCACAGGAAAAAGCAATTTTTTCTTTACGTCTGTGATCTAATGGCTCTGTGCCACGAGCAATAATGATATCTGGTTGAACACCATAGGAATTGAGTTGTCTAACCGCATTTTGCGTTGGACGAGTTTTCATTTCACCTAAAGAACCTGGTACCGGAAGATAAGAAACCATAATAAACATCACGTCTTGAGGATATTTAATCTTAAGAATTCTGGCAGCCTCAATAAAAAGAATATTCTGATAATCACCTATTGTGCCTCCTATTTCAATAAGAGAAATGTCTGATTGGTGATAATCGGAAGATTTTTTCCATCGCTTTATAATCTCCTCCGTAATATGAGGGATTGCTTCTACACACTTACCTTTATATTCCAAATTGCGTTCTTTTTCTATAACGTGTTTATAAATCATTCCAGAAGTTATGTAATCATCATTACTTAAATTCACCTCTAAAAATCGTTCATAATTACCCATATCCTGATCAGTTTCTAAACCAGAATCTAGGACAAAAACTTCTCCATGTTCGGTTGGATTCATATTTCCAGCATCCACATTTAAATAAGGGTCAACTTTTATTGGGTTGACCTTGAAACCTTTCCCTTGAAGAATTTTACCAATAGATGATGAGGCTATCCCTTTCCCGACTCCAGATATTACCCCTCCTACAACAAAAATGTATTTGTGATTTTTCTTTGCCATAATCAAACCTTAAGGTATTTACGAACAGCCAGATAACTTGATATCGCCCCGATAGCCACACCAGAACCAACTATAATGAGAAAAATCTCTCCAAAGTTTGCTGTGTAATAGTGAAAAATATTAAGACCAACAAAAAAACTCTCTGTGGTATTAGCAAGCCAAATCGTAATAGGATAAAAAAGTATTAAAGTGATAATTGCTGATATAAATCCATAAATAGCTCCAGCAACAAAGAATGGTCCACGAATATAGTTAGTAGAAGCCCCCACTAGACGCATAACGTTTATCTCATCACGCGACATATAGATAACTAGACGAAGCGTATTAAATGTAATCAACACAGAAATAATAATAAGGAAAATGGTTAATATAAAACCAAGACGATTTGCTGAATTTATTATATTGGTTAGACGATCAATCGCATCTTTGTTTTGACAATAATTAACTTTATCAATGATTGGGAACTTACTTTCAAGTGAACTGCACTCGGTCCCCTTGAGACCAAAAAAATTTATTATACTCTCATATTGTGAAGGGTCTTTTGCTTTTATGTTTAAAGTTGCTCCAAGAGGATTTTCCCCTAATTCATCAAGAGCTTGAAGAGTAAATTCATCATTTTGATGTCGTTTTTTAAAACTAGCAAGAACTTCTTCTTTGGATAGATAAACCACCGGAGGGGCTACTTCTGGAAGTTGTTCAAGATTTTTCTTTAAAGCTAGAATTTCGTCTTCATTCGCCGTAGTTAAAAAATAAACATTTATATCAACCTTGTCCTTAATTTGATTTAAAGTAGAACTTAAGATTGCTCCGGAAAAAATGGTAGAACCTATAACAAAAAGCGTTACTACCATAACTAAAATTGATGATAAAGAGACAAAGCCATTACGCCAAAAACTATAGAATCCAGAGTGTACTATTCTTTTTATTTTAATCCACATCATATGTTTATTATATCATTAATTTTATGACTTTCAGATTTGGATGCAGTTTGAGGCGAAATGTGAAAAAGAATTCGAGCCTTACTTGTCGTAAGGTGAGAATTATTTTTTACATTTCAACGAAAAAATGCGCCAAATATGGAAGTTATATTACATATTTACCTTCCTTATCGTCCCGGATTATCCTACCATTTTCCATCGTCAAAACACGTTTCTTTAGAGAATCAATAACTCCCTTGTTGTGAGTTGTCAGTATAACGGTAGTACCCAAATCATTTATTTTTTTTAAAATTTGAACGATGTCGTATGTATTCAAAGGATCCAGATTGCCTGTTGGTTCATCTGCTATAACTACATCAGGTTGATTGACTATGGCTCGGGCAATAGAAACTCTCTGTTTTTCCCCTCCAGAAAGTTCGTGCGGGAAATTCCATATTTTTTTACTAAGATCAACTAGTTCTAGAACATGAGGAACATCTGCTTCTATCTCTTCATCCTCTCGCCCCGCCGCTTCCATAGCAAATGCAATATTTTCGTAAACATTTCTGTCCGGCAGAAGTCTGAAATCCTGAAAAACCACACCAACCTTGCGACGAAAATCATTGATTTGGCCTTTTTTAAGTGTGCTTATATCAGTTGATTCAAAAAAAATCTTTCCCTTAGTTGGTTTTTCTTCTGCAAGAAACATTTTTAATAATGTCGTCTTTCCTGCCCCCGAATGTCCTACAATAGAGACAAACTCTTTTGGTTCAACTGAAAATGAGACATCTTCCAGAGCGACAGAGTTGTCTGGGTAGATTTTTGATACTTTGTCAAAATGAATCATGCCTCTAGTATAACTCTTTAGACGTAGTAAGCAAAACTTTATATTACAAAAGGCGGAGAGAAACTCTCCGCCCTCAAATCTCGAGCAATCTCACTCCAATAAAAGCCTTGTCAATTTAATCACGTCCACCTATGCTACGGCAGAACGGGCTACCCAAAGAAGACGAGCTTCTAGAGGTGCATCCTAAACCTCTGGGATGGCTGTTATTATATCTCTTATCTTCAACCACCCAAGAATGCTCTCCTCTGGATCCCGGCCGACCGCGCTGCATCTCCTCGTCAGTCGCGACATGATGAACTTGCTTGTCCTTAGCCCAACGTTTCCAGCTGGACAAGGAACTATCACTTTTAACGTCTGAGAATTTCCATGCAACTCTCTTCACAGAGCGATCTGAGTACCCGGCCTCAAACCTGTAAAGCACGGTTCTATTACCCACCACGTCACCACCCCATGGGTTAGTCTTCGGGTCATGATCATTAGTTACCATACTTAATTTCCTCCGAAAATCATTATATATACTACCCCTTGACAAGTCAATGATTTTATTCACCAGTATGTTTTACAATTTTGTTGTCAAGTTTTTGTCAAAAAATGGCTATGTTAAAGCCTTAATTTAAATATAGATTTCAGGGTAAAAATAATTACAGATTTTTTTCGGCTTCTAGAAATTCATCTATTTCACCATCCAAAACTGCGTCTATATTGCTTGTTTCTACACCTGTGCGATGATCTTTGACCATTTTATAGGGATGCATAACATAGGAGCGAATCTGATTTCCCCACTCAATTTGCGTCGTTTTGGAGATATACATTCCCTTTTCTTTTGATATTCTCTCTTCTTCCAATGCTTTATATATTTTGCCATATAAAATCTGCATAGCTTTTTCTTTATTTTGAGCTTGTGAGCGTTCATTATCACTTTGTGCGGATAAATTGGTTGGAATATGCACCACTCGTACTGCCGTCTCTCTTTTATTTACATTCTGCCCCCCTGGACCCGATGATCGAGAAAGTTCAACACGAATATCACTTTCTGGGATATCTAAATCGTTTAGTTTAGTTGATTTTTCAAATTTTGGAATCACTTCTACCATAGAAAAAGATGTATGACGCAGAGATTTTGCATTAAATGGAGAGATACGAACAAGACGATGTACACCAGATTCGTTTTTTAGAACTCCGTAAGCGTTTTTCCCAGAAATTTCTACAGTTATATTGCGATATCCACCATGATCATTTTCATTTTTATGTAAAGTTGAAACAACGAAACCTTTCTTATCAAAAAATTTGAAATACATTTTTAACAGAATGGCAGAAAAATCTTCGGCATCATCTCCTCCTGCTCCAGAAAAAATAGTCATCACAGCATCGCCTGAATCATATTTACCAACACCTTCGATTTCTGCCTTTAGTTCTTGGACACGACGAATGATTAATTGAGCTTTATCTTTGTTAGACCAAAAATCAGTTTTTGTCATTTCCTGTTCTAGATTATCTAATTCTTTTTTTAACTCATCTTTTTTTTCATCCATATTTTTACCGATAAAATTAATCATCATTTTCTCTATTTACTCCAGATGGAACAACGGGGGTTGGAACTGGGGTGGAAGTTGGATTTGTTGGAGTAGTGGCAACTGTTTGATCTAGATTCCCAATATAATAAGCGCCTAATATCGCTGTGGCATTAGAAGAATGAGACCCGGTACCACCTTTAGTCGCATAAGCTTGGGTCGCATCAGTGCCACAACTTGGTAAAATAGTACTAGCATTACCTGGATGTTGATTTAGGTAAGAAGTAACATCGTAAATTTTACCAGATATTAAAAGCCAACAACTTTGTGATGAATTGTGTTTGGCTAATTCAGTAGTAGAAAGAGTTAGGGTTATGTTTGGGGTAACTGGTGGTGTAATTGGGGTTGTAACAGGTATAGAGGTTGATTTTGGAGTTGGAGTTGGGGTTGAAGTTGTTAAGATGTTCGCCAGGTTGTT
This sequence comes from Candidatus Zambryskiibacteriota bacterium, assembly GCA_026394815.1. Classification (GTDB taxonomy): domain Bacteria; phylum Patescibacteriota; class Minisyncoccia; order Phycocordibacterales; family DATDWN01; genus C7867-006. The sequence continues at coordinate 7,022 of JAPLZX010000007.1, read as the reverse complement.
TGTATTTGTATTCGAGCTAGTTTTTATACTTTGATTTAAATTAAAAATAAAAAAATTAACGAGTAATGCAGTAGCATTAGAAGAATGTGGTCTATCTTTTGATCCTTTAGTTGCATAAGCTTGGGTCGCATCAGTGCCACAACTTGGTAAAATAGTACTAGCATTACCTGGATGTTGCTAGCATTACCTGGATGTTGATTTAGGTAAGAAGTAACATCGTAAATTTTACCAGATATTAAAAGCCAACAACTTTGTGATGAATTGTGTTTGGCTAATTCAGTCATGGTTAGATTCAAAGTTTTTTGAGTAGTGTTTGAATTTATTCCTGGGACAGTCCCCCCAGTTTGATTAGTGCTACCAACATTAGAACCAGTAATAGATTGGCTATTATTATAAGAAATAAAACCAGCCACAAGCACAGCCACAGTGATTGCCCAAAAAACAAATAAAGATGTGGTTACATATTTTTTCATAATATTTTATAAACTAAATTCCTCTGAATAAATTTTACTGTTATCAAAACCTAGTTTTACAAATTGACTTCTTAGGCTCCGCATAAATTCTGACGGGCCACACAGAAAGATTTCAACATTATGAATGTCTGAATTGTTTTTTACAACCGAATTGGCTGATATACGACCATCTTTTTCAGAAAAATGCTGATAAAATTTAAAATTATCATTTTGTTTTGATATTTCTGCAAGCTCATCACTAAACACCGCTTCATTACTATTTTTTACAGAATAATAAAGGTCTATTTTATAATTTTTGTCTACCTTACCAGAATTAATCTGTCTAGCCATACTCAAAAAAGGTGTAATGCCAATGCCCCCAGCAATCCAAATTTGTCTTTTGGAATTAGATTTTGTATAAGAAAAAGCACCAAAAGGCCCCTCAATCAAACAAATTGCTCCCGGTTTCAATAAATAAACCATTGAAGTATAATCACCTAGTGTTTTTATGCCCAAAGATAAATTATCATCATCAGTACAAGAAGTGATGGAAAAAGGATGTGATTCTGAAAGAATACCATTATTGTCAAATCTTAAAAAAACAAATTGCCCAGGAAGAAATTTAATTTTTCGAGCTAAAGGTGAAAGCTTTAATTCAACTACATTATCATTTACTTTTATTATTTTTTCTAATTTATATTTATATTCTCCTTTTTTATAGACTCCTAAAATAGTTCTATAAAAATAAGAGTAAGCCCCAATAATAGCTAAACCAAGCATGTAATATTTTAAAGTAACATTATTAGAGATATCACTGGGTATTAACAACATATGTAGGCCACCAAGAAGTAAAACGATACCTAAATATTTATGAGTATTTTTCCAATTTTGATATTTAAAATTGAAATAGAAAGTGAAAACCATCAGAACAATAAAAACAAGCAGGCTTAATTCACCCAAATTTATTGCCCAGTTCTGCATTGAAAAGATAAAAAGAAAAGATGATTTTAAAGAAATATAGAGATATTGAATGATTAAAAATGTTGGGTGAAAAAGTAAAAGACAAAAAGCAATAGCTCCAATTAGATGATGTTTAATATAAACCACATTTAACCCATTAAATAATTTGTCCAAAAATCTAAAACGAGCCGCTAGGATAAAATTAATTGAGAGTAAAGCCATTCCCGAAAGACCTGTTAATTGACCTAGACTACGAAAAGAGGTTGATGAGGACGAAAAACGAAGAGCCAAAGGACTCATAAAAAACCATATAATTAGCGGTATTATTGCTAAAATCACAATAAAAATAACGCTTAAACTGTTTTTTAATACTTTTATCATTGCTGGCTGATTATACCAAAAGAACCGCTTTTACTCAAAGGAAAAATTTGAGCCAAAGGTCGGGATTGAACCGACGACCCCGTCTTTACGAAAGACGTGCTCTACCAACTGAGCTACTTTGGCATACTTTATTCGACTTAGTTCATAATGAACGAATAAATTTCTCTATTGAATCATCCCCAGGAAAATCAAAATATTTGGTTGGTTCAAGTAAATCACTTCCCACGAGCAAATGATATACCCTATAATTTTGCCAATCTGGATATTTTTTTCTCAAACCCTTGACTTTTTTAACGATTTCATCCTGGACATAATATGTATTTTTAAGTCTATCTTCATCTTGGGCTTCATGAAGTAGTGTTTTAAGTTCAGTTAATAATACTTCTTCGTTGGGTGCTCCTTCCATATTTTTATATTAATTAATAAACCCTAGAGCCGAGGGAGAGAATCGGACTCTCGACATCCGTCTTACCAAGACGGCATTCTACCATTGAACTACCCCGGCTTATTCCCGATATACTACATTATTGTCATTGATTATCAATCCCAATAGCTTCGCTGATATTTTTGAAACCATCACGAGTCAGTCTCTCAACAAGCCCACGATTGATTTCACTTATCACTTGTGGCCCTTCAAATATCATGCCTGTAATAAGTTCCATCAAAGTCGCGCCTTGGCGTATTACTTTATACGCATCGTTCGCAGAAAATATTCCACCACAAAAAATAAAAATGTATTTGTTGCCTACTTTTTTATACATATAAGAAAGTAAATCCAAAGCTTTAGGAAAAACTAATTTCCCGGATAATCCCCCGTGTGGAGGTATTGGATCTTTTATTTTTGATATATCAAATTTTTTTGTAAGATTTGAACAAATAATTCCGTGCATCCTATGTTTTGCACTTATTTCCAAAAACATATCAATATCTTCATGACTCATATCTGGAGAAATTTTCACAAATATTGGTTTTCTGGTTGGTATTTTGTCAATCTCAATCATTAATTTTTCATAATTTTCTGGAACCAAAAAAGGCATTCCACCAGAAGTATTCGGGCAACTCAAATTAATCGTCAGATAATCGGCATATTTTTCCATCATCATAAACCCAGAGACATAATCAGGAATAGCCGAAGAAATATCTAAATTTTCTTTACAGTTTGTAAAAGCGATATTGACTCCAATCGGCAATCTACGAATTTTTTGTGATAACTCTTTAGAAAGAACTTTTGCTCCTTTAGTTTTTAATCCAAACCAAACACCTAGGCTTTTTGTTTTTGGTAGTCTCCATAGGCGAGGTCTTGGATTGCCTTCGTAGGCCTTGGCCGTTACAGAACCAACTTCTTCAAAACCAAAACCAACTGATGAAATAATGTTTGTGAGAACGATATCCTTATCAAAACCAGCCGAAAGACCTATGGGATTTTCAAAATTTATCCCCAAAACCTTTTGGGAAAGCTTTGGATTTTTGTAACCAAAAAGAATTTTTGTTTTCCATCTAGTTAAACCAAATCTCCCTAAAAAAGAACCGACTTTTAAAAAAAGATTGTGAATATCTTCTGGGTCAAATAAAAACAATATAGGCTTTAAAAGTCGTGTGTAAAAGAAATGAATTATTGAATTTCGACATTTATAATAACAATTCATATGGTTTTGAGTATATCAGTTATTGCGATATTCAACAATTTTACCAGCTTGTATTTCTATTTTATCTGCTTTCCTTAAATTTTTTATTTGTTTTAAGGATAATACTGGATAATGTTTCACTCTATCTAAAATCTCATGAATTTCCCAAATATTATCGACTGTTGTGCGCCAGTTCATATGTTTAATGGTTCTCAAATCAAAAGGTTTTGAATATTCTCTTAAGGTCTTTTTGCCGTTTTCCAAAAAGTATTCGTGAAAATAAGACATTACTAATTCTCTTATTGTTTTATAAATAGGTTCACGATAACGCAAAACTGCATGGTTAGTTTTTGATATTGCACCAAAACAATTGTCCCGCTTGAATACTGTTATTATATGATCATAGTCAAAAGGTTTTTTTAAAGATCGTAAATCTAGAACCAGCGGTTTTTCTCCATGAAACTCTAAAACAGCTGCTGCAAATATAGCTCCTTCTAGACAATCCGCTGTATGATTTTTTATAACAAGTCGTGGAGAAATAAATACACAATCTTCATTAAAGTTAAATTCCAAAGAATTAATGTAATCCTGTATCTTTTTTGGTGAATTCAGTTTGTGAAAAAGTTTTATCTCCTCTTTAGTGTAATCAAAACTAGCCATATCTCTATTATACATAAAATTCTCTATCAAATATTTATGGGATAAAAACCATACTAAAACAGATTTAGTTTAAAATAATCTATCAGACTTATGCCATTTTTTTCTATTTTAAGATTTATTTGCCAGGTTTCTAATCCTTTAAGGTGTGCTCTTTTTGCCGCATTAACTATCTTTTTTTCTGAAAATTTTGGCTCTGGAACTTTAAACGGCTCCGCATTGTATAGATTGCAAAGTAAAAAAATAGCTCTTGAATCACTTTTAATAGATTCAGAAATATCTTTAAAGTGTTTTATCATTCTGTCAAAACTAGTGAAAGGTTTCCCGTTTTCTTCATGATTTTTATGCTCTTTTGTAGTAATAAGCATCAATGGTGTTTTAACTTCCAAATAATCTTTTTTGTTTATTAAAAAATCTATTCTTGATTCCCCTAGTTTTACCTCTCTTTTTACTTCTTTAACTTTTCCCAACATATTTTTTAATAGATTTGATTTGATAAAAAATTCTACATATTTATTAGCTTTTGTCTGATTTATTCCTACCCACTTTTTATTTGATTTGTTTAATTTATCAAAAGAAAAGGCTTCAACTGTATATTTAGTTTTTCTCTTCACATCTTTGCTTTTAGAAAGAAGACATGGAACATTGTTAAATTTTACATCCCCTATTCTTCCTGTAGAAGGACAATGACATTTTTCTAATTGTCCATCAATTAAAACATGCATAATAAATCTGTTTGGTCTAGATTTAATGATTCCTTCTTCTAACAACTCTTCAAATAAAAATTTCATGATGTATTTAATTATACAGGTTTTTACTAATCCTGTTTTTCAAGTTGAAAACGAATTTCTACACCACTAGACGACATCACCTGCCTCCTGCCTGCGCAGGTATGGTGCAGGCGAGAAACCAGCTTTGAACGAATAAGCAACACTATAATTTATATTCCAATTAATATTCAATTATGAATTTAAAAAAGTGATAGTTAGTTGTAAAATAGTTGCAAATGAAACCCAAAGTAAATATGGAATTTGAAGGTAGAAAATCCACTGTGTGTGTGGGTAAATAACAATCATAGCCCAGAAAATTGTCGCCAGAACGAGCAGAATATCAATCGCGGCTAAAAAATTGTTTTTTAGCCCAAATTGTAATGGGGTAAAAGAAAAATTAAAAATCAAATTAAGAATAAACGGCAACGCTATTATAAAGGAAATTTTACTTTGCCACACCATTAAAAACACACTGCCAAAAGAAAAAAATATCAAAACATAAAGAAAAGTCCAAACTGGGCCAAAAATCCAGGATGGTGGTGACCAAGAAGGTTTTATTAATTTTGAATACGAATCATATGTCTTCATAAAATAAGTATACCAGTTATTTCGTCCAATCAGTATACATAAATAGAGCCATATTTCTATAGCTCTATTTCGTTGCGCGGCCGGCCGGACTTGAACCGGTAACCTCTCCCGTGACAGGGGAGTGCTCTAACCAAATTGAGCTACGACCGCATTGTCAAAATTTAGCAGGTTTTTTGATTCTCTGCAAAAATTTTGTGCCGACGAATGGAATTGAACCATTTTTTGAGGCTTATGAGTCCCCCGTTCTACCATTGAACTACGCCGGCAATATTAGAAATATAGCAGAAAAATGCTGAAAACAAAATCCCCATTCGGGGATATTTGTTTTCTTGTTGCGGGGCCACGACTTGCACGTGGGTCTGCAGGTTATGAGCCTACCGAGATACTGCTTCTCTACCCCGCTATTAACCTAACGGGTATGATAATATCATAAACTAACGATTCAATCAATATTAAATAATCCTAAACTCTTCAAAAACTGATTGATATAGGCTTATAACTCTTTTAGATTCCTGTTGATTCATAACAAAAGTTGCCCCTTCGTGTGCAATTTGATTACGAATTTTGTGAGCTTCCCATGCGTTATCTATGGTAGTAAAATCACTTTTTTCAACAGCTTTCAATTTATCTGCCATTGTTTCACCGGGAAGCCCCAAATTATCAAGCAATGTGTTGAGCATGATGTCCGCTTCAAGAATAGCTAATCTCCAATCATTTTCATTTGTTGACTCAACGTAATTCAATATTTTCTCCCACTGCGGATTCCCCATTTCTTTAGGCCCTACGTTTTCTATATAAAATAGTTTGGCTTCTTCTTCTCTTAAAAGAACTACTTTTTTATAAAGATAAACAATCCCCCAGGAAAGCAGTAATGATATCAGTATTATTATATATTTTAGATATGAAAAAATTTCCCAAAATAAAGATTTTGCTTTTGTTATGTCAAACTCAAAAATAGAAAAACTACTAGAATCAAACATGGAAATAAATCCATTTATTAAATACAAAATAACAAGTGTAGATAATCCTAACCACACAATCTCTACGAAGGGGTCTGGATGAGAAAACCACGATAATTCTGCTGGTTTTGCCTCTGGTTTTTTTTCATCTGCCATACAATATAGTATAACAAATTTTTTTTAAAAATTACTCACCTAAAAAAGTCTTGCCAGCTGAAAAGAGAATGTTTTCCTGTCCATGTGATGCCATAAGTTGTAAACCAAGGGGTAGGTTTTTTCCTTCTGCTTCCATAAATCCACAGGGTAATGAAACAGCAGGAATACCAACAATGTTAGCAGTAACAGTAAACACATCCGCAAGATACATAGCCAAAATATCATTCATTTTTTCGCCAATCTTCCATGCTGGAACTGGAGCTGTTGGTGTAGCAATCAAATCAACATTTTTAAACGCTTCAGTAAATTCTTTTTGAATAACTTTTCTTGTAAGTTGGGCTTTGCCATAGTAAGCATCATAATAACCAGCTGACAAAACATATGTTCCCAGAAGAATCCTTCGTCGTGTTTCCGCTCCAAATCCAACTCCTCGCGTTAAAAGATAATCTTCAAGCAGATTTTTTTTTTTTTTTT
>JAPLZX010000010.1 GCA_026394815.1 Candidatus Zambryskiibacteriota bacterium | reverse complement strand
TATTTTTTTCTAGCTTTTTGTGCTTTTCTGATATTTGTCATTTGAGCTTTCCTTTGCGCTGCGGTTGGTTTTGATTTTTCAGGAACGTTTTTTCGTGGTTTCGCAGTGAATATATCTCCTTTAAGATAATTAATATTCCCACTAATTTGTTTTAATACACTTTTAGCTTTTAGACCATCAATCACTAAAGTTTTATTTCCAGTAACATGAGCATCTTTTTTGCTAATAAGCCAAGTGACTGTATCCCAACTTCCACTTCCGCGTCTTCCCGCCAATCTTTCTAAACCGCCCTTTTTACCAACATCTTGAACACGAAAAGATGTAAATTCACTCTTTGGACGAATTTCAATGCGATAAAATTTTCCTTTACCGGTAACTCCGGGTTTTATTCTAGAACGACCTTGTGGTTGGGCAAGACTATGTTGCCTTTTTGTCATAGTTTTCCATTTTGATTGAGCTTTTTTAATATTTTTTCTCGCTGCATTTTTTTGTCTTGATGTTGCCATAAAAATATAATTAGGTTTGTAATGTGACTATTATAACATTCTTTTCTTGTAAAACTTGTATTTTTGGGGTATTGTTTCAAATATTGCGAGATCGTCTAATGGTAGGACAATAGATTCTGGATCTATTTATCTTGGTTCGAATCCAAGTCTCGCAGCACTTCGATTTGAGCGTAGCGAGAATCGAAGTCACTGAGGAGTTTACGACGAAGTGTTACATTATAATTTTGTTGTAATCTCTCAAATCTCAGTGCCTTCGGCCTCTAGTGCGAAGAGGTTCCAGTGCGAGCGAAACGACGAAGAGAAATAAATTTATGTATACTACCTATATTTTAGAATGTGTGGACAAGTCTTTTTATGTTGGATGTACTAATGATTTAAAAAGAAGATTGGTACAGCATAACAATCTAAAATCAGGAGCACATTACACAAAAATTCGTCGTCCAGTTATACTTGTTCACTCTGAAAATTTTCGGACACTTACAGAAGCTCGAAGACGCGAAACTGAGATAAAAGGTTGGAGGAGAGAAAAGAAATTATTATTAATTCAATCTCATACCTAGCCCAAAAGTTTACGACGGCAAACTTGAGGGGCGCGGGAGAGAAATGTACTCATGTTCCAAGTCTCGCAGCTAGAATTTGATATAATAAAACATATGAAAAATAAACTCATTTTTACGTTGATAATCCTACTTATTTTAGTACCTTTTGCTTTTACACAAGCCTTTTCTAGTTCAGAGGTTAACATTACAAAAGATGGAACAGCTTCTATTTCTAGTGCTAAAATAATACAAGTGGCTGGTAGCACCTTTTTTGCTCGTCTTTACTGGGGTGATTTATATTTACGCCTTACAATAAAAACAACCAGTTCCACTAAGTTTTTTAGAGGAACAGGAGAATTAACCACTCTTTCTGAAATTTCCACCGGAGATATAGTAGATGCTTCTGGTCAAATTGATTCTGGTAGTGATGTTTTAACACTTACTGCATTATCCATTAAAAATTCTTCAGTTCAAAAAAAACAAACAACATTTTCTGGTAAAGTAACTGGTGTTGATTTGTCTGGTAGAAAATTTATGCTTGATGTTAAAAATTTTGGAGTAATAACCGTTAACATAAACGCAACGACTCAATTTACAAAAGGGTCTAGAACTCTTGATTTGGAACATGTTAAGGTGGGGGATATTATCACAAAGACAGCAGGTGATTATGATTTGAGTACAAAAACCTTAGTTGCGAATACTGTGTTGACTTATGTTGACCTAAGTTATTACAAACCAAAAAATTTCGAAGGAGTTTTGAAAGAAGTTTCAGGAACTGTTGCTCCAACATCCATAAAAGTTTTAATAAATGGAGTGTCTTTCGTTATAAACATCACGGATAAGACTTCTATTCTTAGTAAAAATAGAAATTCAACTTTACTTAGTCGTTTTATTTTAGGTGACACAATTCGTATTTACGGCGCTATTCGTGAAGTTGACGATCCAATTATTGATGCAGGAATTATTCGCAATATAAGTCTTTAGAAATTATTAACACAACCTACTTAAAGAAATGAATAAACGCGCAAGAGCATCAAGGAAACTTTGGAAACTTGGAATTAGTGATTTTAATACCAAATATTTTGATTTCAATAAAGATGGCGACCTAATCGCTAAAGAAGGCAACAATGTCTATAATATTCGCTATTTGGCAGAAAAATTTGGGACATCACTAGAAATCCTTTTTCCTTATATTTTGGATGAGCGAGTGGAAGATTTACTCGATTTAACTTCTTCGCTTATAAAAAAATTAAAATATCAAGGAAAGTTCTATTATCACTATCCAATGAAGTCAAATCAAACCAAAGAAGTAGTTATGGCTATGGTGGGTGAGGGAGCGAATATTGAGACAGCGTCGTTTAACGAACTATTTCTTGTAAAAAAAATGCTTGAACAAGAAACGTTTAATCAACAAATGCATATTATTTGTAATGGACCAAAAACAGAAAAATATATGAATCTGATTGATGAGCTTCAACATAAAGGATTAAAAGTCATACCAATTATTGAAGGACCAAACGAATTAAAATCATTTCAATATTCTAGATTTGATGTTGGGATTCGACTTGATATGCCGGTCAAATCAAAAGCCATCTGGAATAAACCAATTGATAGATTTGGATTTACAAGAAAAGAACTTTTAAAGATGGAGCCATTCAAAAATTTGAAAGTCTTGCATTACAGGATTGGTTCAAAATTTGAAAAACTAGGAGATATTTTAGCTTCCACAAAATACGCACTTAACGTATTTTTTAAACTAAAAGAAAAAAATCGTTCACTTGATACTATTGATATTGGTGGCGGTATGCCGATTCCTTTTGAACGGACCAGAAAATATCCTGTTGATAAGATTTTAGAAAAACTTTTTGAACTTTTAAAAAATGAATCTGAAAAAAGAGGTGTACCACACCCAAATCTTATTTGTGAATGGGGTAGATATATGGTTGCACCAGCTCAAATTACTATTTATAAAATAATTGACACCAAAAAGATTACACAGAAGGGAATAAGTGCTAAAAAATGGTATGTCATAGATGGTAGTTTTATGAATGATCTTATTGATACCTGGGCCATTGAACAGAAATGGGCTGTCGCTCCGGTCAGTAATCGTTTTGATGACAAACTTACAGAAGGATGGATTTCTGGTTCAAGTTGTGATTCTGATGATATTTATACTGGAGTGGACGGAATAGTACCTTTACCAGATTATGATTATGATCCTAATGATCCTTTTTATATAGTGTTTTTTGATACAGGAGCATACCAAGATGCTTTAGCTTCACACCATTGCATGCTTTCTTCTCCTTTAAAAATTATTGCCGAAAATGGCCATATTGTAATAGCTCGCAAACGAGAATCTTCTGAAGATGTTGGTAAGAATTTTGGGTGGTAATTTTGCAGAACCAAAGAAAATAGTGTTATTATATATATATGATAGACACAAGAAATTTTGAAAGCTATTGTCGTGCGGCTAATTATCTTTCTGCAGCACAGATTTTTTTAAAAGATAATTTTTTATTAGAGAGGCCACTTTCCTTTGATGATATAAAACCTCGTCTTCTGGGTCACTGGGGGACATGTCCTGGAGTAAATCTTCTTTATGCTCATCTGAATGCTTTAGTGAAAGAACATGATTTGGATATGATTTTTGTTCTAGGTCCAGGACACGGATTTGCTGGACTTCAGGCTAACTTATTTATTGAAGGAACTCTTTCAAAATATTATCCAAATCTTCCCCAAAACTTAAATGGTCTTGAAAAAATGGTTAAAGCTTTTAGTTGGCCATACGGTTTCCCAAGTCACACTAACCCTGGTACTCCCGGAGCAATTCTAGAAGGCGGAGAATTAGGGTATTCACTTTCTACTGCCTATGGTGCGGTTCTTGATAATCCAGATTTAATTGCGGTGGCAATGGTGGGGGATGGAGAAGCAGAAACAGGACCCATGGCTACTGCGTGGCATTTGAGTAAATTTATTAATCCAAAAACAAACGGTACAGTTTTGCCCGTACTTCATAGAAATGGATATAAAATATCAGGGCCGACTATTTTTGGTCGAATGTCTAATGAAGAATTGGAGTCACTTTTCTCTGGATATGGTTATCATCCATATTTTGTAGAAGGAGGTGAAGATGTTCACGAAAAATTATCGCAGACATTAGAAGATTGTTATAAAGAAATTCAGGAAATTAAAAAAACATCTCCGATTTCGCCGAGATTTCCAATGATTATTCTGACTACACTTAAAGGTGAAGGAGGAATAAAAGAGCTTCATGGTAAAAAAATAGAGGGCAATTTTGCTGCCCATCAGGTTCCGGCTCCTTTGGCCAAATCTGACCCAGTAGAATTAAAAGCTGTTGAGGACTGGCTTCGTTCCTATAATTTTAACGAACTTTTTGATAAAGAGACAGGATTTATAGATGAAATTAAGGCAATTATTCCGGAAGAAGCGAGACGAATGGGAAATAATAAACATTGTTTTGGTGGGGAAAAAGTTTATAAAAACCTTTTTTTGCCCAGTGTTTCAGAAGATTCGGGCGAGGTGGCAGAACGAGGTATTTCAATGGTAAGTAATATGAAAACGGCTGGTGAATATCTAAGGCGAGTAATAGAAGAAAACGAATCAAATAAGAATTTCAGAATATTTTCTCCAGATGAGACATACTCAAATAAATTAGACGCAATCTTTAAAGCAACAACTCGGTCCTTTGTTTGGCCACTTAAAGATAATGATGAAGATTTAACCAGAGATGGGCGGGTGATAGAGATGCTTTCTGAACACTCACTTCAAGGATTAATGCAAGGATATGTTTTGACTGGGAGGCACGCAGTGTTTCCATCCTATGAAGCATTTGTCCAAATTATTGGGAGCATGACAGACCAATATGCAAAGTTTATTCATATAGCTCGTGAGATATCGTGGCGTGGGGATATTTCATCTCTGAATTACATTCTAACAAGTCCCGGTTGGGGGCAAGAACACAATGGTTTTTCTCACCAAAATCCTGGATTTATTGATACAGTTCTCCAGAGACATAATTCTTTTGTTAATGTTTATTTTCCACCAGACCGTAATACAACCCTAGTATGTTTGAAACGTTGTTTGGAGTCAAAGAAAGAAATAAATGTACTTGTCTCCGGCAAAGCAGATTCACCAGAGTGGTTAACTTTAGCTGAAGCAGAAAGAGAGCTATCACAAGGAGTGATGATATGGGATTTTGCAAGTGACGAAAACCCAGATATAGTTTTTGTTTCGGTTGGGGACTATTTAACTAAAGAATGTTTGGCAGCCATCACTTTTTTGAAGGAAGATGCTCCAGAAATTAAGATAAGATTTGTTAATATTCTTGAATTAACTGCGATGGGAATTGGTTCTGGCAAAAAACAAATGCAAGATTCTATTTTTGATGGTTATTTCACAAAAGATAAACCAGTTATAGTGAATTTTCATGGTTATCCAGAGACAATGAAAGAAGTTTTATTTGATGAAAGAGATGTGATGAATCGTTTCTCTGTCCACGGATATATAGAAAAGGGCTCAACTACAACACCTTTTGATATGCAGGTAAGAAACGAAACAAGTCGTTTACACATAGCTAAAGAGGCGGTAGAAACATTGAGTAAAAATGGCGTGATTTCAGTGGACAAAGCAAACTCTATTAGTAATAAATATGTTAAACTTTTAGATGAGCATCTGGTTTATATAAAAGAGCACGGGGATGATCCAGAATATATTTCAAAATGGCAATGGAAAAAAACATCTTAATCATTAATATAGGTAGTTCATCAAAAAAATATCATCTCTATTCTGGAGAGAATCTTTTGATTGATGCACATTTTGAACATGACAAAGAAGGTTTTGTTGTAACATACGCCGGAGAGACAATAAAAGAAATTATTTCTGAAGTGTATGAAAATGGTCTAGCACATTTTTGTGATGTTGCCAAAAAATCAGGTTGTATAAGTGATACAAATCCTATATCTCTAATTGGGCTTCGTCTTGTTGCTCCGGGGGAATATTTTACAAAAGACCATATTATAGACAACGAATTTATTGAAAAATTGGAAATGGTGGCAAAAAATGACTTAACTCATATAGAACCAATACAAACAGAATTAGGTTTTGTCGCTAAATTATTTCCAAACATAAAAGTTGTTGCTGTTTCTGACAGTTCTTTCCATCTGACAATGCCACAGGTTGCACGTTCATATGCTATTCCAACAAAACTTGCAGAAGAGAAAGATCTTTATCGTTTCGGATTTCATGGTATCTCTATAGCTAGCATTGTTCACGATTTTACTAGTCGACCCAATGGTATAGAGAACCGTATTATTGTTTGTCACCTAGGAAGCGGAGCTAGTGTTACGGCTCTTTTGGGTGGAAAAAGTCTGGATACATCTATGGGCTATTCTCCTCTAGAAGGACTTGTTATGAGCTCACGGGTCGGAAATATAGATGCTGGTGCCGTTTTATATTTGGCTAAAACACAAAATGTGGATGATTTACAAAAACTTTTCTACTCGCAGAGTGGTTTACTAGCTCTTAGTGGTTTGTCGGGAGATATGAGAGTTCTTTTGGATGCAGAAAAAGATGGCCATACTGGGGCTCATTTTGCCATAGAAGCTTTTATATATAATATTCGCAAATACATTGGTGCCTATGCTGGAGTTTTGAGTGGGATTGATGCTATTGTTTTTTCCGGCACAATAGGTGAAAGAGCAGCTATTCTTCGTGAACGAATTTGCAAAGGTTTTGAATATTTAAATATACACGTTGATCCAGAAAAAAATAAAAGTATGGTCAATAATGTAGATATTGCAAAAGAAAATGGAGTGCATATCTATGTTATGCATGGTGATGAAGCGGGGGAGATATTGAGAAGAACTGTTTTAACTGCAAAATAATAGTTTAGTATTTATAATATTATCAATTAACTATAATTTATATGGCAAAAGGAGAAACATACAAAAAAGAAAAAAAGAAACCAAAGAAAGTAAGATAAATAAGATGAAAAAAATACCACTTTCCGTTGAAGAAATAAAAAGCTTAGGTAAACCTTTGCGTAATATAAACATAGTACACAGAGAAAAACTTACACGTTTGGAAAAATTTGCTGTTTGGGTAACGGAGAACATCGGAACAATGGGGTTCTTTTTCTTTATTCTTGGATTTAATATTTTATGGATTCTTTGGAATGTCTTGGCTCCAAAAGAGATGATTTTTGACCCATCTTGGAGTTTTCTGATTCTTCTTTTTATAAATAATATTTTACAAATTTTATTTATGCCACTTATAATGGTTGGACAAAATCTACAAGGAAGACATTCAGAAGCCAGAGCGGAAGCTGATTTCGAGGTGAACACGAAAGCAGAAAAGGAAATTGAAACAATTCTCATACACCTTGAGAATCAGAACGATATGATGTTAGAGATATTATCAAAACTGGAGAAAAAATAAATATTTAATAAAGAAACCTTTATTTTTGATTAATTTCCGATTCTATGTCTTCTAGTTTTTCTTCTACTTTGTTCAGGGTTTTTTGAAGTTTTTGAATTTCACTTTCTTCTGTCACAATTTCTTCTGCGGTTTTTTCAGCAAGTTTTTTTTCACCAATCAGACCAGAAATAATCAGACGAGTTCCAATAAAAGTGGTTACAAAAGCTCCTGTTATAAGAAGAATAATACTACCAATTATTATAGACACTATAGCACTCATGTTATAATTATCTGCAAGATGCCATACTCCACGCCAAAAAAGTGTTACCCCGATACCTCCCAAAAATGCATAAAGTATTGGTGTATGACTCAATTTTGCTCTGACTTTATCTTCCAGTTTATCAAAAAAACTAATAATTTTTCGTATCATAATTTTTGTTTATTCTAATCTAAATTTGGTTTAATCATACACTAATAGTACAATTATTTCTATGGATAATAAAAAAGTAATTGTCTGTGATCTTGATGGGACACTGGCAGAAAGCAAATCAACACTTTCTCCGGAAATGGCAGAGGTTTTATGCAAAGTGCTTCACCGTCATTTTTTAGTGATTATTTCTGGAGGCAAATATTCTCAATTTCAAAAACAATTTTTATCATATTTTTCTTGTGAGCCAGAGTTTCTCAAGAATTTATTTTTATTTCCAACAAACGGTAGTACTTGTTATATCTATGATACAGAAAATAATAATTGGAAACAGTCTTATAATGAATTACTTTCTCCTGAAGAACGTGAAAAAATTATACGAGCTTTTAATGAAACCATTATGGAGTTAGGTCTAAATTTAGGCAAAGCTTATGGAGAAGTTGTTGAAGACAGGGGTAGTCAGATAACGTTTTCAGCTATAGGCCAAGAGGCGCCACTTGAGGTCAAAAAAACATGGGACCCTGATCAGACAAAGCGTAAAGAATTCGTCCATATTTTAAAGAATAAAATACCAGAGTTTGAAATTCGTATAGGAGGCATGACATCCATTGATGTGACTCACAAGGGAATAGATAAGGCTTATGCTATACAAAAAATAAAAGATTTACTAAAAGTCACTGATGATGACATTGTTTTTGTCGGAGATGCTTTATATAAAGGGGGAAATGACGCTTCCGTCAAAGAAACCGAGGTTGATTTTATCCAAGACTCTGGGCCAGATGAAACCCTAGGGCTTCTTCGTCAATACCTATAGATTTTATTGATTGCAATTAAACAGATATGATATAATTCTGTTATGGATTCTATTACCACCAAAAGGCCATGGGGGACGTTTATTTCTTTTACAAAGAATGAACCATCTACAGTTAAATTATTATATATAAATAAAGGAGAAGAGTTAAGTTTGCAATACCACACACTTCGTGAAGAGTTTTGGAGAGTTGTTAAAGGTAATCCCAAAGTCATCGTTGGAGATAAAATTTCTGATTCACATGAAAACGATGAATTTATTGTTCCCATAAACATAAATCACCGTATTTCTGCGCCACTGGATGACGTGATTATTCTTGAAATATCAAAAGGGCAATTTGATGAGGATGATGTGGTACGTGTTGAAGATAAATATAACAGGGCCTAATGAAAAAAAGTATATTAAAAAAACCAAAGACAATTAAAAAAACAAAAGGAATTCCCCTTGCTGTATTTGCCGTTACTGGTGGAATATGCGTATTGGAGCGGTTGGATAAAAAAACTGGAAGCTCGCTTTCTTTATCTTGGAGTACTGATGGATTAAATTTTGTCTCTGACTTACCTACACAGACAGGTTCTAAAAAAGTAGATATCAACATATCTTCAACAAAAAAAGAAAAAATAAAAAATTGTGAAAATTTTTCTATTTCTGCCACTTCAGACGGGTTTATAATGACCTACATAAGAAAAAGCAAGGTAAAAAGTAAAAATGTCATTGTAATAGCAAAATACCAAAGGGGGATTCAGATCATTCAATTGTCATTTATGACAAACAACTAGATTTGTTCTTGTTATATCGAGATGGTTTGTTTATAAAAAATCAATCAACGAGGACACTAGCTCTTTGGAAAGAGAAACCCTTTTTAATTTTTACTTCTAGACATGGGATGTTTGATAGTGATGTTATTTCTATTATAGGGGGGATAGAAACCAAAGAAGGATTACTGTTAATATATAACGCTTCTGTAAAACAAAACAAACAACACCTTCTTCAATTAGGGGGAGTTTTGTTTGACGTTAATAATCCAAAACGTATTTTATGGCGCTCTGAAGCTCCTCTTTGGCAGGGTGTGGTTGAGACAAAAAACAAGACGAATTCAATTACTCCTGTCGGGTTTGTTTATTTCAATGATACTTTTATAGTCTATTGGCTTACAAAGGAAGGTAATATGGTTTTATCTACCTTTCCGTCTTTATTTAAAAATACAGAAATTTATCAACATAAAATCCTAAAAAGATCCGAAAAAAATCCAATTATTAAAGCAAGACACAATCAAGAATGGGAAATTATGGGAACTTTTAATCCAACAGTATTTCAGGATGAAAATAATGTCTTACATATGTTTTATCGAGCATTAGGTGGAGATGGTATTTCTAGAATAGGTTATGCTCAAAGTGCGGACGGTATATCTATTACTAAAAGATTACCTTATCCTGTTTTTGAACCAACCCGTGGTTTTGGTATGCCAGATGCAAAAAAGACAAAAGATCCCATAGGTTACCATCCTGCATATTATACGTCTGGTGGAGGTTGGGGAGGGGCAGAAGATCCTCGTGTAGTTAAAATAGGGGATGATATTTATATGATTTATGTAGCTTTTGAAGGTTGGAATTCGGTACGTATAGCTTTAACCTCTATCTCAGTTGATGATTTTAAGAAGGGTAAATGGAATTGGAAAAAACCAATCCTACTTTCGCCAATTGGAGAAATTAACAAAAATTGGGTGATGTTTCCAGAAAAAATAAATGGTAAATTTGCAATATTACACGGAATTTCTCCTGAAATTCTCATTGATTATATCGAAAGTTTTGATAGTTTTGATGGCACAGTATTTATTAAAAGTAGTCCTCCCAAAGGAGGAAGGGAAGATTACTGGGATAATAAAATGCGTGGCGTCGGACCGTCACCAATGAAAACATCATTAGGGTGGCTAATACTTTATCACGCGCAGGACAAAAGAGAACCACACAAATATAAACTTGGGGCAATGATTTTAGATTTAAATAATCCGACGAAAATCTTATACCGCTCTGCTCACCCAATACTTTCTCCTGATATGCATTATGAAAATGATGGTAAACCAGGAGTCATTTATGCTTCTGGTGCCGTTATAAGGAATGATGATCTATATGTCTATTATGGTGGAGGAGATAAAGTAGTTTGTGTTGCCGTAACCCCATTAAAAGAGTTTCTGAACTATTTAGTGACTGGGAATCCTGATTCCTATGAATTAAAAAAGGTTATTTAACTATTCTATGTTTGTAGTAAAACGATCGGAACATAATCCAATACTTAGTCCACAAAGAGAACATCCATTTGAAAGTTTTGCTGCATTTAATGGGAATCCTATAAAAATAGGATCTTCTATTTGTATGTTATACAGAGCTCAATCTTTTCCAGAAAACATAGAAGGTAATCAATTTTCTTTATCTACCATTTGTAAAACAGTAAGTACAGATGGAATTCATTTTAAAAATAGAGAAGTATTTATTTTCCCAGAAAATGTATGGGAGAGATATGGATGTGAGGATCCTCGTGTTACAAAAATAGATGGGAAATATTTTATTTTTTATACAGCATTATCTATATATCCATTCTCTTCTCAGGGTATAAAAGTCGGTCTTGCTATAAGTAGTGATATGAAGACGATAACGGAAAAACACCTTATAACACCATTTAACGCCAAAGCCATGACCCTTTTCCCAGAAAAAATAAATGGCAAATATGTTGCATTACTTACAGCTAATACTGATCTTCCACCATCTCATATTGCTATAGCGGAATTTGATCATATAGAGCAAATTTGGTCAGAAGATTATTGGAAAAAATGGTATACGGAATTAAACAATCACACACTGGAAATACCTAAATTTTTAACGGATCACTTAGAAATAGGAAGTTGTCCTATAAAAACAGAGGACGGTTGGTTGGTGGTTTATTCTAGTGTACAAAATTATAATTCTTCTAAAAAAACATTTGGAATTGAAACTGTTTTACTTGATTTAAATGATCCCAAAAGAGTCATAGGAAAAACCAGAGGACCACTTCTTACCCCAGAAGAACAATATGAACAATATGGTACAGTACCAAACACAATATTTCCAAGCGGTTCCTTAATTATAAAAGATAAATTATATATATATTATGGGGCTACTGATACAACAATTGCTGTGGCCAGTGTAGATTTAGAGCGTCTCCTGGAGTCAATGAAATTTCCATATAAGGAAATAGGTTTTGAACGTCTAACTTTGGGAGCTTTACTTACTCCTCGTAAAGATAAGTTATGGGAGGCAAAAGCCATTTTTAATCCTGCTGCTATAGACATAGATGGTAAGATCAGTATTTTATATCGGGCTATGTCACAAGATAATACATCCGTTCTAGGTCTAGCTGAAAGCGAAGATGGTATTAAAATATCATACATTTCAGATAAGCCAATTTATACCCCTCGAGAGTCATTTGAGAGTAAAGGAGTTCCTAATGGGAATTCGGGTTGTGAGGATCCAAGATTAACGAAAATCGGGAATATTATTTATATGTATTACACAGCATATAATGGAGTTACTCCACCATCTGTAGCTATGACATATATTAAAGAAACAGATTTCAAAAAAAGAAATTGGAATTGGTCAAAACCAGTAATTGTTACAACAGATGGGATAGATGATAAGGATGCTTGTTTACATTCAGAAAAAGTAAAAGGAAAATATTTTTTGTTTCATAGAGTGAATAATTATATTTGTGGCGATTTTGGTTCCACTCCTGCTTTTCCAGAAAGGAACAATTTTAAGAATATCCCAATCTTATTACCGAGGATTGGCATGTGGGACAGTTTGAAGGTTGGGATATCTGTACCACCAATTCGCACAAAAAAAGGCTGGATACTTATTTATCACGGTGTATCTCACAGGTCCAGGTATAGAGTTGGTGCGGCGCTACTTGATTTAAAAGATCCAACTATAGTTTTATCTCGTACCACCGATGCTCTTTTTGAGCCACAAGAAGCCTATGAATTGGAAGGACAAGTAAATTATGTTGTTTTTCCATGCGGAGCGATAGTTAGAAAGGGTTTAATTTATATGTATTATGGAGGAGGAGATTCTGTGGTAGACGTAGCCTCGATATCTATAAAAGATTTATTAGATGCTTTAATTAATTAGGAATTTATTTTGTATCGTTAAGAGCAAGACTGTATTTAGTTCCGAGAATCATCAATGAACCGATGATAATAAAAATATATTGAAATGGAATAAACTGTAATGTTAGTATGGCTAGTAATGGAGCGATAATGAAAGAGAGGGGACGGGTTATTCTAAAAAAACTAATTACATCTGATTTTTCTGGGTTTACTTGTTTAAAGAAATAACTTTCAGAACTGATTTCTACAAAACTTGCTCCAATACGAGTGATAAACAAGAGAATTGCCCATATCCAAAAGACTTTTACAGTTAAAAAACTTATAAAAAGAGTAGATAGCCCCATAATAATAAAACCCACAGTCAGAAACTCTTTTTCGCCGTATTTATCATCAGCCATTTCACCAACAGGTAATTCGAAAAATACAAAAGGTAGAAGCATTATTGTAAACATAATACCTATTTCAGACCATGAAAACCCTATATGGTATATCTCTAGGTGTAAGTATGTGGGCACATAAATAACCATATAAGCGTAGAATAGTTGTAGTAAGAAGTTAGAGATAAAGATATTGTATAAATTTTTATTCTTTATATATTCTGACAGTGTTTCTTTTATTCTTATATGTTGGACAACTGGATTTTTTACACCCTTAAGTCTTCTAAAAAAGTAATATAAAGGGATAAGAAATAGACAAGAGGCTATATACACAAAAGAATATATATTATTAAAAAGAAGTAAGGCAACTAAACTTGGCGAGATTACAAAAACAATATTTGCCACGGTGAGATATGTGGCACGTATACTGCCGGTCAAAGAATCATCCTTTGAAACATCTTCTATAAACATATCCATATTAAAAAACAAAAGAGATATTGTAGTTAGATGAATTAAAAAATATAAACCAATAAGAAAGGTAGTAGTAGAAACAGCAAGTCCTAGGGTGGCGAGAAATTCCATCAAAATACAGTAAATTGCAAATTTATATATTCCGATTTTTTCTAGTATTTTTGAGGCATAAATGAGAAGAATTGTGTTTATGATAGAACCGATAATATATAGGGCGGAAACTTGTGTTTCAGAGAAAAAATTGTTGAGAAAAGTTGAGTTTACATAAATTATTAAGGCATAATGAAAAGTAATAAAAATATTTGAGAGAAAAATAGTGTTTAGTAACCTACTTTGTTTAAAAGGTAGTAATAGTCGATGCATATTATTTAATTATAACGTAATATTTTTTTATACACCAAGCACAACTGGTATAACCATAGGTTTTTTTGCTGTTTTTTGAAAGAGAAATCTACCGATATTATCAGATAGATTAGACTTTACAAAATCAAAGTTAATTGGGTTCATTCCCTGGGTAGTATCTTCAACAGTCTTCTTTATAATCAAACGAGATTGGGCCAAAAGATCCTGTGATTCACGAACATAAACAAACCCTCTAGCAATGATATCTGGAGATTTTTTTAATTTGCCGGTTTTGGCATTTATACTAACAACAATTACAAAGATTCCATCCTGAGCTAACATTTTTCTATCCCTTATAACCATTTCTTGAACATCTCCAATGGAAAATCCATCCACCATCATTATTCCACTAGGGGCTTCTTCTTTTAATCTGACCATTTTATTTCCACCATCTTGAATTTCTATAATAGAGCCATTATCTGGAACAATTATGTTTTCTTTTTGTACCCCGATGGATTCTGCTAGATCTTGGTGTACACGCAACATGTAATGACTTCCATGTATTGGTATAAAGAATTTTTCATTAATTTTTTTATGTATCCATTCCAACTCTCCTCTATTTCCATGACCAGTAGAATGAATAAAAACATCTGATGTTCTATAATGAATAATTTTTACTCCTTGTCTAGATAGATTATCTTTCAATTTTTGAACAGACCTTTCATTTCCAGGAATAATAGAAGAAGATAAAAGAATAGTATCTCTTGGGGTAATCTTGAAATATTTGTGAGTTTTATTAGACATACGCATAAGAGCTGCGAATTCATCCCCCTGGGCGCCGGTAGCCAAAACAACAATACGATCTGGTGGGTAATTTTCCATCTCTGCGGTAGTGATTATAGTCTGTGGTTTCACCTTTAACATCCCCATTTTAAGAACCACCTCTATATTATTTTTCATACTACGTCCTTCAATCACAACTTTCTTCCCATATTTTTCAGCACTCATTATTATTTTCATCACTCTTTCTAATTGTGATGCAAATGTGCCGATAATTAGTCGTCCCTTTATATCTTTTATGATTTTATCAAGATTTTCGTGAATAATTCTTTCTGGAGTAGAAAATCCAGGGTTTTCGACATTTGTAGAATCCATTAGAAGAAGAAGAACTTTTTCTTTTCTGAAACGTCCGAATTCTTTTTCTTCGGCTTCTGTGGGGATTTCATTATTATGGTCGAGTTTAATATCTCCTGGTGTAACAATGCACCCATAGGGTGTATCAACTATAAGACCCATTGAATCTGGAATAGAGTGGGTTACAGCGAAAAATCGTACTCGTAAATTTCCAACTTTTATAATGTCCTCTTTTTCTACAACTTTAATATTTAACTCCGGTAAGTGTGGAAATTCTTCCTGTCTTTTGCGTATCATTATACTGGTTAAACTTCTAGTATAAAGTGGGGGATTACCGATTCGTTCCATAATATAGGGAATGCCACCAGTGTGGTCCAAATGCCCGTGAGTAATAAATACAGCACGGATTTTGTCTTTCCTGTCTTCAAGATATTTTGTATTTGGTAAAATATAGTCAACTCCTGGAGTGTCATCATCTTTAAACTGAAAACCCATATCAACAACAATAATATCATCTTTGTATTCGATGACGGTCATATTTTTACCTATTTCTTCTACACCACCCAAAGGAATAATACGAATATTATTTCCAGATGATGGAATTATATCATTATGTTTTTTATTTACTCTTAAATGAGCCGTTACTTGAGAGAATGATTTTTTAGGGTGTTGTCTTCCTCGTGTAGGATGTGGTCGATTTCTATGAAATCCTCCATCATGTTTTTTTGTTTGGTTTTCTGTTATTTTGTCCATAAATTAAAAAGTTATAAAATTACAAATTATAAAATGAGTCTAAAATAGATAAAGTTTTATTTCGCGAATATTCCCCACACATTATTTGTTTCAATGTACCACTCGGATACATTATTAAATCGTTCTGATGGGGTTGTAAGTGTTCCTAAATTCACATTTTGTACTTTTTTGGGGATGATATAAATAAAATAGGGGGAGTAAGTAAATACTGCGGGGACATCATTTTCTATTTCTTTATTAAAACTATCCAAATAATTTTTTTGTTGTACAGGATCTGTTGTTTTTCTGATGTTTTCAAGTAATTTATCCGCTTTAATATTGGTATAAAGAGCTATATTTAGCCCTGGTGTGTTTCTTTGAGATGAATGCCAAAATGGGTATAAGTCTAAATCTCTTCCGACTATTTCTCCAAACAAAAGAGAATCATATTTGCGTGGCTTAATAATATTTTGATTTAAATCTCCGATTCCAAATATTTTCACTTCAACTTCTGCTCCAATTTTTTGCCACTGACTTTGTAACAGATAAGCCGTATCTTTCAACTCCTGTGCATCTCCTGTGGATATGGAAAAAGATAAAGTAATTGTGCTTTTTTTAGCTCCTGCCTGCGCAGGTAGGTTTTTCTCAAAGATTCCTTTATCATTTTGTTTCCATCCATTTTTTATAAGAAGAGCTTTTGCTTTTTCCACATGGTCTGTCTCCATAGATGTTTCTATATTGGAATTATCTGTACTTTTTAGAGGAACAGGCCCATTTATTATTTGTCCAAAACCACCAAGGACATCATCTATAATCGTTTTTTTATCTGTGGCTATATCTAGTGCGCTTCTTACTTCTTTATATACAAACACAGGGGCGACATTTTGATTAAAAAATACTCCAAATATGCGAGGCAGAGGAGAGAGAATTACTTCGTCATTTTGAATTTTAAGTTCAGACAATACTTTTGGTGAAATACTATGAACACTTTCTATATCACCATTTTTTAGAGCGTCAGTTATATCTTTTTCTTTTTGAAAAGATTTTATTGTGATATTTGTAATATAAGGCTTACCAAGACTATATTTATTGAATGATATTAGATGATATTCTGATGGGAGCCCGCTGGATGTATAGGCAATAGAGTCAATTTTATAAGGTCCCGTGCCCACTGGTTTTGTATTAAATTGACTAAAAGGGAATTCTTCTATGCTTGCCGCCTTCCAGATATTTTTGGGTAAAATACCCAAAGTTAGATTCTGAATAAAAGGCGAATATGCTTGTTTAAGTGTAAAAGAAACCGTTCTATCATCAATTTTTTCTACCTTAACACCACTCCAATTTGTTTCTCTAGGGCTTTTTAATTCAGGGTCTTGAGCTTTTTCTATAGTAAAAACCACATCATCGGCAGTTAGTTTTGTACCGTCGTGAAAATATATATTATTTTTTAATACAAATGTGTAAACAAGAGCATCGTTAGAAATAGTGTAACTTTCTGCAATGTCAGGAATTAGATTTCCTTTGGAGTCTACTTTTAATAACCCAGAATATATTAAGGAAGATAAATCTTTATCTATATCACTTGAAGCCAGAAGTGGATTTATAAATCGTGGCGAACCAAGAACTCCTTCAATTAAACTTCCTCCATAATCAGGGACTTCAACTAAAAAAAGTTTGTTTACTTGGTATAAGAGAGATAATCCGCTTATGATAAATATAGCAGTAAAGATGAAAAATATAGTTTTTTCAGTTAAAGTAAAAGCCTTAATAACTCTCGTTATTTTTGCTCCGTAAGGTATATGCCATTCTTTTTTTAATGTCTCAACGATTTTTTCTTTATTCACAGAATTAGAAATTTTAAAATTTTCACAATTTGGATGAAATCCGAGGCGGATGAGAAATTTGATTGGAGGCGTACAACAGTACGATGACAATCAAATTTTGAAATCCAACGAAGGAGTTCGCCAAATTTGGAAGTTTTAGATTAATAGGAGACTAAAGGAAGTAATAACAAAAACCACCGCTATAACTATTGTTGCAATAAATATTATCTTTTCAGCTCCTCGTTTTGTGTGATATCCTGATGAGAATCCATCTCCACCACCAAATGCTCCTCCAAGACCTGCCTCTGATTGTTGTAGGAGAATACCTCCAATAAGAAGGACAGACAAAACGATTTGAATATACGGCATAATTCCAGCAATACTCATAATAGATACTAGTATATCTGAATTACAAAAATTTGCAATCTATTGCTTATTGACGAGGAGCATTACCATGAGTATACTTTGGGGGCTTATTGGTTTAACTTAATAAAATATGAAGAAAACAAAACAGAAAAAGAACTTGAAAATACGAGCAAAGATATCTACCAAAACAACATCCAACACCTATAATAAGATAGCGCCTTTAGGTAGTAGGGTGCTTATAAAACCTTTTACAAAAGAGGAACTGATGAAGAAAAATAGTTTTGGCATTATTTTGCCAGAGAGTGGCTCAAAGGAGAAATCGGAACAAGGTATGGTTCTTGCTGTTGGCACGGGGGAATATCAAGATGGAAAATTTGTGCCGATAACGGTTAAAGTGGGGCAAAAAGTGGTTTTTTCAAAATACGGGTATGAAGATGTTAGTGTAGATGGAGAAGAATTATATTTAATAAAAGAGGAGAATATTTTAGCAGTACTCAAATAAAAAATATGGCAAAACAAATTTTATTTAACGAAGAAGCAAGAAAAGCTTTAAAACGTGGGATTGATCAGGTTGCAGATGTGGTAAAAGTAACTATTGGTCCAAAAGGCCGTAATGTTGTTCTGGATAAAGGTTATGGCGCACCAACCATTACAAATGATGGGGTTTCTATTGCTAAAGAAATTGTTCTGAAAGATAAATTTGAAAACATGGGTGCCGAGATTATGAAGGAAGTGGCCACAAAAACCAATGAAGTCGCTGGAGATGGTACGACCACAGCAGTCATATTAGCCCAAGCTATTATTTCGGAGGGAATGAAGCATACAAATATGGGTCTTGGGGTAATGGGTGTGCGTTCTGGTATAGAGTCTGCGACGGCAGACATTGTTTCTGCACTTAAAACAATAACTAAACCCATAAACACAAAGGATGAAATCCGTCAGGTGGCTGTTGTCTCTAGTGAATCAGAAGAAATTGGTAAAATTATTGCTGATACAATAGAAAAAGTAGGGAAAGACGGTGTGGTTACTGTGGAAGAGTCACCAACCTTTGGGGTGGAGTCGGAAGTGGTAGAGGGTTTGGAATTTGATAAAGGATATATTTCTGCATATATGATTACTAACACCGAAAGAATGGAAGCAGAATATAAAGATGTACCAGTTTTAATTACCGATAAAAAGATTTCAGCTATAAAAGATATTTTGCCACTTTTAGAAAAAATAGCGGGAACTGGTAAGAAAGATTTAGTTATTATTGCTGATGATGTGGATGGCGAAGCACTTACAACTTTTGTTATAAATAAATTGCGAGGGGGATTTAATGTTCTTGCAATCAAAGCTCCGGGCTATGGTGATAGAAAGAAAGAGCAATTGACTGATATTGCTGTAATACTTGGGGCAGAAGTTGTGTCAGATGATTTGGGTCTCAAACTAGATACAATTGAATTATCTTCTCTTGGTAGGGCAAATAAAATTGTTTCAAAAAAAGATAGCACAGTTATTATTGGTGGAAGAGGAAATAAAAAAGATATAGAAAACAGGGTTAGTGAACTAAAAAAACAAAAAGAAAGTACAAAATCAAAATTTGATGTCGAAAAGATTGATGAACGAATCGCAAAACTTACTGGTGGTGTTGCGGTCATAAGAGTTGGTGCTGCCACAGAGACTGAAATGAAGTATTTAAAATTAAAAATTGAAGATGCGGTTAATGCTACAAAAGCAGCCATTGATGAGGGCATTGTTCTCGGCGGTGGTGTGGCCTTGGTCAAAGCAAGTGAAAAAGTTCGCGCAAACTTTGATAAAAAAGAAAACAGTGACGAGTTCAAAGTTGGTTATGAGATTGTTTTGAATGCTTGCGAAATACCTTTGAAACAAATTGCTATAAATAGTGGAAAAGGGGATGGCTCAATTGTTATTGAACACATAAAAAAATCAAAAGGGAATAGCGGATATGATGCCTTGAAAGATGAATATGTGGCTGATATGTTTGCGTCCGGAATTATTGACCCCGTAAAAGTTACTCGCACAGGATTACAAAACGCATCCTCTGCTTCAGCATTGCTTTTGACCACAGAAGTGGCTGTGACAGATGAACCAAAAGAAGATAAGGGCGGAATACCTGCTGGCATGGGTGGTGGAATGGACTACTAATTTTTATGATACAATTATTGTCATAATTAAAAACTAACTAATTAAATTAAAATGGAAGAGAAAAATTTTTTTCAAAGAAATATGAAGTGGATTATCGTGTTAGTAGTTATTGTGCTGATTTTACTTTGGGGTATGGGCAAATACAATTTCTTTGTGCGACAAGGTGAGCAAGTTACTGCTCAATGGGCGCAAGTAGAAAATCAATATCAAAGACGTTTTGATTTGATTCCTAATATTGTTGAGACAGTAAAAGGGGTCGCAAAGCAAGAGCAAACAGTTTTTGGTGATATCGCTGATGCTCGAACAAGATATTCAGGAGCAGTAACTGTAGACCAAAAAGCTCAAGCTGCTACACAGGTTGAATCTGCACTCGGAAGACTTTTGGTTATTGCAGAAAATTATCCAGTGTTGCAATCTTCCCAGGCATACCGCGATTTAATTGTATCTTTGGAAGGCACAGAAAATCGTATTTCTGTAGAGAGAATGAAATACAATGATTTGGTTCGTGTGTTTGATACAAATGTAAAAACATTTCCAACATCTATTCTTGCTAAAATATTTGGTGTAACAGAAAAAACATATTTTGAAGTTCCGGCAGCAGCACAGGTTGTTCCAAAAGTTGACTTTGTAAACTAATTTTCTTATGCAAAGATATTTTGCATTATTAGTTTTACTTGTTTTACCAATTTCACTTTTTGCTTTTACTGTGCCTGAAAAACCGACAGGTTTTGTTCAGGATTATGCAAAAATATTATCAACAGAACAAGTCTTAGCACTTGAAACTAAACTTGAAAATTTTGAAAAAAATACAACAAACGAAATTGCAGTGGTGACAATCCCATCTCTGGACGGAGATGTTGTTGAGAATGTTGCGCAGGAAATATTTACCAAATGGGGAATAGGTAAAAAAGATAAAAATAATGGAGTCTTACTTTTAATTTCTCTGGCGGACAGAAAAACCCGCATACAAACTGGATATGGTGTTGAAGGGGATTTAACCGATCTTGGTACATCTTACATTCAACAAGACATTATTACTCCAGCATTTCGTGCGGGAGATTATTATAGTGGAATAAATAGCGCAGTAGATAAAATGATAGAAGCTTTGGGTGGAAATAATATTGTGCCAGAAAATTACTCAAATTCGCCAAAACTTAATATAAACTGGGAATTTATTTTTATAGTTGGGTTTATCTTATTGCAATGGATTGGTGCAATATTAGCTAAATCAAAATCCTGGTGGGCTGGTGGTGTTGTGGGGGCAATTATTGGTATTGTAATGATTTTTGTTTTTTCTGTTGTAATTGGTGTGATTGCAATCATTATTTTAACTCCACTTGGTTTGTTATTTGATTACATTGTTTCTCGTGCATATACTGAAGGGAAAAGAACTGGCAAAAACTTACCTTGGTTTTTTGGTGGTGGGGGATTTGGCAGTAGTGGTCATAGTGGTGGAGGTTTTGGTGGATTTGGTGGAGGGTCTAGTGGTGGTGGGGGTTCTAGTGGCAGCTGGTAATATAAAAATTCTGTTATAAAATAAGGAAACGTCGCATAGCGGTCGATTGCGCCACGTTGGAAACGTGGTATGCCGAAAGGCATCGAGGGTTCGAATCCCTCCGTTTCCGCCAGAAAAATATGGAAAACCCAGATTCAAAAATAGAAAACGGAAAAAAACTCAGAGATGCCACTCTTGTTTTTTTGATAAAAAAATCACAAGGAAAAATATCAGAAGTTTGTTTAGCAATGAAAAAAAGAGGTTTTGGTGTTAATAGATGGAATGGTACTGGTGGTAAGGTTGAGAAAGGCGAAAATATTAAAACTGCTGCCACAAGAGAAACTATGGAAGAAATTGGTGTTGAGATTAAACAAACCAATAAAGTAGCAGAATTATCGTTCTTTTTTCCTCATAATCCGGCATGGGATCAGAAAGTTCACGTTTATTTTTCAGAAAGTTGGAATGGTGAGCCGACAGAAAGCGAAGAGATGAGACCACAATGGTTTTCTCCTCTTGATCTACCATTTGATTCTATGTGGCCAGATGATCAATTTTGGCTTCCAGAAGTTTTTGTTAAAAAATTAATAAAAGCCACCTTTGTTTTTGGAGAAAACGATATAATTAAAGATAAGGAAATAAATATAGTTGATGAATTGTAAAAAATTAAAATAAAATGAAAAAAATTTTTATCATAATAATCATTCTTATTTTACTCATATTGTGTGTGAGATTTTTAAGTGGGGAAGATGACTGGATTTGTGTTGGTGGACAATGGGTAAAACACGGCAACCCTAGTGCTCCTGCACCAACTAGTGAGTGTAAATAATATGATTAGAATTTTAACAAAAAAGGTAACTGATTGGTATGGGAAATATGAGAGACCAGTATCATCACTATCTCTTATCGGTGGTTTTCTTTTTGATATTTTAACATTGAGACGAGTTGACGCTTTTTTTGAAAATTTATGGGTATTGGGGCATATTGTTATAGTTGGGACTTGTATGATTTTACTTCATGCTTTTGAAGCAAATTCTGGTGATGAAAAAAACTCAGACAAGATTCATTTTTGGCTCGTAAACATAATCCAATTCTTTTTTGGAGGGATTCTTTCGGTTTTCTTGGTATTTTATTTTCGAAGTGGGGATATTGCAGTTAGTTGGCCGTTCATACTTATGCTTGTGTTGATTTTCTGGGCAAATGAATCACTCAAGCGTCAATATATGAGACTAACTTTTCAAATATCTCTTTTTTTTCTGTCGCTTTTTTCTACATTCATCTATCTTCTCCCAGTCATTCTTCACAGCATTAGTGATCAAATATTTATAATGTCTGGATTGGTAAGTTTAATTATAATCACTATATTTACTTACATTTTATTTCTTGTTAATAAAAGAAAATTTTACGCAAGTAGGAGGGGAATTATTTTTTCCGTTGGAGGAATATTTTTAATTTTTAATTTTTTATATTTTACAAATCTAATTCCACCACTTCCTCTATCTTTGAAAGATTCTGGTTCGTACCATTTGATTCAAAAAGATGCAAACAACAACTATATTGCATCATATGAAAAAACCGACTGGTGGCGATTCTTTCAAGTCTACGGTGATGTTCACATTAAACCCAATGAACCATTGTACGCTTATAGTGCAGTCTTCTCTCCAACATCATTGAATACTACAATTGTTCACAAGTGGCAATTTTACAATGAAAATTTAAAACAATGGATTGATTCCGGTAACATAGAGCTTTCTGTTATAGGGGGAAGGGAAGGAGGGTTTCGAACTTATTCGAAAAAAGTCGACCTGATATCCGGCAAATGGCGGGTTGATGTTGAAACTCTTAACGGTAAATTAATTGGCCGTTTGAGATTTAACATTATTATATCGGGGGCATCTGTTTCTCTAGAAACTAAAACATTGGATTAGTTTTAATCAACTTTTTCTAATTTTTAATTCTTTCTCCTTTTTCTTTTTTCATCAAGCGCACTAATTGCTTGATCTATTACAAATGAAAACTTTTTTGGGTCATTAAAATAGGAAACGTGAGTTCCTTCTAGTGGCCAAAAACCATCTACATGTTCTGCTGTTAGTTCGGGAATTATTGTTTCTTTTCCTGTAACTGACATTGGGTCGGGGACTACTTCTCCAGCCAATCTTGCAATAGGGAACATTTTGTCATCTGTTGTGTGTATGACTACAACTCCTATGCCATGTGCTCTTACATCTTTTAACATTTCCCGAATATCTGATCGACTGATTGCTAATATTGAAGAAGTTGTTGCACTAAGGTCTCGTCTTAACACTTCAAAAAAATCTACATTAGTATTTGGTGGTGCAGGAGATTTTTCTTTATACTCATTCATTATGGCTTGTTTTCTGTCTTGAATTTCATGTAAAGCGAAAGTTCCTTTTGTTGTCTTACCGGAAAGTCCAGCTGGGTTTGTTAAGATTAAATCTTTTACTAATTCAGGGTATAAGTAAGCGAGTAATATTGAAAAAATTGCACCTTCCGAACGTGCCAAAAGAACTGCCTTTCCGGTTTCTTGTCCATCTTTTATTTCTATTCCCTTAGCTTTAAGCGTTTCAAGCAAGCTTGCCATTTTATCAAGTTCAATTTTGTCATAATCACTATTTTCTTTGCCTGCGGGCAGAATGTTCTGTCTCTTTGAACTGCTGATACCATGAGGAGTATCTGGGCAAATAACTTTTCTGCCCATTTTTACGAGTTCTCGAGCATTATTTATGTGAGATTGTGATATTTCTCCAAACCCCATACCAATGACTATAGGTACTTTTGATTTTTCCCCTCCATTTTCTGGTGAAGCCTCATATATATCAAATTCTTCATCACCAACGATTACATGATCTGGATTAGACCATTGTTCCTCAAATGAATTTTTCCCCTCGGGAATTTGCTCTAAAGGTGGTATTTCTTCCATATTACACTTATTGTAGCACAAAGATTATACTGTATAATGTTCATATGGTTGACTTTTTTCAAACTGCGTTGTTCTGGATTGAATCTTCAAAATATGTTCTGCTTTTTGTGGGGTGTATATTTGAAGGTCCGGTGGTAATGCTTGCTAGCGGATTTCTCTTTCATCTTGGACAATTTAGTTTCTGGCCGATGTATGCAGCTTTGGTTTTTGGTGATTTTACAGCTGATATAAGCTGGTATTGTTTTGGTAGATTTGGAACACGAAGCGCTATTTTTAAATATGGTCATATTATAAATTTAACTCCAGCCACATTAGAAAAAATAGAAAATAGATTTAGAAAATATCACCAGAAAATCTTAATTATATCAAAATTAACTATGGGTTTAGGTTTTGCCGCAGTGGTATTGGTTGTAGCCGGGATGTTTAAAGTTCCGTTTAAAAATTATGTTATTTTGAATTTAATCGGTGGTTTTATTTGGACAGCTTTTCTTTTGACAATTGGTTATTTTTTTGGAAATGTTTACCTACTTATTCCCGGGTCAGCAAAAATTATCTTTGCTTGTATAATACTTCTTGTAGCTATTTTTGGTGTGCGTTACGCAAATAATTATTTAGCTACAAAAGAAATATGAAAATTGCCCTATATTCAGATACCTTTGCTCCTAAAATTGATGGGGTAGCAAACACAGTAAAAAATTCTGCTCGTGCACTAGGGGAGATGGGACACGAAGTTAGGGTGTATGTAGTTTCAGAAAAAAATGGTGTGGAATTAACAAAACAAGCAAACGGTTTGTATACAGTTATAACAATACCTTCTGTTAGTATTCCTGTTTATCCAGGGGTTAGATTTTCATTACCTTTTGGTTTCACCTTGTTTAATTTACGTAAATTTAGACCAGATGTAGTTCATGTTCACACCCCATTTGCTGTTGGGATAGAAGGTGTCGTGGGAGCAAAAATATTTGGAATTCCCTTGGTGGGAACACACCATACATTTTTTGATTATTATTTAAAACATATATATCTAGACTACAACTGGGCCAAAAAATTTTCATGGAGAATTACTGTAGCTTTTTATAATAGAGTTGATTTGGTGATAAGCCCCACAAAATCACTTAGAGACGAACTCACTTCAAATGGATTATATAAACAAGTGGGAGTATTGTCGAACAGTATTGATTTTCAGGTTTTTCGAAATGATAAAAAATTAAATTTATCTAGGCTGGAACTAAAGAAGAAATTTGGTATTTCTGGTAAATCTATCGTTTACATGGGGAGGGTTAGTTATGAAAAAAATATTGATGATGTTGTTTTGGCCACTGCACAATTAGTTAAAAAAATACCAGATATTAAATTAATGATTGTTGGTGATGGCCCTGAAAAGGAAAAACTTATTACTATGAGTAAAAATCTTAAAATAGAGAAAAATGTTATTTTTACAGGATTTTTGCACAACGAATCACTAGTAAAGGCACTTTCTGCCAATGAGGTATTTGTAACTGCAAGCAGAAGTGAAAACATGCCATTAGCTGTTCTAGAGGCTGAATCTTTGGGTTTACCAGTGGTAGCCATTTCATCTTTGGGTATGTGTGAAATTGTAGATGATAATGTTAATGGGTTTTTGTTACCTCAGGGAGATAAAGAAAAAATTGTCAGCAATATTGCGGACGCGATTTTAAAATTCATGACTGACGATGCTTTATTAGAGAAGTTTAGTAATAATTCTAAAAAATTGTCGGAGAAATATTCAGAAAAAGAGATTACAAAAAAACTTGTAGAAATTTATAAACAAATAATAAACACAAAACCATGAGAATTCTATTACGCTCACATTTCTATAAAATTTTCGGAGGGACCGAAAATATTGGTGGGGGACTAATATCTGCAACAGAAAACCAAAGAAAAATGCTGAAACATTTGAACATTTCATTTACAGAAAATATAAACGATGATTGGGATGTTATCCAAATAAACATTCCTTGGCCAGAAGCTTTAAAAGAAGCAAAACTTGCAAGGAAAAATGGTAAAAAGGTTGTTATGTGGTCACATGTTACTGTGGAAGATTTGGAAAAATCAGTCAGAATCTTTAAAATAATTCCCGGCTTAAGTTTTCTTATAAAAAAATATCTCAAATATGCCTATGGTCATGCTGACCTTATTTTCTGCCCAAGCCAGTATACTAAAAATCTTCTAATAAATTATGGACTTCCTTCAGAAAAACTTTTTGCTCAATCAAATGCGATAGATACAGATAATTATTATAAAGATATAACAAGGCGTGAATTATATAGAAAACAATATAATTTATCTGGACTTGTTGTTGGAAATGTCAGTTTAGTTATTCCACGCAAAGGTATTGATACTTTCATTTTACTTTCCAAGAAATTTACAAAAAATCAATTTGTTTGGTTTGGGAAAATATTCAATAAACTTTTTGTGGCTGGCTTACCAAAAACATCTCACACTAATATTTATTTTACGGACTTTATTCAAGATGCTGTGGCGGCATTGAATGCTATTGATATTTTTCTTTTTCCATCCTATGAAGAAAATCAGGGGATGGTTGTTTTGGAAGCGGCGGCCATAGGTTTACCTATTTTAGTTCGAGATATTCCGGTTTACGAGGGGTGGCTTGTTCATAATGTAAATTGTTTAAAAGCAAAAGACGAATCCGAATTTGAAGTTTGTTTAAATAATCTTTTGGAAGATAATGAATTACGTGATAAGTTAGGGAAGAACGCTTTATTGTTAGCCGAAAAAGAAAGTATAAAATCTCAGGGGATTTTAGTGCAAAAAGCATACGATAGTCTTTTTAAATGATAGACTGAACTTATATGCAGGAATTTTTTTACAAAGAAAAAGGAATATATTACAGGACAAATGATTTTAAGCCGAACAGATTAACTCTGATTTTTATCCATGGCGTATCAAGTTCGTCTTCTGCGTGGTTTGAATTTGAAGAAATATTTGGAAATAAATATAATATCCTAACCTATGATTTACGCGGTCACGGCAAGTCTTTGAAATTTCCAAAATACTCCGATTACAAGATAGAATCTTTTTCAGAAGATATTTTTAATTTGGTCAAATATGTTGGAATACAAAGATTTGTTTTAATCAGTCATTCATTCGGTACATTTGTTGCTATGGAATTTTTGGCAGAGCATCAAGATATGCTCTCTGGTATAGTGTTTCTCAGTCCAAGCATAAGTAAAGCGAAAAAATTTATGTCACGGGTAATTGGTGGAATTCTTGGTATTACTAGAATTTTTGAATTATTTCCGCTTGGCAGGAGAACAGCGGGACAAGTTGATTATATTAAATATAAAGGTACAGGAGATTTTAGTATTAGACGACTTTGGGCAGATATTTGTAACACCAGTTTACGAGCATATTTATTTTCCATTCGGCGAGTTTATTATTTTAATAGAGATGATTTGCTAAAAAAAATAAATATCCCTGTTCTTGTTGTTCACGGGAAGAAAGATACTTATATTCCAATAAAAAACTCTTTTACAACAGATAGGATAAAAAACTCTGAATTTATTACGATAGAAAATGCAGATCATATTATTGTTCTTAATAATGTGCAAGAATTATCGCAGGCCATTTATCGTTTTTTAGATAGAATTAAAATACACTAAAATTAAAATCGAATTTGTAATATACTATATATATGAAGGCTCTTAACGATAGATACAAATATCATTTTAGTGACAAATCTTTTGTCATATCGGTTATTGTTGCAATTTTTTTATTAGTTTTCAGTTTTGTAATGAATTT
>JAPLZX010000001.1:404-5152 GCA_026394815.1 Candidatus Zambryskiibacteriota bacterium | reverse complement strand
AGGAATTTTCAACAACAATTATACAGCTAAGTCTTTGTATTTTAGAGTTCCTATATTTAGTAATTAAATCCAAAATGTATAAAATATATAAAAATTATTTTTTATCTCCAATTATTATTTTTCTATTTTTCTTTATTTTTTTTATAACACCCAATGAGGTCAGGGGAGATAGTTATAATGCAATTCAGGTTAATTGTGAAAAAAGTGGTTCTGGTACCGGTTGTAATAATTATTCAGCTTCTACCGGAAGCGAAGAGGCTTGGAGAATAGATTGGTCTGTGGCGGCTGATGGTTTTGGTGATTTTGGTCCCGCCGGTGGGAATGTTGGTTTGACTGTTTGTTTTTCTCCAAATGGGGCTATGTGGAATGGTGAATGTGTATTTGCAATTGTGTCACAACATACAAGTTTCGTTAAAAGTCCTTGTGGGGGGAATGGTATAAATCAACAAGGTAAAATTGGTGACCAAAGAAGCTGTGGTTTTACTGGTTATTTTGAAACCTCTAGAACTACATATAGATATATGAATGCTGCGGTTTATGTAAATGATGCTCATTTATGGGGAACTATTGCTGTTTATGGTAAATCAACTGAACCTACTTCTCCACCTATTAATACACCCATCAACGGCGTTTGTTCCTCTCCTCCCACTCACTACAATTGTTCTGTTGGCGATTTGGGATCTTATGAAGAATGGACTGATCAATACAGATGGTGGTGTATGGGTGTAGACGGAGGCGACAACACATTTTGTTCAGAAATGAAAGATGGTACACTCCCCCCACCACTACCTCCACCACTACCTCCACCTCCACCACCACCCCCCTCTCCAATAACTGGAGAATGTGGTTCTGCTAATAAAATTTACCCAGCAGGTTCTAGTTCCTATGGTTCTGACACATATTGTTCATCAGGAACACCTACTTCTACACCAGGATTCCCAGCTCCAGGACAAAGTGTCACTTGGTATTGTGTTGGTTCAAACGGAGGAGGTAATAGTGGAGAATGTAGAGCAACATTACTCGTTCCCACATACAATGTTACAGCGATACATTCTACAGGAGGTCAAGTAAGAAGTACAGATGACAGAATCAATTGTGGTGGTACTTGTTCCAGTCAATACGAAGAAGGAAGTACAGTTACTCTCCAAGCAAATCCAACTTCTTCCTATTGGAGATTCTCCAGTTGGATAGGAGATTGTTCAGGGACATCATACATGTGTACTCTAAATGTTAACGCTCCTAAAACAGCCACAGCCTTATTTATTCCAAGACAATTTAAATACTTCGAGTTTTAAGATTTTAATATACATAGTATAATTAAGATATGAAAAATAAAGACACATTTTATATTGTTTTGGTAGTATTAATTATTTGTGGTGTTGTTTGGTATTTATTTAATTTAAACAAAACAGTCTCACAACCAACTGGACAATATCAAAACAATCAGGAGATATCCGAGCCAACACCTCCTAAGTTTATTGCTGGTAGTGTTTTAAGGGTAGAAGGGCAAAAAATATTCATTAAAGTAGGTGCAGAGGAGAAAACGATAATAACAGATGAAGAAACTGTCATAACAAAACAAACAAAAGAAGAGGAAGGATTTAAGGATATTTCTGCCAATCTTAATGAAATTAAATCTCCTTCACAAATAACAGTTTCTTATAGTGAAAACTCTGGTGTGGAATATAAAGCAATTAGAATTCGGATTTTAAATTTTTAATATCATTGTAAGAGTTGCATTTTTCCTTTAAATCCATATAATAAAGCCCGTATGTTGAAACATAGGGTATTATCGATAGTATTAATTCTTGTCGCTGTAGGCATTGGTTTTTTTGTTTATAATACAGGGAAATATCCTTTTAGATTTGGTCTGGATTTAAATGGTGGAACAGAATTGACATATCGTGCTGATATATCAAAAATAAAATCCGGGAATGTCAGTGGAGCAATGGCGTCTCTACGAGATGTTATAGAAAGAAGAATAAATCTTTTTGGTGTCTCTGAACCAGTGGTTCAGGTAGAAAATCCAGGAATTGTAACTGGAACAAATGAATACAGATTATTAGTTGGTCTTCCAGGGGTTACAAACATAGAACAGGCTGTAGAACTCATAGGTAAAACTCCACAACTTGAATTTAAATTAGTACGACCGGAAGCGCAAAATTTGACAGAAGAGGAACTCAAAACAAAAACAGCTGAAGATATTTTTGTTGCTACAGGTTTAGATGGACAATATCTTGATGGGGCACAATTACAATTTACAAATGGAGGAAATGGACAAATATCCGGTCAGCCAACCGTTGGTATTACATTTAATAGTGCTGGTCGTGATTTATTTGCAAAAATTACTAAAGAAAACCTTGGTAAAATTTTGGCAATTTTTCTTGATGGGCAGGTTATTTCAAGCCCAGTCATTCGTGATGAAATTAAGGATGGTAAGGCAGTTATATCTGGTGGTTTTACACCAGAAGAAGCTAAATCTCTTGTGCGTGATTTAAATTACGGTGCGCTTCCTGTACCGGTTGAATTAATCTCAACACAAACTATTGGTGCATCTTTGGGGGGGGATGCTAAAACTTCTGGAGTAGAAGCTGGGATTTTTGGTTTTATTTTAATAGTTTTATTTCTTATTCTTTGGTATAGATTGCCAGGAATTATCGCCAGTATTTCACTTGTAATTTATATTATTTTATCTCTGGCAGTTTTTAAACTAATTCCTGTCACTTTTACAGCCGCTGGTATTGCCGGGTTCATTCTCTCAATTGGTATGGCGGTGGATGCAAACATTTTAATTTTTGAAAGAACAAAAGAAGAGTTGAAAAAAGGAAAAAATATTCACGAATCTTTACACGAAGGCTTTACCCGAGCATGGCTTTCTATTCGTGATTCAAATATTTCTTCAATAATTACAGCAATTATTTTGTTCTGGCTCGGAACTTCAGCGGTAAAGGGTTTTGCTTTAACTTTAGGTCTGGGAGTTATAATTTCTTTGTTTACGGCCATAACAGTTTCAAGAACATTTTTGTTTGCCATAGCTCCAAAAGGAGAATCACATGGTAAATTTGCGAAATTTTTATTCAGTAATGGTTTTCATATTTAACTTATATGTTTGTAGTAAATTATAGAAAATTATTTTTTGCCTTCTCAACTTTATTAATAGTTGGTTCTTTTTTGGCTATTTTTATTTATGGTCTTAATTTTGGAATCGATTTCAAAGGAGGGTCTATTTTAGAGGTAAGCTATCAGGAAAATAGACTAAACGCAGAGGAAATAAAAACAGAACTTAATAAACTCAATCTTGGTTCATATATCTTGACCCCATTTGGTGAAAAGAATTTTATCTTGAGAACTCGTGAAATTACTCCGGCAGAAAAAGCAACCGTTCTCAGTGTTTTTTCTAAAAATGATTCAATTAAAATTACGGAAGAAAGATTTAATTCTGTCGGTCCAGTTGTTGGTTCGGAGTTAAAAAATAAAGCTTTTTTGGCAATTATTTTGGTTGCTATTTGTATTGTGCTTTTTATTACGTTTGCTTTTCGCAAGGTGTCATACCCAGTATCTTCTTGGAAATATGGTTTAGCTACAATAATAGCTTTGGCTCACGATATTATCATTCCGACCGGTATTTTTGTTGTCTGGGCGCATTTTCGTGGGGGAGAAATTGATTTGCTTTTCGTTACTGCGCTCCTCGCTATTCTTGGTTACTCTGTTCACGACACAATCGTTGTGTTTGACCGTGTTCGAGAGAATTTACGATTAAGTCATGACAGTAGGTCAAAAGAAAGTTTTATGGAAACTGTAGGAACATCTGTAACTCAAACCTTTGGACGATCAATCAACACATCTTTGACTATTTTCTTAGCTCTTGTCGCTTTATATTTTCTTGGTGGGGAAGCTACTCGTAATTTTGCCTTTGTGCTTTTAGTTGGAGTTATTGCGGGGACATATTCGTCCATTTTTATTGCATCGACACTACTTGTTACTTTAGAGAAGATGCAGAAGAAAAGTTAAGTATTAGAATTTTTTAAATAATAGTATTGATAAGTAGCTATTAGTATGCTAGCATTTTCTGCCAGAAGGAGACTGTGAAATGAAGTATCATTTAACACTTGTCCCGGTGAGGTTTTTTGAAGGTTTCGTACCAAGTTACAGGGGGTTTGAAGCTCCCGATGACGAGGCCGCAATCCAGCACTCGGAAAACCCACCGGTACCACTTCGGTTCGTCATCCCCAACGGAGAAGGGACCTGTGCATCGGTTCCAAGAAAGCTCATTGAGGACACTGAACCACCTCGAGTGGTCAAAGAGTGGTAGCTAGTTAGACCCGCCCAGATTTGGACCAAGAAGGCCCTCCGCTCGGCGGGTTTTCTTGTAGGGATAAACACTTGACTCTATTTCAAAAATAACTATACTATACAGGTGTCTGAAGATGCCTGAGAGGGCTGTTTTCATTCACGGAAAGTTCATTGAAAATCAAATTGAATTTATAGAATGTATTTATAAGTGCAAGCGAAGTCTCGTAGTGAGCTATGCTCTACTACTGGGATTACCGTCATCCCGAACTCCTGTCAGGGGGTGAGGGACGACAAATATTCTTTACTAAATACTTTCGGATAAGTCAGTCAAAGCAAGGACTGACAATTCAATAAACACTCACACATAATAAACATCACAACAGCCAGAATAGAAACAATATATTATTTTTTATTTTGTTCCGTTCATTATAAAGTTTTTGATTAAACTTTTTTAA
>JAPLZX010000001.1:0-385 GCA_026394815.1 Candidatus Zambryskiibacteriota bacterium | reverse complement strand
ACTTTTTTAAGAGTTTGATCCTAGCTCAGGATGAACGCTGGCGGCGTGGATAAGGCATGCAAGTCAAGGGGCTCGCAAGGGCACCGGCGAACGAGGTAGTAACACGTGGGTACATCCCCCAAAGTCAGGAATAACCAATCGAAAGATTGGCTAATACTTGATAATCTCTTCGGAGTAAAGATTTATCGCTTTGGGAATGGCCTGCGAAGTATCAGCTAGTTGGTAGTGTAATGGACTACCAAGGCTATGACGCTTAGGGGAGCTGAGAGGCTGACCCCCACCGATGGGACTGAGACACGGCCCATACACCTACGGGTGGCTGCAGTCGAGAATCTTCCGCAATGGACGAAAGTCTGACGGAGCGACGCCGCGTGGAGGATGAAGT
>JAPLZX010000019.1 GCA_026394815.1 Candidatus Zambryskiibacteriota bacterium | reverse complement strand
ATCATATTATCTTTTTATTTTAATATATGTCTCCATTAACTTTTGTTTTCGTCGGTCGTTCTGGATGTGGGAAAGGGACTCAATCCGAACTTCTCCAAAAACATCTTAAAGAAAAAGAACCGAGTAGTGAGATTTTTTATTTGGAAACAGGTTCTCATTTTAGAGAATTTGTTAGTGGAGAAAAATATTCCAATAAATTATCTGACAAAATATATAAAAGTGGCGGCAGACAACCAGATTTTTTAGCTGTATGGATGTGGGCTAATGTAATTCTCGATGGATTCAAAGGAACGGAACATTTATTTCTTGATGGTATCTGCCGTTCTTTACCAGAGGCAATGACTTTTACAACAGCTATGGAATTTTATAATCGTGAAGTATGTGTAATATATCTCAATGTTTCTAGGGAATGGTCAGAAGCAAGACTTTTTTCTCGTGGAAGAATGGATGATATAAATAAAACGGAAGTGAAAAAAAGACTAGATTGGTTTGATAAGGACGCAGCTCCTGCAATAGATTATTTTAATATTCATAGTAAATATACTTTACTAACTATAAATGGTGAGCAGTCTATAGAAGATGTGCATAAGGAAATTATACAGAAACTTGGATGGTAACAATAAAAACACCAGAGGAAATAGATATTCTAAAAGAAGGCGGGGTTCGTCACGCTTATATTCTTACTGAAGTGGCTAAGAAAATAGTTGCTGGAATTTCAACCAATGAATTAGAAGATTTTGCAAGACAATTAGTAAAAGAAAAACAAGATATACCAGCTTTTTTAAACTATACTCCACGTGGAGCGAGACGACCCTACCCATCTGCTTTGTGTGTTTCTGTAAATAATGAGATTGTCCACGGTATTCCAAACGAGAATGCGCTTATTCTACAAGAAGGAGATATTGTTTCTTTGGATCTCGGTCTAACTCACAAAGGTCTTATTACTGACAGTGCTATTACAGTTGGAGTAGGTAAACTTACACCAAAAAATAAAAAATTAATAGAACATTGTAGAGAAGCTTTGGCTCTTGGTATTAAGGTTGCCAAGGGCGGTAATCACATAGGAGATATTGGTTTTGCCATAGAATCATTTGCTAGACCTTTGGGTTACGGTATCTGTAGTGGTCTTGCGGGGCATGGAGTGGGCTATAAGGTCCACGAAGACCCTTTTGTGCCGAATGAAGGACGTAGGGGGGAAGGTGAGCTTTTGCGTCCTGGTATGGTCATAGCTTTGGAGCCGATGCTTACATTGGGAACAGATAAAATAGTTTTAAGTGATGATGGTTATACATATAAAACAGCCGATGGTTCGAATGCTGCTCATTTTGAACACACTATTGCTATTACCGATGGAGAGCCAGTAATACTTACAAAATAATTATTAATTTATTAATTTTATGCATCCAAAAGAAGAAAAAACATTCGTAATGGTAAAACCAGATGGGGTAAGAAAAGGACTTATTGGGGAAGTTATCAGGCGTCTTGAACAGCACGATTTGAAAATTGTTGCTCTTGAAATGTTTCAACCCTCACACGATCAACTAGACAATCATTATCCAAAAAACGAAGAATGGATTACTCGCCTCGGAGGCAAGACAGTGTCAACCTATGAAAAATATGGCTACGACTTAATGATAGATTTTGGTACAATTGACCCAACCAAAATTGGTCCAGAAATAAGAAAATGGCTTATTGATTATATGAAATCTGCGCCGTTGGTAAAAATGGTTGTCCAAGGAGTTCATGCTGTAGACATTGTTCGTAAGCTTGCAGGAGACACTTTACCTTATAAGGCCGATGTTGGAACTATCAGAGGGGATTTTTCTATAGATTCTCCGGCTCTAGCTAATAAAGAAAAACGTGCAGTTATGAATATTTTACATTGTTCTGAAACCCCAGAGGAATCGGCGCATGAAATTAAGCACTGGTTTGGGACAGCTACTATGTATAATTACAAACGTTTTGGAGTAGACGAATAAGATTTTCTTTATACAGCACATTTATTTCTTTTCAGCAATATTGAAGTGGTTTTTGTTGGTAGTATAATTTAAGTAGGGTTACATTTGATATTTTCTACCTAAGAATTTTTAAGGGAGTCCAATATTTTTGTTCCACGATGAGCATGAAATTTATTTTTTGTTCTGACGAGTTCAAGTGCGGGCACCCACCTACATTTTTCGTAGGGGAGTATCGTATGTAATCCTATTAAGAGACTCACGATAAACACGTGGGTGTTTTAATTTTATTTTGATACAATTAATCAATTATGAATACCAGATTATTTAGACATGCTTTTCTATTGCTGTTTGTTATCGCTGTTTTGAATTTAATAGCATCAATATTTTATTTACACTGGACTATCTGGTGGTTTGACACGGTTTTACATTTATTAGCTGGCGCTGTAATTGCTATGACAGTTGTTTTGTTTTTACAATATTTTTATGACATAACATCATTTAATTTATTAAAAATTATTTTAATAGCTATTGTGGTGAGTTTCATTGTTGGTATTTTATGGGAGTTGTACGAATTATATTTTGGTATCACATTTCTTTCGGACGGGATGATTTATGTGGTAGACACAATTTCTGATTTAACAACAGATGTATGCGGTGCTTTTTTGGGTATATTGTATTCCAAAAGTTTTTTACTAGAAAAAAATGAACGATAAGTTACAGATAATTTTCTATGGTGGCGTAGGCACTGTTACAGGCGCTAATTTTTTCTTAGAAGGAAATGGAACAAAAATACTAATAGATTGTGGTTTAATGCAAGGAACACCAGATTCCTATGAAGAAAATAATAAACCGTTTCCTTATGATGTGAAATCCATTGATTATTTATTCATAACTCATGCTCATATGGATCATATCGGCAGAGTGTGTAAATTAGTCAGAGATGGTTTTCGTGGCACCATTTATTCTACCCCAGAAACTAAAGAACTGGCTCAGGTGATGCTTCTAGATGCCCTGAAAGTAATGAGTATGAAGGAAAAAGGATTAACGGAAGAAGTTAAAGAAATGCCTCTTTATGAAACGGCTGATTTTGAACAAACTTTTTCCCAATGGAAAACAATTTCATATCATACACACACAGAAGTAGGTGATTTTTCTGTTTATGTAAAAGATGCTGGGCACATTTTGGGTTCATCAATATATGAATTCAGTTCAGGGGGGAAAAAGACTGTATTTACTGGAGATTCTGGAAATTCACCAGCTCCACTTTTGAAAGATATGGAAAAAATTACAGATGCAGACTATTTAATTTGTGATAGTGTCTATGGTGATAGAAATCATGAACCAAAAGATGAAAGGGATGCCAAATTTCGTCAGATTGTAACAGAAACCATAAAAAATAATGGCGCATTAGTTATTCCGGCTTTTTCTATAGAACGAACACAGGTTGTATTGTATGAATTGAATAATTTAATAGAAGAAAGGAAAATTCCATCTGTGCCT
>JAPLZX010000021.1:39594-56547 GCA_026394815.1 Candidatus Zambryskiibacteriota bacterium | reverse complement strand
GCGGTGAGTCATATTTGCTTAACTTTGCTTAAGTTAAGCAAATCGCCCCAAGCTCTCAAATTTCGT
Organism: Candidatus Zambryskiibacteriota bacterium; assembly: GCA_026394815.1. Lineage (GTDB taxonomy): Bacteria > Patescibacteriota > Minisyncoccia > Phycocordibacterales > DATDWN01 > C7867-006. Next base: position 56,481 of record JAPLZX010000021.1, on the reverse strand, counting down.
CAAACCGCTGGACTGTGTCGCAGGAGGTGTCAAAGGTCTACCCGGGGGACAAAACTCGCCCCAAGGGCAGACACGGGGCAATAACGTTTTACTTTTTGGCTAGCAGGAGATCGTAGTTGTAAAACTTGGCAACTTTCTTGATATTATTCATTTTTTCCCGTAAAGTAACCATATACTCTTTATCCTCGAGCACTGTTATAAGACCCGACAGTGCCTGACCCAAAAAGACAACAGCCCGCATAGGCGGGTTTTGTTGTGCATAACCATTTGCTTGACTTGATACCCCTTAGGGGTATACAATAGATTTCATATTAATAAAAATATATGAATTTACCAAAAACAAAATTAATTCGTCGACTAAAAATAATAGAAGGACAAGTACGAGGATTACAAGAGATGATAGAGAAAAATATTTATTGCATTGATGTTATTACCCAAACATCTGCTGTTAAGCAAGCGTTATCTTCCGTTGAAGATACACTTATGGAAAGTCACCTAGGGACTTGTTTGATACACCAAATCAAAAAAGGTAAAGAAAAACAAGCGACCAGTGAAATTTTAAAAGTCTATCAGCTTAAAAGAAAATAATTTTACCTACTCAGAGAAAGGATTATGACAAATTCTTTCCCTGAGCAGATAATACTTATCTCAGGAGAAGGAGTTCTTTATGAGTATGAACACGAAGGTATTGGCAGTGCTGAGTTGCCCAAGTTGCACGGGTTGTCCCAAGGTTCATCGGGTGTCCGATGCGATTCCTGGTCGTGAAATCAGGATTACCGATGACTTCGGTTCGTCGGTTGAGATGAGCGAGGAGAATCTCGTCAGTCTCGTTCAACTTGCCAAAGCTGGGCACTTCGATCCGAAGTAACCAGTCGCTCGGTTCACACCAAACATTGCTCGTCGGCAAGGGGTTTCCTTGCCGGCGGGTTTCTTTTTTAATAATAGATTAACTTGCTATACTATCGTTATGCAGAAAAAAATTACACACACATTTCACGTGGAGGGTATGCATTGTAAATCTTGCAGTTTAGTTATTGAACAAGAACTATCTGATTTGTCATATATTGAATCGGTTTATACAGACTTTAACAAACATACAATCACAGTTACTGGTGATTTTGAAGGTGTGCCACAGGAGGAGTTAGCAAAAGATTTTTCTGTTTTGCTTGCCTCTAATGGTTATACCTTTTCTGTGGAGAAACCTCTCGATGGGCTCGGGGCAAGAAAATGGTCCGATTTTAAAATTGCCATACCAATAGCCCTAGGAGTTGTTTTGTTATTTGTGTTGTTACAAAAAATGGGATTGATAAATCTCATCAACACTAAAAACATGACATATAGTACAGCTTTTATTATTGGTGTTATAGCTTCTCTCTCATCATGTGCTGCCGTTGTGGGGGGACTTCTTCTTTCTATGTCTGCGACCTTTGCGAAGGAAGGCGATAAAATAAAACCACAACTCTTATTTCATGGTGGTCGTATCATTTCTTTTTTTATTCTTGGTGGAGTTATTGGTACGATTGGTTCAGCGTTTACATTGAGCACTTTGGCATCATTTATTTTAGGCTTAACAATAGGAATTGTTATGCTCATTTTAGGCATAAATCTTCTCGATGTCTTTCATTTTACAAAAAAATTCCAACCAGCGATGCCAAAATTTCTTTCAAAACATGCTCTCGGTGTTTCAAAATGGAATCATACTCTCACACCTTTCTTAGTAGGGATAATAACTTTTTTCTTACCTTGTGGTTTTACTCAATCAATGCAAATTTATACTCTTTCCGCAGGAGGGTTTTTTGCTGGTGGTTTGACCATGTTTGCTTTTGCTCTGGGGACATTACCAGTGCTTGCTTTAATCAGTTTTAGTTCATTTAGTATAAAAAATAATTCAAAATCTGGTATATTTTTCAAGTCAGCCGGACTTATTGTTATTATGTTTGCTTTATTTAATCTCATCAACAGCTTGGTAATTATTGGATTTATTCCCCTAATCTTTGATTTTTAGTAAAATAAATTTATGAAAGCAACTATCATATCAATTATAATTGCACTTGCCCTTATAGGGGGGGTTGTTGTGCTTGGGGGGAACAATCGCCAAAACAATGGAAATAATATCTCAGCTAATAATGTAAGTATTGTGGGTGGAAAACAGATTATTGAGATAAGAGCAAAAGGAGGATATTCTCCGAGAAAAAGTGTGGCTAAGGCTGGTATACCGACAATTATTCGATTTGACGCAGGGGGGGCATTTGATTGTTCTTCTTTTGTTCGTATTCCGAGTATGAATATTGGTCAAAACCTTTCACAATCCAGTACCACAGATATAGATTTAGGGAGCCCAAAGGAAGGAATCTTAAATGGTACTTGTGCAATGGGCATGTATCCTTTTGAAATTGAATTTCAAAACTAATAAGTTTTACAGTGTTTTAGCATTCAACTAAATATTGTTATATAATATATTCTTATGAATCCCGTTAGAAGTTTATGTTGTATTACTTTTGCGGGAGAAAATTTTAATTATTAGTAACTTTATGTAAAGGTGACAAAAACACTTTTACTTCTAACGGGATGAAAAAAGAATTTTCAACACACCTTGAAACTAAAAAATATCAGACAAAATATCGTACAGAGTTTATTACCATTACAAAAGATGTTGATTCTGTCATAAAAAACTCTAGGATTAAAAGAGGAGTTATTTTGATTCAAACACTTCATACAACTTGTGGCATATGGGTAAATGAAGACGAGAAAAATCTTATAGGTCCATCTGAAGAGCTTGGTTATACATCGGATTTACGAAAAGTCTTAGATAATTTTGCAAGTCCCACCTCGGAATACGGGCACAATGATGTTTATGATAAAGAAAATACTAACGGTAAACGCAACACGCACCTATGTGAACCAGATGAAAATGGAGTGATTAAAGAATGTATAAACGGCCATGCTCATGCACAGGCTCTTATGCTCCATCCATCAATATCACTTATTGTGGAAAATGGAAAACTTCTTCGAGGTAGTTGGCAGGAAATTATGTTGGTTGAGTTAGACCACGATAGAGAAAGAACCGTTTCTTTTTTAGTCTCTGGTGAGAAGTGATGTTATCACTTCGCAAGACCTTCTTGAGATTTTTTCAAAGCGAAGCGAATGAAAAAATCCAAAAGGTGTACTGCTCCTGTAAGGAGAGAAATAATCAATAAAAAATGGAAAACATTTTAATTACAGAGAAGTCAACTGATTATGAGTTGTTGGATAGTGGGGAAGGAGAAAAATTAGAAAGATATGGGAAAATAATTCTTTCTCGTCCAGACCCACAGACTTTATGGTCTAAATCATTAGGAGATTTGGAGTGGAAAAAAGCCGATGCAGTATTTGCTCGCACAGGAACATCAGGCAAATGGAATCCATCAGCTGTCGGATTTAAGCCATGGAATATTTCATTAAACGGCTTAACATTTCAATTAGAACTTCTACCATCAAAACACATTGGACTTTTTCCAGAACAAAGTGTGCAGTGGAAATGGTTGGGGAACAAAATAAAGAAACAAGTTGATTCTGGTAAAAAAGTTTCGGTATTAAATTTGTTTGGTTATACTGGCGGAGCAAGTCTTGCCTGTGCCAAAGCTGGCGCATCGGTTTGTCATGTTGACGCATCAAAATTTGCAGTGGATTTAGCACATACGAATATGAAACTATCAGAACTTTCAGACAAACCCATTAGATTTATAGTTGATGATGCGCGTAAATTTGTGGAAAGAGAAATAAAAAGAGGAAACAAGTATGATGTAATTCTTATGGACCCGCCGGTATATGGCAAGGGAGCAAAAGGTGAAGTTTGGAAAATAGAAGAAGACCTTTTACCATTTTTGTTTCGTATAAAAAATTTAATTTCTTCTGACCCACTAGCTATTGTTTTAAATGGCTATGCTTCGGGTTATTCTAGTATTACCTATGCTCAAATGTTAGAATCAATAACATCTGATTTAAAAGGCAAGATTTCTCACGGCGAATTAACTATAAAAGAATCTTCTGGGGGTCGCATGCTTCCTTGCGGTATATTTACCAGATTTGAAAACTAATAATTTATGAACTCAATCGATATATTTGTACAAAACTATTTTTCTACAATTCGGGCTCCATTTCTTACGGAGTTTATGTATATTCTGACCAGCTTGTTTGATGTTTCGTTTTCTTTTTTTGCTGTTGTATTTTGTGTAGCCTTACTTATTTATATAGTTAGAAATTTAAAATATTCATTACTTTTCACAGTAGCAATATTTTTTAGTGGAGCTTTTGTTTATTTTTTAAAATTATTTTTTAATGTTGCTCGTCCCATTAACCCAGTTATAACAGCATTTGGGCAAAGTTTTCCGAGTTATCACGCAACTGTTGCCACAGTATTTTTTATTATGCTTATGTATATCTTTGATGATTATTTTAGTAGCATAAAACGAAAAACATTTAATTTTATTTGTATTGTCAGTATTTTCCTTATTGCTTTCAGTCGCATTTATCTAGGTGTGCATTGGTTGAGTGATGTGATTGGCGGTATTGTATTTGGGGGGATCATATCATATATTTCAATTAAGATTTTTAAATATGCCCAAAAATCCCCAATTGTGTTAAAATAGCCGAAACATGAGTTCTTATTACTAATTAATTATTAATATTATGAACCAATTATTTGACACTAATTTGGATAATCCACAAAAGAAAAGATTTATTAATGTGGTTATGATAGCTATAGTTTTACTAGCCCTGTTTCTTGGTGTTAAAGCTATAAGTGCTATAAAAGAATACTCATATATTGGTGGCGGGATATATCCCTCAACTACTATTACGGTCTCTGGGACAGGTGAAGTATTTTCTATTCCCGACACAGGTTCATTTTCTTTTTCTGTTGTTGAAGAAAGTAAGACTGTAAAAGATGCTCAAGATAAAGCAAGTAAAAAAATAAACGCTATTATTGATGCCCTAAAAGCGATGAATATTGAAGATAAAGATATCAAAACTGTAGGGTACAACTCTGGTCCAAAATACGAATGGAGACAAGGAGTTTGTCCTCTGGCTACTGATTCAGTTACTCCAGTTTATTGTCCACCAGGAAAAAATGTTCTTACTGGCTATGAAGTCAGTCAGACCATTTCCGTAAAGGTGCGAAAAACAGAAGATGCTGGTAATGTTCTAACAAAGGTTGGTGAATTAGGAGCTACAAATATAAGCAACCTTGATTTTGTAGTTGATGATATGGATGCTGTAAAAGCAGAAGCAAGAGATAAAGCTATTGCTAATGCAAAAGAAAAAGCAAAAACTCTTTCAAAATCTCTTGGTATTAAGCTAGTTAAAATAATTGGTTTTAGTGATTCAAATGATTACCCTCCAGTATATTACGGAGTGAGTGCTATGGAAGCAAAAGGAATGGGGGCAGATGTAGCCTCTGTTGCTCCACAAGTTCCAGTGGGAGAGAATAAAACTGTATCTAATGTTAGTATCACCTATGAAGTAAAATAGGATTGACTATTAAGTATATATAGAGTAATATAGTAAATAACCCCCGGAGGGGTTTTTTACTAGAGGTTAATCTAGAATATAAAAATCATGAGCTTACTTACTTATTTAAAAGATACACAAGGAGAGTTGAAACACGTTAGTTGGCCTACTCGCAATCAAACCATTGCTTTCACTGTAGTTGTTGTTCTTATTTCAATATTTGTTTCTTTTTTCTTGGGTTTTTTCGATTATCTTTTTGAGTTGATTCTTGGAAAGTTTATTATCTAATTTACCATGTCAAAACAACAAATACATAGCACCAGAAATTGGTATGTAGTTCACACTTATGCTGGATATGAAAATGCAGTGATGCGTAATTTAAAACAGCGCATTGAATCACTTGGAATGGAAGACAAGATTTTTAATGTTATTGTCCCAACCGAAAAGAAAATAAAAATTAAAGGAGGGAAACGAGTTGAGGAAGAGGAAAAAATTTACCCCGGTTATATTTTAGTTGATATGATAGTAACGGAGGACTCTTGGTTTGTGGTTAGAAACACTCCTCGTGTGACAGGTTTTGTTGGTTCTGGTATTTATCCTGTACCCATTGACCCAAAGGAAGCAGAAGAACTTTTTAAGCGGATGAATGCACAGACAATAAAACATAAAATTGACCTTTCTCTAAACGATGCCGTTACCATAATTGACGGTCCATTTAAAGATCTTGATGGTAAGGTAAATGAAATCGATGAAGAAAGAGGTAAAGTTAAGGTTTTGGTGGCTATGTTTGGCCGCGAAACGCCAGTAGAGCTGGACTTCTTGCAAGTTAAGAAAATATAAGGTAGTCTTGAAAACACATAAATATGGCAAAGAAAGTAACAAAAAAATTAAAATTGGTCATTCCAGCGGGGAAGGCAAACCCAGCTCCTCCAATAGGACCTGCTTTAGGGCAAGCTGGCATAAACATTGGTGAATTTGTAAAACAATTTAACGATGCCACAGTAAAAATGATAGGGGATATTGTGCCTGTTGATATTTCAGTTTATGAAGATAGAACATTTTCTTTTGTTTTAAAAACACCTCCAGCATCAAATCTCATTCTCAAAGCACTTAATAAAGAAAAAGGTTCTGGAAAAAACACTGTTTCAAAAATTGGAACTTTAACCAAAGCTCAACTCAGAGAAATTGCCGAGAAGAAAATGAAAGACTTGAATGCAAATGATATAGAAGCAGCCATGAAAATTGTTGCTGGTTCAGCTCAAAGCATGGGCGTTGATGTGAAATAGGTAACATCAACGAACCTTTTGAGAGATTTTGTTTATATGCTAGAATTCTCTGTACTATGCAAAGAAAATGGGTAAAAAATGTTCCAAAGGAAACCTTGAAAGAGATGATGGCTGAGAAGGTTAGCCCTTCTTTTAAAAGACCTTCCTTTAAAGATGTGTTGGCAGAACAGATTATTATTATCTCAAAAAGATCTGCCTGTTTGTTTTATAATATTGGTGCAGTTATTTTTAAGGGTGATCAAATCTTATCTTTCGGCTACAATGGACCATCAAAAGGGGATGTACATTGTTATGAGGTTGGATGCGCGCGTATAGTTAATGGTGAACTTAAGAAAGGGGCTGGTTTGTGTCGCGGAAGCCATGGAGAATTAAATGCCATAGGCAACGCTGCCAAAAACGGCATTAGTATCGATGGGGCGAGCATGATGATTACCACAAGACCGTGTATGGTGTGTGCTAAACAAATAGTTAACCAAGGAATCAAAGAAGTTTATTACCTCTTTGAATACGATAGAGAACAAGAGGTTAAAAAATATCTTAATCGACTTGGTGTCAAACTTATTCATTACAAATATAAGTCAGAGAGTTTGAAAAAATGAATAAAGAAAACATACTAAAGACAATCAAGAGTCAGATTGGTTCTAATGGACAAAAAGGATGGCCAGTTGCTGCCAGAGACAGAATCGCATTCCCAAACTTTTCCGAATCAAGAATCACCGATACTAATGTTGGGGTGGCTTTTCTTTGGACGATGAGAGATACTGTTATTCCAAAACTGGAAAAAGAAAATTTAGCCATTGCCGCCAATTTTTATACTCCGGCCGGTATTCAGCCAATGATAAGAAATATTTTAGGAAATCCATTCATAAGATATTTTATTTTGTTGGGAGAAGAATATTCTTCCAAATCTTCCGGAGATAAAATATCGGAATTAACCAGTGCGAATGCAATAAGAAAATTTTTCGAAAAAGGAATAAACAAAGACAGAAAAATAGATGGCTTTGAAAGCTCCGTCTACATTGATAAAAATATTCCTGCCGAATCAATAAAAAAAATAGGAAAAAATGTTGAATTTATAGATTTAAACAAAAAAATGCCGAAGGCAACCCTGGATGAAAAAATTACTGAGGTTAACAGATTGATAAAAACACTTGATAAAAAAGATGCTTTCGCAGAACCGCAAGTTTTTGGTCACGAAAAAACAACGGAGGCTTTTCCCTATGAAGGCGGGCCAGTTGTGGTTCATGGAACAAACATCCCAGATGCATGGGTAAAAATGATTAGTAATATTTATAGATACGGAAAGAATAACCTGATGAATGCCAATACGGACAGAATTGTTAAAGAAATAAATGATATGGTTGTGGTTGTTCACAACCCTCAGGATATGGATCTATCGGTTAATCCCTTTCTAGTTCCTTTAACCGTGGAGAAGATTGAAGCATATAAAAAAGAAATCTTGTCTCCTCTATTACCAGAGGGGAAAGCCTATACTTATGGGAATAAACTGAGGGCCTATTATTATCCATCGACGGATGAAATTAAAAAACTCGTTAATTCAAAAGAATATAAAGATTTTGAATTTAAACAGGGGCTATGGCTTGATAAAAATGTTTCTTATAAAAAAAATTATTGTGAAGTTAACCAGATTCAGGACATTATTGATGTTTTGAAAAAAGATGTCTACTCAAAAGCTTGTGTAGCCATAACCTGGCACCCAGCGGACGAACTCATGAGAAAGCACAAATCTTCCCCATGTCTGGTTCTCATCCAGGCGCTTGTGCAGGATGAAAAATTGAATTTAACCGTTTTTTTTAGAAGTCATGACATGACCCAGGGCTGGCCGGAAAACGCATATGGTTGTGCGGCTATACAGGCAGAAATAGCCAAAGAAATAAAAGTAGAACCTGGTTTACTAGTCATCATTTCTGGAAGCGCCCAAATTTATAACAACTATTACCAACAGGTTGAAGAAATGCTAAAGAAATACAGTTCCTTGAAAAAAACTTGCACTGACAAAAGAGGAAACTACCAAATTATAGTGAAAGACGGTGCGATTGTTGTAACTCTGCTTCATCCGGAAACTGGTATGGAGCTTGAAAAATATACAGGAAAGACTGCCTATGAGTTAAGGGATAAAATTGCTGTAGCAAATGCTCTGAATACGGACCACGCAATCTATCTGGGAACAGAGTTGGCCATTGCCGAATTGAAATTGAAAAATAAGGAAGTGTACGAACAGGATTCAACATTTAGTGTAAGTAAATCATTTTGATTGTCTGAAAATTGATAAAATTTTAAGAAAAAAGAGCAAATAAATACTCCTTTATAAACTCTCCGGTCAATGTTATGATTGGAAAGATGAAGAAAGTATTGGAAAAAGAAATTAAGATTATATTATCGGATTTAGGAGTAGAAAATCCTAGGGTTGATTTTGATATACCGACACACATTCATTTAGGGGATTATTTTACAAATACAGCAATGACTTATGCCAAACAATTGGGTAAAAAGCCAATTGATTTAGCAGAGGAAATAGCCCTTCGGTTAACTCAGGGTAATTTGCAGAAGCAAATCAAAGTTAAAGCTGTAGTACCCGGATTTATTAATTTCTTTTTTAATGAGAGTTATTTTAGTGATGTTGTAAAAAATATTATTTCAGAAAAAAATTCTTATGGAAAAAATGATTCACTAAACGGACAAAAAATAATAATAGAATATACTGATCCAAATCCATTTAAGGAATTTCATATCGGCCATTTGATGAGTAATAGTATTGGTGAGGCTATTTCTAAAATTATTGAAATACAAGGCGCTGAAGTAAAACGACTTTCCTATGGTGGAGATGTTGGCTTGCATGTCGCTAAAACCATCTGGGCTATACAAAAAAAAGATGTATTACCAGACCAAATTACTACCAATATTTTGGGTAGTATGTATGTAATTGGGAATAATAGTTACGAAGAAGATGAACAGGCTAAAAAAGAAATTGATGAGTTAAATAAGATTATTTTCGATAAATCTGATAGTAAAGTAAATGAATTATATGAACAAGGGAGAAAAGTAAGTATAAAACATTTTCAAGAAATGTTTATTAAATTAGGCACAAACTTTGATAAATTATTTTGGGAAAGTGAGATGGTAGAAGAAGGGCTGAAGGCTGTTGAAGAGGGGCTTTCAAAAAACATCCTAGAGAAAAGTGCCGGGGCCATTGTTTTTAAAGGAGAGAAATATGGTTTACATACACGTGTTTTTGTAAATTCTAAAGGAATACCAACGTACGAAGCAAAAGAACTTGGTCTCAGCGTTGAAAAAATAAAAATTTTTGATTTTGATGAATCAATTATTATTACTGGTAATGAACAAAACGATTATTTTAAAGTTTTATTCCAAGTAATGGATTTATTGAGACCAGAAGTGGCTCATAGAACTGTTCATATCGGTCATGGAATGTTGCGCTTTACTTCCGGAAAAATGTCTTCTCGTATGGGTAATGTCATTACTGCCGAAACTTTAATTTCTGAAGTTCAACAAAAAATATTAGGGAAAATGAAAGATAGAGAGATGGGTGAGCAAGCAAAACAAAACGTTTCAGAAATTATAGCTATTGGAGCTTTGAAATATTCAATATTAAAACAAACCACGGAGAAGGATATTATTTTTGATATAGAGAAATCAGTTTCATTTGAAGGGGATTCTGGTCCGTATCTACAATATGCAACTGTTCGAGCAAATTCGCTTTTAAAAAAAGCTTTTGGTGTTGTGAAAATATCAGAAAAGATCCCAGACGACTGGGAAACCACAAATCTTGAAAGATTACTTGAAAGATTTCCAAATATAATAGAAAAAACAGGCAAGGAATATGCTCCACATTATATTGCGACCTATTTAATTGATTTGGCCGGTGAATTCAATTCTTTTTACGCTTCACATAAAATAATAGATGAAGCAGACTCTACATCTCCGTATCGTTTAGCTCTAACACAAGCATTTGTTTATGTGATGACCACAGGCCTTAATTTGCTAGGCGTCAAAGTCCCAGAACAAATGTAATTTTTGAAAAAATGACTAGAGATGATAGTATATTCTTATGGAAGAAAAGAACCCTTCTACAGGCTCAGGGCAAGAAAAAAGTGAAGTCGCTCTGAAAGAAGAAAAAATACTAGAGTTTTGGAATAAAAATGAAATTTTCAAAAAAACCCTAGAAAAAGAGGCTCCAAATGGCCTGTCTGCGCAGGCAGGAAACTTTGTCTTTTTTGATGGGCCTCCATTTGCTACAGGCTTACCTCATTATGGGCACATTCTTCCCGGAACAATAAAGGATATTATTCCTCGATATCAAACAATGTTAGGAAAGAAAGTTTTACGTAGGTGGGGCTGGGATTGTCATGGTTTACCTGTAGAGAATTTGATCGAGAAAGAATTGTCTTTGGGAAGCAAGAAAGACATTGAAACTTATGGTGTAGAAAAATTTAATAACTATGCTCGCGAAATTGTTTTTCGTTATGTAGATGAATGGAAAAAAATAATTCCTCGTGTAGGCAGATGGGTAGATATGGAGAACGATTATCGCACAATGGATTCTATTTATACAGAGTCTGTTTGGTGGTCTTTTAAAACTCTTTATGATAAAGGTTTGGTATATCAAGGTTTCAAAGCAATGCTTCTCTGTCCTAGATGCGAGACCACTCTTTCAAATTTTGAAGTTAATCAAGGCTATAAAGATATCACTGATATTTCTGTAACTGTTGAGTTTGAACTAATTGATACCCCAAAAACATATCTTTTGGCTTGGACGACCACGCCGTGGACTCTTCCGGGAAATGTTGCTTTAGCAATTAATCCAGATATGGAATATGTGGCCGTAGAAGGTGAAGTGGCTGGGAATACATATATTCTTGCTAAGTCTAGATTAGAAGCAATTTTTGGTAAGAATTACAAAATAATTAGGGACGTGAACCCCAAAGAACTTATCGGTAAAAAATACAAACCACTTTTTGATTATTATAACAACGACAAGCTTGAAAAACGAGAAAAAGCTTGGAAAGTTTATCCTGCAAGCTTTGTTACTTCAGAGGATGGTACTGGTGTTGTTCATATCGCGCCAGCTTTTGGTGAGGACGACATGAATTTGGGAAAAGAAAATGATTTACCATTTATTCAGCATGTAAATCGTGACGGGACATTTAAAAACGAAGTTATTGATTTTGCTGGGCAAAAAGTAAAACCAATTGAAGATCATCAAAAAGCTGATATTGAAATTATTAAATATCTAGCAAAACAGGGAACTTTATTTGCTAAGGAAAAAATAATTCACTCCTATCCACATTGTTGGAGATGTGCTACACCACTTTTGAATTACGCTACCACATCTTGGTTTATAAAAGTAACAGCTCTGAAAGATCGTTTAATTGAATTGAATAAAACCATATCTTGGATACCAGAAGATATCGGACAAGGACGGTTTGGTAAATGGTTGGAAGGCGCCAGAGATTGGGCTATTTCTCGTTCGCGATATTGGGGAGCACCATTGCCTGTGTGGGAGAAAAAAAATGGAGAGCAAGTAGTCGTTGGGTCAATTGAAGACTTGAAAAAACACACAAAAAAATCTGGCAATAAATATTTTATAATGCGTCATGGGGAGGGGGAGCATAATATTAGTCACACTATTAGTTCAAAAAAAGATGATAATTTTCATTTAACACCAAAAGGTATAGAACAAGTTAAAAAAACAACACAATTTCTAAAGAAAAAAGAAATAACTAAAATAATCTCATCTCCATTTGTTAGGACTGTGGAGACGACAGAAATTATTAAGCTAGCACTTAATTTTTCTAATAATAAGATTTTCTTTGATGATAGGTTAGGAGAGCATAACCTCGGTATCTTAACTGGTAAGCCAGTTAGTATATATCACGAAATGACGCCAACAAGAGAAGCTGTATTTGATACAAGAATAGAAGGGGGGGAAAGTTTGGCTGATGTAAAAAAACGTACTGGCGAATTTTTATATGAGATCGACAAAACAAACCAAAATGAAAATATATTATTAATCACACACGAACATTCTGCTTGGGCGCTTGAGTCTGCTGCAAATGGGTTTGGTAAAAAAGAAACTGTTTCTTTTATAGAAAACAAAGATGAATTTATAGATTTAGCTGAAATACATGAACTTAAATTTGTACCACTACCTCATAATGCCGACTTTGAACTTGATTTACATAAACCATTTATAGATCAAATAGAACTTTTAGATGAAGAGGGTAGTCCGTTAAAACGAGTGTCAGAAGTGTTTGATTGCTGGCTTGAATCTGGTTCAATGCCATTTGCTCAATATCATTATCCATTTGAAAACAAAGAAGAGTTTGAAAAAACAAACAGCTCACTCTTTCCAGCCGATTTTATTGCTGAAGGCTTGGACCAAACTCGTGGATGGTTCTACACACTTCTTGTCTTATCTGTCGGACTTTTTGATCGTGTACCCTATAAGCGAGTTGTAGTAAATGGATTAGTTCTTGCAGAAGATGGTCATAAAATGAGTAAAAGTTTGAATAATTACCCAGACCTTATGGATATAGTAAATAAATATGTTAAAGCCGAAGATTTTAATTTTTCAGAAAAAGGGATTGATGAAGTATATAAAAAGCTTATTCAAAAAACATACAACATTTTGTCTTTTTATGAGATGTATCCAGTAGAAGGAGAAGGTAAACCAAAAGAGTTGATTTTAGATACGTGGATTTTAGCCCGTTTAAATGAATTAATAGAAACAACAACCTTATCTCTAAATAAATATGAATTAGATAAAGCTTCTAGACCAATCCTTGATTTTGTCGATGATTTATCTACATGGTATATCCGTCGTTCGCGCGAGAGATTTAAATCAGATAATGTAGAGGTGCGTTATGCCGTCTCTTATTATACCGCTTTTGTACTTAGGGAGTTTTCAAAAGTTGTCGCCCCATTTATACCTTTTCTTGCAGAAGAAGTTTACCGTCGTGTTGGAGGTAAAAAGGAAAGTGTTCATCTAGATAAATGGCCAGAGATTTCAAAGATAGATAACGAGATTATTGATAATATGCAAAAAGTTCGAGAAGTTGTTACGGGGGCTTTGGAACTCCGACAAAAAGCAGGACATAAAGTCAGACAACCACTTGCGTCACTTACGATTTCAGAGAATTTTTCACAGGACTTATTGGATATTATTGCTGATGAAGTAAATGTTAAAGAAGTTAAAATTAAAGAAGGGGGAATTAAATTGGATACAGAATTGACAGATAATTTAAGAAGTGAAGGAATTGCCAGAGATATTATCCGTGCCATTCAGGATGCACGTAAGTCAAAAAATCTAAATCCAAGCCAAAAAATAAAACTAATTATATCTGATGCTGAAAATATAAAATTAGTCATTAAATCTTTTGGAGATATGATTAAAGTCCCAACACAAGTTACGGAAATTTCCTACTCAAAAGAAAAACAAGAACACCCCATTTCTTTGGAAGGACACACTCTATCTATTTCGGTTGTTAATTAATGTCATATCATATATACACAACAGATGGAATTATTCTAAAAAGAACCACTTTTGGAGAGGCCAACCTTCTCTTGTATGTTTTAACAGCAGATCTTGGGCTTATTATTGCATCAGCTCGCTCGGCTCGATTATCATCTTCTAAACTTCGTTCTGTTTTGCAGGAATATACTTACGTTTCGATTTCTTGTGTGAGAGGTAAAAATGGTTGGAAAATTACAAATGTCGTAGAAAAAGAAAATTTCTTTTTTAATTATCCTGTTTATTCCCGCAAAGTTTTATCACAAATAGTTTTTGTGTTACTTAAAATGATTCCAGGAGAATCTCCACATAAAGAGATTTTTCAGACCATAAAAAGTGGTTTTGAATTTTTGAAATCTTTACCACAAGAAGACATTTCAAATTTTGAAATTCTTACTGTTTTGCGTATTTTATCTCAACTTGGCTATGTAGAAAATAAAAAAGACACTGATATTTTTTTGAAAGATAAAGAAGAGTGGAATAAGTTAATTATTGAAAAAGTGTTCCAAAATAAAAAGAATATTATTTTAATTATAAACAAAGCTCTCAAAGAGAGCCATTTGTAGTCATAGTTCTGGTCATTGTGATATAATAATCGTATGGAATTTGAAAAAAGTAGTATAGAGCGTCTAAAAAGAACTTTATACTCCAGAAATGAAAATATAGTTCCGAAAGAAAAACGCACTCCTGTTTCAGAAAGAAAAACAGATGTTTCGACTGATTGGGGGACAACTCCATCTTTTAATATTTTAGACAACGATATGCCTAAACGTAACAATTCTTTTTTTAATAAGTTTTTGATTGGTTCTTTCATTTTCTTTTTTATAGCTCTTGCCATAGCTACTTTTATCTTTTTTGGTGGAATGAATATGATTTCTTCCAACAATTTGGATATAAAAATAGTAGCCCCAAGCTCCGTATCCTCTGGAGAAGAACTTGTCATAGGACTTTCCATAATAAACGGTAATCGCACAGATTTAGAGCAAGTAGCCCTTTTTATAGATTATCCAGAAGGAGCATTGTCAGTTTTAGAAAACAAACCTCTTTCTCGTGAAAAGATAGATTTAAGCACTATTCCAAGCGGTGGCAGTAAAGATCATACAGTTCGTATAATATTATCTGGAGAAAAAGAAGCCATTAAATCTTTTAATTTCAGAATTGAATACAAAGTGAAAGGTTCCAATGCTGTTTTTTCGAAAGAAAAACCATATGATGTAATAATTAGTTCATCACCAATTATTCTAGATGTTTCATATCCTAAAGAAATAAATTCTGGTCAAGAAATAACCTTGTCCATAGGAGTTGTTTCAAATTCAAGTGTAGTTATGAAAAATTCTTTAATTAAAGTTGAATATCCATATGGTTTTACATATAAAGATTCAAATATAAAACCATTACAAAATAATTCCATTTGGAACATAGGCGACTTAAAAAATGGAGACAAAAAAATCTTAACTATTACTGGTATTTTAGTGGGGCAAAATCTGGAAGACAGAACTTTTAATATATCTGCAGGTACACAAAAACCAGGTGCGATTGCAGATTTTGATGTGGCTTTAGCAACTAATGTAGCAACAATAGGAATACGCAAATCATTTTTTGATCTTAATATTATTTCAGATTCTGTAGCGGTAATGGGTCGTCTTGTGCCCATAACAATTAAATGGCAAAACATCTTACCAGATAAAATTTTGAATACACGCATAGTTGCAACTATTTCTGGAAATATTTTTGATAGATCCACAGTGAGAGTTAATGACGGTGGTTTTTATAGATCTACTGATGATACTATTTTTTGGGATAAAAATAGTACAGGAGATTTATTAAGTATTTCTCCAGGGGATTCTGGTGAGGTTTCATTCTCAATTTCTTCTTTGCCAAATTCAATTCAAACTAGATCAATAAAAAATCCTCACATTGATATCAATATAAAATCAACAGGAGATCGTTCTGGGACAGAAACTGGAGCAGTATCTTCTGATGAAAATATTACAATCAAATTTCCGTCAATTCTTACTTTTACAACAAGAACTTTTCGTACAATTGGGCCTTTTAGTAATACAGGACCTATTCCTCCTCGGGCAGACAAAGAGTCTACCTATACCATAACTTGGACATTAACCAATACAAACAATGATTTAAAAGACACCATGGTTACAGCGGTTTTACCTCCTGGTGTGGATTGGAAAAATGAGACTTCTCCATTAGGAGAAAGATTAAGCTTTAATTCAGAAACCAGAGCTTTGTCTTGGGAGGTAGGGAATGTATCTCTGGGTACCGGTTTTACATATTCACCCAAAGAAGTTTCTTTCAAGGTTGGAATAACGCCAAGTATTAGTCAGATAGGTTCTGTTCCAGATTTACTCTCTAGTTTAAATGTGGTAGCTACGGATACTTACACAGAAACACAATTAACACCTGAAGTTCAATCTGCCAATACACAATATTCTGATCCAGATTATAAAAATAATGATAGTGTCGTAGTAAAATAACTGTTCTCTTGGCTAAATTCGAAAGTCGGGGTACCATATTGATATGATAGAAAATAAAAGTGAATTAATG
>JAPLZX010000021.1:31502-39558 GCA_026394815.1 Candidatus Zambryskiibacteriota bacterium | reverse complement strand
ATTAATGGAGAAAGTAGTATCGCTTTGTAAAAGACGCGGTTTTGTGTTTCAAGGTTCGGAAATATATGGTGGTCTTTCTGGTACCTGGGATTATGGACCATATGGAGCAGAATTAGCTCATAACATTAAAGAACTTTGGTGGAAACATTTTGTGACTGAACAAGAAAATATGTTTGGTATTTCAAGTAGCACTCTTATGCCAGAAGCTGTTTGGAAAGCTAGTGGACATCTTTCTGGTTTTACCGACCCCATGATTGAATGTAAAAAATGTCATCATCGTTTTCGAGCTGACCAAACGGAGGATAAGAAAAAATGTTCTGATTGCGGGGGAGAGCTGGGAGAAGAAAAAGCTTTTAATATGATGTTTCCAGTCAGTATGGGTAGTTCAGGCGAAGATGTTGCTTATTTGCGCGGAGAAATTGCTCAAGGAATGTTTGTTAATTTTAAAAATGTTTTAGATACTATGCACCTTGATTTACCTTTTGGTTTAACCCAAATAGGTAAGGCCTATCGTAACGAAATTGCTCCCAGAGATTTTCTTTTTAGAGTGCGGGAGTTTGATCTTATGGAGTTTGAATATTTTATAAGGCCGGAAGAATGGGAAAAATATTTTGAAATGTGGAAAGGGGAAATGTGGAGGTGGATTGAAAGAGTTGGAATAAACAAGGATTTGGTTCATGAACTTGAAGTTCCTGCCGAAGACAGAGCTCATTATTCAAAAAGAACAGTCGATTTTGAATTTGATTATCCCTTTGGTAGAAAAGAATTATACGGTCTAGCCTATCGTACCAATTACGATTTGAAACAACACGCAAGTGCCTCAGGAGTAGATTTGTCCTATTTTGACGAAGATAAAAAAGAAAAATTTATTCCTCATGTCATTGAACCTTCAATGGGGCACGGCAGAACAATGCTAACTGTACTTTTGTCGGCATATAAAGAAGATGAGATGAATGGAGAAGTTCGCACATATTTAGCTTTCAAACCGTCAATTGCACCTATAAAATGCGCGGTCTTTCCGCTTCTGAAAAACAAACCGGAATTAGTGGAAAAAGCTCGTGAGATTTACAAAATGCTAAAAAAAGAATTTGGTTCGGTTGCATTTGATGATAATGGAAATATAGGCAAACGATATCGCAGACAGGATGAAATCGGTACCCCATTCTGTGTGACTGTGGATTTTGAAACAATTGAGAAAAATACAGGGGTAACTATTCGTGATCGTGATACAGGGAAACAAGAAAGGATATCCATTTCTGAATTAATTTCGTATATTAGGTCTAAAATTTAGTTTTTACAAAACAGGCATTGAGTGATATTATGGGTTTATGGAATATAGAGAGCAGGATATTAGTATAAGTCTCGGTACGATTATTAAGGCCGTACTTGTTGTGCTGTTTTTTGCACTTTTATTTTTTTTAAAAGATATAGTTTTTGTTTTACTTATGTCCATTTTGGTTGCATCAGCCGTAGAACCAGGGACACAATGGTTTGTCCGACATAAAATACCTCGCATTTTTTCTGTAATATTTATTTATATATCTATTGCTGTTTGTTTAGTCAGTATTGTATTTTTTCTATTAATACCACTACTTTCTGAAACAAGCGATTTTTTAAGAAATTTTCCAACATATTTCAATGCTGGGACAATATCTAATACATTAAACAGTAATAGCTTTTTTTCATCCCAATCTATTTCTAGTTTTACAAATAGTATTAATTTGGAACAAGTAATCTCACAAATTAATAGTGTTATAGGTAGTGTGTCTTCAAATACATTTGGTACCGTCGCCACATTTTTTGGAGGGTTTTTATCTTTCTTACTAATGGTTATTTTATCTTTCTATTTGGCCGTAGAAGAAGATGGAGTTGGTAAATTTTTAAAGGCTATTACTACAATCAAACATGAAAAATATGTAATTTCTCTTTGGAAAAGGTCTCAAAGAAAAATAGGTCTTTGGATGCAAGGACAACTTATTTTGGCTGTTATTATTGGGATGCTTGTTTATTTAGGTTTATTAATTATCAATGTTCCAAATGCATTACTCTTGGCTGTATTAGCGGCTGCTTTTGAAATAATCCCTTTATTTGGGCCAATTCTTGCTTCAATACCAGCTATTGCAATTGCTTTTGTTACAGGAGGGGTTCCTTTTGCCGGAGTTGTAGCAGGTTTATATATAATTATTCATCAATTTGAAAATCAACTCATATACCCACTTGTGGTAAAAAAAGTTGTTGGGGTTTCACCCGTAGTTTCCATTGTGGCTCTTGCTGTTGGTTGGCAACTAGCTGGGTTCATTGGTCTTATCTTATCCGTACCAATAGCGGCTGTTATTATTGAATTCTTTGATGATTTTGAAAAAGATAAAATTGAGAAATATGAAAGAATGAATATTGAAAGTTAATTTTAAATTTAAAATTTTAAATTTAAAATTATTATATTATGTCTAAATCTTTTTATATTACAACAACCCTGCCATATGTAAATTCTGATCCACACATGGGTCACGCCATGGAATTTATCCGTGCTGATGTTATCGCACGGTCAAAAAAACTCCAGAATTTCGAAGTTTTCTTTAATACTGGAACAGATGAGCATGGACAAAAACTTTTTAACGAAGCCAAAAAAGCAGGGAAAAATGTAAAAGAATTTGTCGACGAATATGCAGAGAGATTTGAAGGGCTTATAAAACTTCTTCAAATGACTCCGGATGTCCATTTTATTAGGACAACAGACAAACACCACGAAAAATCAGCCCAACATTTCTGGGAATTATGCGACAAAAACGGTTTTATTTATAAAAAAGCCTATAAAATAAAATACTGTGTTGGTTGTGAACTTGAAAAAACAGATTCGGAGTTAATAAATAACAGATGTATTTTGCACCCCAATATTGAAATAGAGATGATCGATGAAGAGAATTATTTTTTCAAATTTTCGGCTTTTCAAAAACAACTCTTGGATTTATACAAAAGCAATCCTGATTTTGTCATTCCAGATTTTCGGATGAATGAAATTAAAATGTTTGTGGAAAGAGGCCTTGAGGATTTTTCTATTTCTCGTTTGAAGTCAAAAATGTCCTGGGGCATTCCTGTGCCAGGCGACCCAGACCATGTTATATATGTCTGGTTTGACGCACTTGTAAACTATATTTCAACTTTAGGTTGGCCGGAAGATAAAGAGAATTTTGAAAAATTTTGGAACAATGGAACTCCAGTCCAATATTGCGGAAAGGATAATTTACGAATGCAATCGGCAATGTGGCAGGCAATGCTTTTGGCAGCTGGACTTTCGCATTCTCACCAGATTGTCATTAATGGTTTTCTTACCGGCGAAGGGGGAATAAAAATGTCAAAATCTTTAGATAATACTGTAAACCCATATAATGTCGTAGAAAAATATGGCGCAGAAGCCCTTCGATATTATGTTTGTGGGGAAGTCTCAATGTTTGAAGACAGCCCGATTTCAATGGATTTAATTCATCAATCTTACAATGCAAAATTAGCAAATGGATTAGGGAATCTAGTTTCGAGAATAATGAAAATGGCAGAAGATAATTTAGATAAACCAATTGAAATTATAGAACGGGAGGACATGTCAGAATATTTTAATTTACTTAATAATTTTGAGATAGGAAAAGCTGTTCAAATGATTTGGCAAGAAATTTCGGCGATGGATTTATATATACAAAACAATCAGCCGTTCAAAGTAGTAAAAACAGATAAAGAACAAGGACAAAAAATGATATCTGATTTAGTTGTGCGACTTTACTCTGTGGCAAGAATGCTTAATCCGATATTACCAGAAACAGCAGAGAAAATTAAAATTTTAATAAAAAAGAACAAAACACCAGAAGTGCCATTGTTTTTACGTAAAGAATAATATGTTTGAATATTTTGATATTCATTCGCACCTATGCTTTCCGGATTATGATTCGGACAGAGAAGAGCAGATTGAAGAAATGAAAAAAAATAAAATTGCTACCATTTCGGTTGGAGTTGATTTTGAAAGTTCAAAAAAAGAAGTTGCACTGGCGGAAAAACACAAAAATATTTTTGCTTGTGTCGGTCAGCACCCCGAAGACCAAAATAATGATTTTAATGAAAGATTGATTGAACTAGCGAACAATCCAAAGGTGGTAGCTATTGGTGAATGTGGTTTGGATTATAAAGCAAAACCGACGAAAGAAATTCAGGTGAAAATGTTTGAATCACAAATAAATCTTGCTATTGGTATAGGGAAACCTTTAATGATTCATGTTAGGTCAACAGATAAAATTGAATATGACGCATATAAAGACACTCTTAATATTCTCGAAAATTATGCAAAAAAATTTGGTGATAAACTAAGTGGCAATATGCATTTTTTTGTGGGTAATACTGAAATCTTAAAAAGAATATTAAATATCGGTTTCACTGTTTCTTTTGCCGGGGTGATTACATTTACCAATGAATATGACGAATGTGTTAAATATGTTCCTTCTGATATGATTATGTCCGAAACCGACTCTCCTTTTGTTGCTCCCATACCATATCGTGGTAAAAGAAATTCACCACTCTATGTGGTGGAGGTAGTAAAAAAGATAGCTGAAATTAGAAACGAACCGTTTGATAAGATAAAAACGGCTTTACAGACCAACGCTTTAAGACATTTTCCTTTAATTTCTACTATTGCGTCTTAGGTTTCTTTATGATACTCTGACATTCATGGAAACAGAAAATATCATGGAAAAAGGGGATATGTTGACCGTATATGAGGTCTCGTATTTACTCCTTCCATCCCTTGCTTTGGAGCAAGTTCCTGCTAAAGTAACAACTTTAAAAAAGATGTTAACTTCTGTAGGTGGCCAAGTGATATCTGATGAGAATCCAATTCTCATTGACCTCGCTTATCCAATGACAAAAGTCGTTCAAACTATTCGCCATAAGTGTACGATGGGGTACTTTGGTTGGATAAAATTTGAAGTAACAAAAGAAGGGATAGAAACAGTAAAAAAGAACTTGGATATGGACAACGAAATTCTTCGTTATCTTATTGTTAAAACTGTGCGTGAAAATACTCTCTTGAGTGGTAAAATGAAATTGAAGTTTGAAGATGTTAGGAGGCAAGACGTTGGTTACGACAGCGAAATTATTAATGTGCCTGTAGTCGAAAAAGAAGCAACACCAGAAGAAATTGATAAAAGTATAGACGATTTAGTTATTGTTTAACAGATAATATAAATATTATGTATTTGAACAAAGCAATTATCATAGGAAATCTAACTCGAGACCCAGAAATAAGGGCTATTCCTTCAGGAGTGAAAGTGGCTAGTTTTGGAGTTGCCACAAATAGAGTTTGGAAAGACAAGAACGGGGTAAAACAAGAAAATGTAGATTTTCATAATATTGTGGTCTTTGGACGCCAAGCGGAAATTGTTGGTCAATATATGAAAAAAGGTTCATCAATATTAGTAGAAGGGCGAATGCAAACACGAAGTTGGGATGATGCCGGTGGTGTAAAAAAATATCGTACGGAAATCGTAGCAGATCGTATACAATTTGGTCCACGCAGAGATGTTCCAACAGGTAATTATACTGCTCCAGCTCCAGCAGAGGAAGATCATAAGAAAGCATTAGACACGATTGAGTATCCTGAGGAAGAAATTAATCCAGAAGATATTCCATTTTAACTTTATAAACTTTATGACTAATAAAAAGTGTTACTTTACTGAAAATAATATAAAATACATAGACTACAAAGATGTAGATCTTTTGAAGAAATTTCTAAATCCTCACGCTCGCATAATTTCTCGAAAGAAGACTGGTATTCTGGCAAAACATCAACGCAATTTAGCTACGGCCATTAAGCGAGCTCGCTTTATGGGGTTATTACCATTTGTAAGTAGATAACAAAAATCTCCCATTTGGGAGATTTTTTGTTTTAGATTAAAAACTATTTCCTCCAACTCGTTCTGCATATTCGCCGGTTTCTGAGTTAATGCGGATTATTTCTCCTTCTTTTATAAACATTGGTACATTAAGTTCTGCTCCAGTCTCTACTTTTACAACTTTTGTGCCTCCTTGAGCTGTGTTACCTTTGACGGCAGGATGAGCCTCAATAACTTTTAAATCAATCTTTATAGGGATTTTCATTCCTATAACCTTGTCATTAAAAGATAATGCTTGAACGATAGAATCTTTTTTTATAAATTTACTTTGTATGCCG
The DNA here is from genome assembly GCA_026394815.1 of Candidatus Zambryskiibacteriota bacterium. Lineage (GTDB taxonomy): Bacteria > Patescibacteriota > Minisyncoccia > Phycocordibacterales > DATDWN01 > C7867-006. The sequence continues at coordinate 33,350 of JAPLZX010000021.1, read as the reverse complement.
ATAAAACTTTCTCCAATTTCAAAACGGTCACTTGGGTCTTTTGGGTCGCAAAACCAAAACTCTCCGCGATTGTTGTATAAATATTTTACATCTCTGGATTCAATTTCTGCTTCTTCCACTTTTTCGGACACATGAAAAGACCTTTCTGTTACTTTGCCGGTAATGAGATTTTTTAGTTTAACTGCATTAACAGGTTTTCTTTGTTGTTTACGAAAAACATGAGAGTCTAGGACTTCCCATGGCTCTCCATCTAAAACAATATATTTTCTCAAAACTATTTCGCTGTAATCAAGCATAGGCATGATAGGGAATAATATACAGTATTTAAGCCACAAAATCCACTTGACAATATTGTTATTTAAGTATATACTAATAAAAGGAGGTTGTGAAATGTCAAATCAATCAAAGAGGGTCGTGGCAGGAGTCGTCGCAATTATCTTATTTCTTCTCCTCTTTTTTGACGCTACGAAGAGAAGCAGTGAAATAGGAGTGATTGAGGGGCTTACGGGATGTATCTTGCTTGCCGGCGGATTTACTCTCATCATGGCCCGTCGGGACGAAGACTGGATTGACTAGATAAGCAAATAACCAAACCGGTTCGGCGAAAACGAAAACCGTCTCACGCCTGAGCCGGTTTTCTGCATTAAAAAATTACCACTAACATAATTTCGTCGAACTCGTAACTTTTTAAAACCGTCGGAGCTGGGTAGGCGGAGGGCTGAGCAAAATTTCTACCAAGAAATTTATGCGTGTTTTAAAAAGTTACGAGGAGAAAGAGATTGTGTGATTGTGAATTATTCTTCAGATTCGGATTCACCACCTGTTACAGCCACAGCTGATCCGCCGTTTTTGGAAAGACCAGCGCGGATTTCTTTTAATATTGAATCAGCAATTTTTTTATTTGCTTTATCTTTCAAAAATTGTCGCGTGGAATCATATCCACGACCAAGTTTAACATCTCCATAATTATAGGACGTTCCGGATTTTTGAATAATTTTCATCTTTTCACCTAGGGCGATAAGTTCACCTTCGCGAGAAATTCCTTCGTTATACATTAGGTCGAACTCTGTTTGTTTGAAAGGAGCGGCAACTTTATTTTTTACAACTTTCACTCTGATGCGCCCACCCATTATTTCTTCACCTTTTTTAATTTGAGCAATGCGACGAATATCTATTCTGACCGAAGTATAAAACTTAAGCGCTTTTCCACCGGGAGTTGTTTCTGGATTACCAAACATAACCCCAATCTGCACTGGATTACCAAACATAACCCCAATCTGCATTCTAATTTGGTTTATAAAAATAACAAGGGTCTTTGATTTAGCCACAATAGCAGTTAGTTTGCGGAGAGCTTGGGACATAAGCCGAGCCTGTTTACCCACATGAAATGCCCCCATATCGCCCTCAATCTCATCTCTTGGTGTGAGGGCCGCCACAGAGTCAATAACGATCACATCTATCTTACCGGAGCGTACGAGAGATTCTACAATTTCCAAGGCTTGCTCGCCGTTATCTGGTTGAGAAATAAGTAGTTGGTCAATTTTTACACCAAGTCTTTGTGAATATTCTGGGTCCATCGCGTGTTCAGCATCGATGAAAGCACAGATACCACCTTTCTTTTGAGCTTCAGCAATAACATGTAAAGATAAAGTGGTTTTACCCGATGACTCTGGCCCAAAGATTTCAACTATTCTTCCACGAGGAAGACCTCCAACACCCAAAGCTGCGTCCAAACCAATAGAACCAGTTGATATTGCATTTACATCCACATGAGGCTTTTCACCGAGCATCATTATTGAATCGTCACCAAATTTCGTTTTGATTTCTCGTAAAGTGTTTTCTATATTT
>JAPLZX010000021.1:31058-31450 GCA_026394815.1 Candidatus Zambryskiibacteriota bacterium | reverse complement strand
CTCTCGGTGCTTTTTTCTTTAACATAAAAATTTATATGATTATTAGTATTCTTTTAATATTAACTCCAATGTCTTCTCCGTATACTTTTTGAACTTATCCACTGCATCTAGCTTAATTATATTATACCCGGGAGATAGGAGCAATTTCTCTTTAAAATACCCATCTTTATCAGTAAAAATTTTTCTACCATTTAAATTGAGGTGGGCTGTGTTGAGAGCCCGACCTTCAATTTCAATAAGAGTTTGGTTATAGGTGGTCCCATTTTGAGGGGTGTAAATATCTATAACTGGGCCTGTAATAAGCTTTTGAGCCTGAAAAAGTGAATATCCAACAATAATTAAACCCAACAAGGAAATTATAGAAATCCTGAGCACAGATATGGCATTTCGAT
>JAPLZX010000021.1:28146-31015 GCA_026394815.1 Candidatus Zambryskiibacteriota bacterium | reverse complement strand
CTCCTCGTTCTTCCAGCATATCTATAAGACGCGCTGCACGAGCGTAACCAACACCAAGTTTTCTTTGAAGATAAGATGTAGAGGCCTTACCAGCTTCAAGCACAGTCTGTCTTGCATCTTCATAAAGTTCGTCATCATTTTCCATTTTTTGATCATCAATTGTCGCTTCAAATATATTATTTTTTTGGTCTGTTCCGGTTATATTAATTTCACTCGGAATTTCATTTTCATAACTATCCACAAGATATTTAACCACAGCTTTTGTTTCGGTTTCGGATATATAGGCGGATTGTATGCGTTGAGGTTGAGACATTTCTCCTGATAGATAAAGCATATCTCCGGCACCAAGTAATTTTTCTGCTCCCCCCATATCTAAAATAGTACGGGAATCAATCTGAGATGCTACTTGTAATGCAATACGTGATGGAATATTAGCTTTAATTAATCCGGTAATAATATTTACACTAGGTCTTTGGGTTGAAAGGATAAGATGTATTCCGGTGGCACGACTCATCTGAGCCAACCTAATTATGGCAGACTCCAATTCTCTAGGGTATGCTGACATAATATCGGCGAGTTCATCAATAACGATAACGATATATGGCATAGTTTCAATAACTTTATCCTCCCCCTCACCCTTCTTATTTTTTAATTTCTTTAGTTCTGGCTCAACGACATTTTTGTGATATGAAGAGATGTTTTGTAGACTTTCTGCCTGAAGGATGTCATATCTTCTGTCCATCTCTTTTGCTGCCCATTTCAAGGCCAAAATAGTCTTTTTTGCGTCTGTAATAACAGGGGTCAGAAGGTGTGGAATCTTGTTATAAAGGGTTAATTCAACACGTTTTGGGTCAATCATAATGAACTTAAGATTGTTTGGTGAGTTTCTATAAAGAAGTGATGTAATGATTGTGTGAATAGTAACCGATTTCCCAGAACCAGTAGCCCCAGCAATAAGAAGATGCGGAGCTTTGGATAGATTAGCAAAATAAGACATTCCAGAAATACCTCTACCAAGTGAGATTAGTAATGGTTTATCAGAATTTTGGAATTCATTTGACGCCAGAAGAGTGCCGAGACCGACAGTTGTCTTTGTACTGTTTGGTATTTCTATGCCCACAAGTGATTTACCTGGAATAGGAGCTTCTATACGGATTGGATGTGCAGCTAGAGCAAGTGATAAATCATTTTGTAGACCGACTATGCGAGAAAGTTTTATACCTTCAGCGGGTTTCAATGCATATCTAGTGATAGATGGTCCAATAGAAATTTCATCCATCTCAACATTTATACCGAAATTAGCCAAAGTTCTTTTTATGATGTTAGAGTTTGCTTTGATATCTCCAACACCAGGTTTTCCACGGTCTCCCTCAAGAAGCGACAATGGTGGAGGTATAAACTCTTTTCCATTTAGCAGTAAAGGACTAATGCCAAACTCATCTTCTAATTTTTTAGGAGGGGATTGAATTCCCTCAATTTTACTCATTTCTCTTTGAACTTTTTCATTTAGGAGTTCTCCGTTAGCGATAATAACTTCTGGTCCGGCATCTTCGGTTCCTGGAAGTATTTCTTTCTTTTTAAACAAAGATTTTATAAATGTAAATTTAAGTGGGGCATCAAAAATAGTAAGTAAGGAAATAATTATGAGGGCTATGAGAATTATTACACTGACATACATATCAAACATACCAATGAGTGGTTTAGAAATAATTCCACCGATAACTCCACCACTTCCAACCCCATCACTATTTTGGGAAAGAATATTTATTAAAGCCAGAGATGATATGAAAAATAAAATTCCGCCGACGGTATGAGTCAGAGCAAGTTTTTTTTGGAGTGATCTGAAAAAAGAAACACAAAGAATAAAAAATAATACAGGTAGTAAATAATAACCAATACCAAAAAGATAATGCAATACTTCATATATGAAAGTACCAACCTTTCCTCCTTTATTAATTAAACCCGAAGAGAGAACTAAAAATATACCCAGAACAAAAAATATTACAGCAACGATTGTATTTAGAGTTTCTTTTTGTAAGTGATTATAATTTGTTTCATCAGAAGAGTTACTTTTCTTTTTTCCTTTTTTATTTCTGCCAAACATAATACATCTATTTTAACAGAATATTTACCTAAAGCCAAAGTTTGTTGTTGTAAAAATTTATAACAACAGAAAGACATTTTGTCTATTGTCAGATTGTCTTTTACTAGTATATAATAGACACGCTTGACTTTATTAAAGACAGATTGTATTATATAGGACAAGATAAAGACATCTTATTAAAGAGGGTTAAATCTAAAGGACATAATAGAAAAATAATATGGAACCAGAAAATAAACTTTCTATAGAATTATCTCAAAAAAACATAGACCCAGTATCATTTTTTGATAAAAATAATGATTTTGTTTTGGCCTATAAAAAGACAGAAAAACTAGCTTCAGCCGTTTATATGGTAACCGGTTTGTTCTCTGAAAGTGAACCAATAAAATGGGCTTTAAGGAAAAAAGTTGGAGAACTTTTGTCTTTTATTCTTACTTACAAAGATACCCCAAAAGGAAATTATGAAGATTTTGTCTACAGTGCAAAAACTCGAACACTTGAACTCATTTCTTTTCTTGAAATTTCTCTTCGTGGTGGACTTGTGTCTCAAATGAATTTTTCTATTTTAAAACAAGAGTTTTTAAACCTTATAAACATACTTAATACTTCGGATTTTCTCTCAAACGATTCATCCAATGAAGTTGTATCAAAAAACTTTTTTGATATATCAAAAAGTTATTCTTCTGTTGCAAAAGAAGTAAATAACAATGAGAGAATTTATAAAATAACAGAGCCTGCAAGCACAATTCAAGGAATGTCCTTTAGAGA
>JAPLZX010000021.1:15329-28066 GCA_026394815.1 Candidatus Zambryskiibacteriota bacterium | reverse complement strand
GATAATCTAAAAAAATCAAATCGTCAGAATGTAATCCTTGATCTTCTGAAGAGAAAGAAGGAGTTGACTATTAAGGATATTTCTCTTGTAATAAAGGATTGTAGCGAAAAAACTATTCAAAGAGAGCTAAATTCCTTTATTTCTATTGGTGTTTTAAAAAGAGCTGGAGTTAGACGATGGAGTAAATACTCACTTGCTTAATATCAGGTTGACTTTTGGGCCTATTTTGTGTAACACTAACCAGGTGGATATTGGTTATTTTTGTAGTTATCCACATACTATAATTTGAAAGTTAGAATATAGAGATATATAATAGGCTTTATGTATGGCATTTATTATGCTGTGCAGAAATACATATATATTTCTTTATATTTCAGAACGAATAAGTACTTTGAAAACTGAATATGGATTTTAAAAAAGCATGAATCAAAATCGTGCTTACAGATGACCATTTTTCTACCACGAAAGACAGACAGAAAATCAGTCCAAAATTTACTTCTACTTTTTTGTCTTGTGTCGAATCGTTCGACTCTGCCACCATGTGGAGAAGTGAGCGAAATATGAGATCAAAAAATTAGTAGTCAGGATGTATTACTTACATAAAATAAAATCTATGTATTTAAAATGCGTCAACATTATCAATTAGTTAATCGTTTTCAATGACTATCTCTAAAATTTTTATTAGTAAACGGAGAAAGTTATTTTATTAAAAACATATATGAGTTTAACAAAATCAAGAACTGCAAAGTTTGTCGCTGGTATTGCAGGTTTTGCTTTGGCGCTGTCATTTGTAGTAACTCCGGTTACAACAAGTGCAGCAACAATAGCTGAACTTCAAGCAATGATTGCATCATTGTCAGCACAGCTTGCAGCATTGAGTGGAACTCCTGCAACAACAGGTAGTTATACATTCAATACAAACTTAACATTAGGTAGTACTGGCACAGATGTTATGAATCTTCAAAAGGTTCTTAACTCAAGCGCTGATACACAAGTAGCAGCTACAGGAGTTGGTTCACCAGGCAGTGAGTCATCATACTTTGGTGGTCTAACAAAGGCAGCTGTTATGAAATTCCAGACAAAATATGGAATTACACCAGTTGCTGGTTATGTTGGCGCGATAACTCGTGCAAAACTTAACACAATGGGTGGAACAACAGGAGGCACAACAGTTGTACCAGGACTTCCAACAGGAGGTAACCTTGTGGTAACAGCTGGTGTACAACCAGTTAATTCATTAGCACCTCAGTCAGCTGCTCGCGTTCCTTTCACTACACTTACATTAACAGCTGGTTCAGCTGATGTAACTGTAAATTCAATTACAGTTCAACGAGTAGGTCTAGGAGTAGATACCGTTTTCTCTGGTGTAGTATTGGTTGATAGTAATAATCTTCAAATCGGTACATCAAAAACTTTCAACTCAAACCATCAAGCAAACGTAGGTGAGCCATTCGTTATCAAAGCTGGAACTTCAAAAACAGTTACAGTTTCTGGTAATATGCTCACAACAGCTTTGACTGCGTATGCCGGACAGGTTATTGGTCTAAATGTTGTAGCAGTTAACACTTCTGCAACAGTTACAGGATCACTTCCTATCAGTGGTGCACAACAGACAATAAACGCATCGCTTTCTATTGGTTCAGTTTCAACTTCAACATCAGCATTTGACCCAGGTACCACCCAGACAAAAAACATTGGTGATACTTCTGTCAGAGTTACTGGTATTAAATTTACCGCAAACTCAGTAGAAGATTTGAGACTTTACTCAGTACGATGGCGACAAACAGGTACTGCAAGTTCAGCTGATATCAGCAATGTTGTAACTAAAGTTGATAGTACAGCATACCCAACAACAGTTTCAGCAGACGGTAAGTATTACACAAGTGTATTTCCTAATGGGATCTTGATTCCAAAGGGTAATTCAATTGATGTTTACACAGAAATAGATATCACAGGAAGTAACTCAAACCTCCGAACAGTAGAACTTGATATCGACAAAGTAACAGATGTTTACCTTGTAGGTCAGACATTTGGTTACGGAATCATGGGTCTATACCCAACTGCCTCACCTTGGCAAAGGGGTTATGTAACAACAATCAATGCTGGTACAGTAACAACTATTAGCAAGGCAAATGAGGTAGTAGCACAAAACATTGCATCAAATGTTAATAATCAAGTTTTGGGTGGATTTGCCACAAACTTCTCGGGTGAGCCAGTATCTATCACAGGAATGGTATTCACTCTGTCAACCACATCGGCTACTATAGGTACCGGTTCAGCTGTGGTTACAAGTGTAAGTCTTGTTGATTCAACCGGCACAGTAGTTGCTGGTCCAGTAGATGCTACAGTATCAGGATCAGGTTTGACACAAACCGTTACCTTCACAGATTCAATTACATTCCCAGTTGGACGAAAAGTTTACACATTGAAAGGTAAAATCCCTTCAACAGCTGTAAATGGTGCTGTGTTAACAGCAGCAACCACACCTTCAGGTTGGTCAAGTCCAACAGGCCAGGTTTCTGGTGCCACAGTTTCTATTTCAACTGGTGCAGTTACTATGAACTCAATGACAGTTAAGGGAGCAGCTCTTGCAATCAATATTTCAGCACAGCCAGCATCACAAAGTGTTGTTGGTGGTATTACAGGATTTGTTCTTGCAAACTATCAGTTAGATGCATCACAATCAGGTGAAGATGTTCGTTTGAACGCCTTCCCTGTAAAAGTTACATCATCGGTGCCTGGAGATCTTACAGGTTGTACATTAAATGATGGTTCAACACCTCTTAACACAGGTTCACGAACAATAAACACATTAAGTGCTACAGGAGTAAAGACTCCTATCACTTTTGACAATTCATTGATTGTTCCAAAGGGAACAGTAAAGACAGGAAATACAGTTGTGCCTACATACGGTCTTGCTAACGGAGGTACGATGACACCAGGAAATGGATCCTTAACGGCTTCCATTGACTCGTCATCCCCTGCATACACTATTGTCGCAGGAGGTGCAACAGGTCAGACAACAACAGTTATCAAATTGCGAGCATCAAACGAAAACGTTAATCTAAATAAGATTGGTTTGATTCTAACAGCTGTAACTACTGGAAACAGTAGAAATGTTGCTGGAAACTTGACTGGAGTCAACTTGTATAACGGTTCTACCCTAATAGGTACAGCTTTGTTTGCAAGTGGAGCTACAGTTGCAACTTCAACATTGAACAGTCCATTACTTCTTACAAAAGATACTGATGTTTATATCACTGTTAAAGCTGACATCGCAGATGTTAGCCAAAGTGGTTCAGCTACAGAAGGAGATAAAGTTGTGATAGATCTAGATAGTACAGAAGGTTCAGGTGTATCATCTGGAGCAACTATTAGAACTGGTGCACAAATAGGAGCAGCTGGTATTAGAGTGTTCAACACATTCCCAGTTATAGCTCAAGGATCTCTAACTACAGCAGGTATTGCTGACGGTAAATTATTGAGATTTGCTATTACAGCAGATTCACATGGTGATGTAGGTATATACAAATTTACATTCACTTTGTCTACTTCAACAACATTAACACTTGGAGACATAGGCTTGTACGGTTATACTGATACTGGTTATACAACACCAATGTCAGGAAACTTTGCGGCAGGTGCAACAAGTGCTGGTGGTCTAGTTGACTCAACATTGGCAACAAGTACTACTATTAGCAAATGTGATATAAATGGAGCAACAAATGTCACAGCAGCAGGTAGTAAGTGTTTAGCAACAGCAAGTTTGACTACCTTGACAATCAAGGCAGCTACGAACCCAGTTACAATCCCAGCTGGAGCAACTCGATACTTCGAGCTTCGCGCAGCTACAGTAACCGGTGGAGCGGTTACCACATCTTCTGTTTTGACGAAGATGTCGGCAGACGCTTCAACTGACTTTGCTACAAGTACTGCATCAGGTTCATCAGGCCTCTTCGTCTGGTCACCAAATGCAACAACGACATCTGTCTTCAGTGCAAATGATTGGACTGTAGGATATGGTATTGTTGGATTCCCATCTCAAGGTCTACTTCAAAATCGATCATACTAATCTTCTTTGATTGGTTGGTTGGTTTGACTTAGCCTTAAGCTAACAAAAAACACCCTTTCCTTTATGGATTGAGGTGTTTTTTGTTGTCTAAAAAATCACATAGGGTAACCCTATGTAATTTGGAGCTTTTTATTTTTGTGATAGTATTGCTATTATGCAAATCACAAAAACACATAAAATCATTATTAGCGCTCTAGCAGTTATTATTCTCCTTGGTATCTATATTACTTTTGACCGAAACTCAAAGAAAAACTTTGGAGTTCAAGATGGAGTGACAAATTTACCCTTAGCAACCACCACAAACGAAACCACGACAAAAGAAATTGGAAATACAGGAATTAATGTTGCTGGAGAAGGTAATTTCAAAGTTGTACAAGTTTCAAATACACCAAATCAGATTCCAGACCTAGACAGGAAGATTATTTTTGGGCAAGATTCCTCCCTGACTCCAGAAATAAAAACTTTGATTTCACAAAAAGTTACAGACTTACAAACACAACTAAAGAAAGATTCAAACAATTTTTCCAACTGGATTAATTTAGGAATTTATCAAAAAATGGCGGGGGATTATAACGGGGCTGTAATATCATGGCAATATGCTGGCAAAATCTCACCAGCAAGTTATGTTCCTTTTGGAAACCTAGGTGACCTCTATGCTCACTTCCTGAAAGATAATGTTCAGGCAGAAATGTATTACAAAGAAGCAATATCTAAAGGTCCTATGCAAGCGTATCTCTACATACAACTAGCAGAAGTTTACAGAGATGTTTTTAAAGATTTAGATAAAGCTCGGGCAATAATCAGCCAAGGTCTCTCAAAAATTCCAAATGACCCCAGCCTTCTCCAATTCCAAGAATTACTAAAGTAATAATTTTCAAAATAACTAAGGTTATCCACAATAAATCCAAGGGCATCCCTTGGATTTGTATGATTTATAAGGATATAATGTAAATATGGAAAGAAAATTTGTTTTTTCTGTGGGTGAATTCTATCACATATATAATAGGGGCAATAATAAGCAAGCTATATTTTTAAATGATAACGACAGAAACCGTTTCAATAAACTTCTCTATGTTTGTAACAGTACAAAACCCGTAGTTTTCAAAACTATCCAAGGGATGCCCTTGGATAAAATAGAAAGAGATAAAACTTTGGTAGATATAGGGGCTTATTGTTTAATGCCTAACCATTTTCATCTACTTTTACATGAAAAAATAGATAATGGAATAAGTAGATTTTTGGAAAAATTATCAACCGCTTATTCAATGTATTTTAATAAAAAATACGATAGAACTGGTAAATTGTTCGAGGGAAGATTTAAAGCGAACCATACTGATAATGATGAATATTTAAAATATCTATTTTCATATATTCATCTGAACCCAATTAAAATGATAGATTCAAAATGGAAAGAGAACGGCGTTGTTGATCGCAATGGCGCAAAAAAATATCTAGAACAATATAACTATTCAAGTTATTTTGATTATATAGGACGAAAGCGTGTAGAAAACGCGATTCTTAATAAAAAAGATTTTCCTGATTATTTTGCTGACATTAAGGAGTTTCAATTATTTATTGATGAGTGGCTTTCATTTAGTACAGACAATATAACTACATAGGGTTACCCTGTGTAGTTAGAAGTTGTCCACATTATTGAATATAGATTTTATATTCAAAGGATATTTCATTTGTTAGAATGAGGAGAATCGTTTGTAAATTTAAATTACATTAAAAAACTTTTAACTTATTTATGAATATTGTTAAAAAAATATTTTTACCAACTCTTTTTTATTTTGTTTTTTGTGGAGGGGCTTTTGCTAGTAATATAAAACAACTCGATGTTTCTGTTGTAAACAACAATTTATATATAGATTCTTGCTATTCTCAACTACTATCTTTTATGGGTTACAAAGGTTATGCGAATGGTATAGAGATTTTTACAACAGGTCCAGGGGGAGGATTCCCTTGTTATTCTGGAAACCTTTTTATTTCGGATTTAAGTCAGTTTTTGTCAAAATATATATTATCACCTTTTTATTTTTCTTTTGATTTTTATTCTAGTATAGACTTTGTTCCTCCTGTTTTTGCTAACTTTAATTTGTATTATGATGGTACAAATTTTACAGTCTTTGATAATAGTACTCACACAATCTCTTTTGATGTATCTACGAGTACCAAAACAACTACGGTTCATAATTATATTTCACAAAATGATGTAGACACTGGTATAAATTTTAACATTTCAACATCCACTCAAGGAGATATTTATACATCAGAAACTATTTACCCAACAACTACTGGTGATTTTTATTACACATGGAATTATCCAGAATTTACAACAGAAGGTGATTATATTTTTTATACCGATATAACAAAAAATTCAAATATATTGAGTAGTACTAGTACTATAATATCTATATTACCACCATCTCCAACTGTCACAGGGTATTCTAATGTGCTTTTTTTGCCCGGGCTTGAAGCGAGCAGGTTATATGAAGATCGTGGTGTGACCTGTGATATTAATTGTGAAGACCAGTTGTGGGAGCCAAATATTTCAAGTGATGTAAGTGAGTTATATATGGATCAGAATGGAATTTCTTTGAAATCGGGTATTTATACGAGGGATATTATTGATAAAAGTATAATATTTAATATATATGAGAGTCTAATTAAAAAATTAGATCAACTTGTGACTGTGACTTCACCGAATAAAATAAAAGAATGGAAAGCTTACGCATATGATTGGCGAAAAAATGTGGATAATATAGTTCAAAATGGGACTGAATATGAAGATGGGCAAATGGTTTCTCTAGTGGGGACACTTCAATATTTAGCTAATTCATCTAATACAGGAAAAGTTACTATTATTGCTCATAGTAATGGGGGGTTACTTGCCAAAATTCTGATTAAAAAATTAGAAGATATGAAATCTACTGGGCAAGGTAATTTAATTGATAAAATTGATAATTTAATTTTAATAGCGTCTCCTCAAATGGGGACACCAGAAGGATTATTATCTGCCTATGGGCTGTTACCTTCAAGAAAATACTTTGAACAACAAGGTATTATTTACCCCGCAACATTTACATCTACTGCAAATCAACAATATATAAATATGTACGGCGTAGATATAAATACATACGACGAACAAAAAGATTTTATACTTGGAACAGAAGGGAGATTCACTCCAGCAGTTAATGATTTAATTTCTCCAATAATAGGCAACTCGCTTCTATTAGAACAATCAGAAAATTTACACAACATTATAGATAATATGACCATTCCATCATCTATAAAAGTAATAGAAATAGCTGGTTGGGGGAAAGCAACAATTGCTGGTATGACATATACAGGAAATGATTTGGAACCAATCTATACATATAATGGTGATAAAACAGTAGTTAGTCAGAGTGCATTATATGGTCAAGGTGATAAATATTGGCTTGATTTAAGTCGTTCAAAACTTGAGCACAAAAATATTACAGAGGACCCAGATCTCCTAACTTTTATTCAAAGTATTATTGAAAATAATTCAGTAACTACTAAAATACAAAATACACAACCCATACAAAACACAACCAGACTCCATCTAAGTGTTCATTCTCCTATAACAATAGGTGTAACCGACATCTCTGGTAATTTTACAGGTAAAGTTTGTGATACAAATGGTGATTGTTATATTCAGGAAGATATCCCTGGGAGCACATATAATGAATTTGGGGAAGGTAAATATGTTACTTTAGCAGAAAATGATTTACAAAAAGTTACTATGCAGGGGACAGATATAGGCACATTTACATTTAATTTTGAAAAAGTAATGCCGGACGGAACAACCCAGATGCAAACATTTCAAGATATTCCCGTGACACCACAAACAAAAGCTGAGGTTATAGTTAATCAAAGTACACATATACCACAAATCACTCTTGATCTAACAAGTGATGGTATAACAGATTTTACAATACAACCAAAAGCTGATTTTGACCCGATACTTTTTTTGCAAATATTACGCAAGACAATAGAAAGTTTTGATGCAAACAAAGGACAAAAAGAGAAACTCTACGGTAGAATAGATGATACAATAAAAGCAATACAGAAAGGAAAAATAAATAAAGCAAAATTAAAGATAGAACAATTTAGGAAAATTTTAGCGATACATCCAAAAGAAAAAGAGAAAGAAAAAAATGAGTCAAAAAAATTGACAATTACTGACACACAACTATTAATCACAATGTTAAATCAATTATTAGATAATTTAAATAAATAATAACCATGAAAAAATTAAATTTATCATTACTAATATATACAACTTCGATATTAGCCATAATTCTAGGAATCCTAAGTCATTTTTATATTGGAATAAATATTGTTGGTCTATGGGATATAAGTAAATTTTATGTACCAATTGCCATCTCGCTTATTTTAATAGATAGGTTGTTTAATAAAGAACTTAATAAAAAATATTTTTTTAGGTCTGTTGTTTTTATAATAATTTTTGTTCTTTTGTTAGTATTAGAATTATATAGATTTTGGTATTAGTCATAATAAAAAATAAAGGCATCTATGTTTAGTTACCCACGCAGATTCGTATAAAAGTTTCTTATTTGCTACAATTTATTTATGTCAGATTATTTTGATAGTGATTTCTTTAAGTTTTTCTTTGGTTTTTTAACAATAATCTTTATTAGTTTGATTATAATTTTAGCAGCAAAGATTTATTTTTCAGAGGCTGATTTACAACCAGTACCAGCCACAAACACCGCAAATCAATAATATTTATTTTTGCTAAGTTTTTTCTATGAAATTATTTAGGATTCTAGTTCTGGCACTTTTGTTCTTTCTGCCCGTTTTTTCTCATGCGCAGGTTATTATAAATGAAATTGCATGGATGGGCACTACAGAATCATCTAATGCTGAATGGATTGAGCTCTATAACACAACAGACGGGGTCATTGATCTAACCGGTTGGAAGTTGTATGAAGCTGGTGGGGGCACCTTAATTATTTCTCTATCTAAAACAATTTCTCCTCAAGGCTATTTTGTGATAGAACGAACTACTCCGTCAGTTACTGATCCTATACCTGGTATTAATGATGTTTCAGGGAGCTTTGGTGGTAGTGGTTTAAATAATAGCGGAGAGAATCTTGTGTTGAAAGACTCAAGTGGAAACATTGTACAATCGCTTGATTTTTCAACTGGCTGGCCAGCAGGAGATTCTGCGTCGAAGAAAACAATGCAATGGACTGGATCAATATGGATTACTGCTAGCTCAACTCCAGGTCTTTTAAATGCCAGCCAAGCGGATTCAAATGAATCTGAAACTACAGGAAATGATTCTACTGCTACTACAACCGACGAAACAACAACAGATGTACCCACATCAAATCAAACATCGTATATTATTTCTGCCCACTCATCTCCAGCTCCTTTGTCTAACACAGAAGAAGAAATTAAATTTGAAATTTCTGCTGGACGTGACAGGTTAACTGCAGTTGGAAATAATTTAATGTTTCGTGCTATACCAACAAAATTTCAAAATATGTCAGAATTAGGGATTACCTATTGTTGGTCATTCGGTGATGGAACTGTAGCTCAAGGAAAGAATGTAAATCATACATATAAATTTAGTGGAGATTATTCTGTTGTGGTTAATGCTAATTATTCTGACAAACAAGCTGTTAGTAGAATGCAAGTTAAAGTTATTTCACCAAACACATCGATTGCTAAAGTTTCTGGAGGAGTAGAGATTTCTAATAATTCTAAAGTAGAAATAAATTTAGAGGGGTGGAGTCTGATTTCTCCAAAAAAGACTTTTATTTTTCCAACAGATACATTAATAGCATCTGGCAAGAAAATAACTTTTGCCGACGAAGTGACAGGGATGCTAGATGACACAATACAACTTTTAAATCCTTTAGGAAAAGAATTGAGTATTATAAAAAAGACAGAAACAGGAGAGTCCAAGCTTGTGGTGGGGGAAACAGGCGTTAACCTAAATGATATTCAGGTAAAAATTGAAGATGTAAAAAACAAGATTGCACAAATAAAACAAACTCAAGAACAAATCCAAGGGATGCCCTTGGATGAAATGGGGGCTTTAAATAAAGGGGAAATTGTTACAATCCAAGAAAACAAACAAGATACGAGTTCGGTGTCAAATATTGAAGTGATAGATAATTCTAGCCAAACTACAAACATTGCCCAAGTTTTTGAAGCTATAAAACAAGATGGTTTAGTTAGTAGAATATTCTCTTGGCCAATTAAAGGTTTTAATTTTGTTCGACGTTTGTTTGTTGAGGAATAAGTTATCCAAGGGCATCCCTTGGATAGGGGTTGAGGAGTGAAATAATGAAATAGTGTATAATGTAGTAATTATTCAATTAATTAAAAAATTATGATTGAAAGACCTTCTTATGCTTCTGGGTTAGGTGAGTCGGACAAAAACGCCATATTGTCTCTCATAGAAACAACAGAATCAAGTTTGGAAGTTTTACAAAGGCAAAAAGATAGTGTTTCAGAGGCATCGTTGTCTAGTATAGAAGCTCAGATAAGAGCAAAACAAAAATTATTAGAAGAATTGAAAGCAAAACAAGTTATAAATTAACAATTAACTCTGTTTGACAAAAATCTGTTTTCGTATATTCTAGTGACATAAGGTCAAAGACAGCAGGCATTTATAAGCCCTGCCGAGACGCGAAACGATAATATCGTTTTACTACTTAGACCTTGGTAGGTCGATTTTTATTTAAAAAATAAAATATTATATGGCAGTATCAAAAGAAAAAAAGGGTGAAATCCTAAACAAACTCAAGAAAATTGTGAAGGATTCAGCGTCAGTTGTATTCATAAACTTTCACTCACTTCCGGTAGCAGAGTCAACTACTATTAGAAGGGCACTTAGAGAGAAGGGAGTAGGGTATACAATTGCAAAGAAAACTTTAACCAGAAAAGCTTTTTCAGAAGCTGGTTTGGGAGGGACTATGCCGGAATTACCAGGGGAACTTGGTATTGTTTACGGTACAGATCCTATAGAAGGGGCTCGTGAAATATACGGGTTTCAAAAAAAACTTGATAAGAAAATACAGATTTTAGGTGGAGTTTTTGAAGGGAAGTTTATGAATCAAAGTGAGATGTTAACTATTTCACAGATTCCAGGACTGAAAACCTTGCATGCTCAATTTGTCAATCTTATCAATTCACCAATTCAGGGATTTGTTATGGCGCTTGACCAAATAGCGAAACAAAAGGCTTAATTTAACACATAGGCTAGGCCTATGTAATTGAGAAGTCAAAATTATTAAATTATTAAAATATTATTATGGATGAAACAACAAACACGACAGCAGATGCAGTAGTAGAAACTAAGGCAGACCTGTCTGCGCAAGCAGAAGCAAAAGTAGAAGCAAAAACAGTAGGAACTCCGGCAAAATTCAAAGCTGTGGTAGAAGCTATTGAAAAAATGTCAGTTTTGGATTTACACGAGTTGGTAAAACACTTGGAGGAAAAATTTGGTGTATCAGCTGCAGCAGTTGCAGTAGCAGCTCCTGCTGGGGGTGTAGTAGCGAGTGCGGGAGAGGAAAAATCATTGTTCAATGTTGAGCTAACAGATGGTGGTGCTACAAAAATAGCTGTTATCAAAGTAGTAAAAGAGATTTTGAGTATTGGATTGAAAGAAGCAAAAGATTTAGTTGACGCAGCTCCTTCAATGCTTAAAGAAGGAATGAAAAAAGAAGATGCCGATGCGTTTAAGAAAAAGTTGGAAGAAGCGGGGGCGAAAGTAACATTAAAATAATTAAAATTGCTAGATTTTAAGGAAAAAATGGGCATTAAGTGCTCATTTTTTCGTAATTTTTGGTAAAAAAGTCAAGGTCGCATTTATAAGTGGAATTGCTATAATCACGAGTATGGAAACACTGTCAAAACTATTCGGCAACGAGACAAAAGTTAAAATTATGAAATTGTTTCTTTTTAATCCAGAGCGGGTTTTTGATGTTAAAGATATTAGAGATAGAGTAAAAGCCAATTCTTCTAAGGTACGGAGAGAGATTAATTTGTTGGGGAAAATAGGGTTGGTTAAACGAAGGGTTGGAAGTAAAAAAAGAGCAAACAGTCACGGCTTTATTCTTGATCCTAATTTTGTCTATTTATTACCTCTTCAGAATTTCTTGGTTAATATTGAACCACTACATCCAAAGGAAATTATAAAAAAAATCACAAGACTTGGTTCGGTCAAGCTTATTATTATTGCTGGTGTTTTTATTCAGGAATTTGAAAGCCGTGTGGATATCTGAATAGTGGGAGATAGTATTAAAAAAGGATCACTTGAAAACACAATTAAAACTTTAGAGTCAGAGATAGGAAAAGAGTTAAAATATGCTTATTTTACTACCGAAGACTTTAAATATCGTCTTAGTATGTGCGACAAACTCACTCGTGACATTTTAGATTATCCACACAAAAAGATACTAAACAGGCTTGGCATTGTATAATGGGTATTGTATAATAGAAGCATTACTCACTTAATATTATTTATTATGATTTTAGATACATGGGGTCAAGTTTTGAATAGTTCCTTCCAAAGTCTTTGGACAGGAGTTATTGTGTTCATACCAAACTTGATTGTCGCGATAGTTATTTTTTGCATTGGCTGGGCGATTGGTGCTCT
>JAPLZX010000021.1:6733-15314 GCA_026394815.1 Candidatus Zambryskiibacteriota bacterium | reverse complement strand
ATCTCGCATTTTATGAAGATGATCAAATTCGACGAAGCATTGCAAAGGGCAGGCATGGAAGGATGTGTTAGAAAAGCTGGGCTGAATTTGAATTCAGGGCATTTTCTAGGGGGGATTGTTAAGTATTTTATTATCGTAGTATTTTTGATAGCCAGCTTTGACGTTCTTGGTTTGAATCAAGTAACCGCATTTCTACAGCAAGTAGTTATTGGCTATTTGCCACAACTTATTATTGCTGTACTTATGTTACTTGTTGGAGGTGTTGTGGGCGATGTATTGTCACGAATTGTGACTGCATCAGCTCGTTCAGCAAATCTTCATCAAGCAAATTTTCTTGGCGCAGTTTCAAAGTGGGCTGTGTGGATTTTTGCAGTCCTAGTTGCTCTATCACAAATGGGCATCGCAGGTGCATTCATACAGACAATCTTCACTGGTTTGGTTGTTGCAGTTTCTCTAGCTTTAGGCCTTTCATTTGGCCTTGGCGGGCAACAAGCAGCTAGTCGAGCCATCGACAAGCTTTCAGAGAGTATTTCCTCACATAATAGATAAATATTTTGAGTTTTCTCAAATCAAAAAGCTCCCATTCGGGAGTTTTTTGTTTGACTTTTAAATCTGTGCGGAATATTCTAAAAACAGGAGGCTTTTATGTTATGGTGCGATGGTGTCAAACGCGACTCAATCCAGGTTCTTCGTGATTCTCTGCAAATGAATCGTCAAAGTCTTACCAATCCCCAGCTTGATGCTCATAACCGAACCAGTTTAAGAGCCAAGATTGCTTGGCAGAAGAAAGAGTTAAAAGAACTTATCGAGCAAAGACGTGACGTCGAGAGAATACTCGATGTTATCAAATCCCAAGGACCATAGCCGTCTCGCGAAACCGTTCGCTGGACGGTTTTCGCTTTTTAAAAGCTAAATCAAAAAATTCTCATCTACAAGTTTTTATTTGAAACTTTCCTCACTTGCTAAATTTCTAATAGTGTATTATAATCATTATTGGTGTTCTTTTCGGTATTACGCCAAAGATGGCGAGGAGGAATGTATATGGAGCTAGATCTTTTAGGAGAGCAAGTAATGCTTGCTCTTCGCTTCCAGGAGTCGGGATTTGACCCTGAACTGGAATTGCAGGACGAGGTCGAGAACCAGACTGCCCGTGCTCGGATTTTGTTCTCTGACTCGGACGGTCGCTGGTTTATGAGGTCAGAATCGATTCCAGGTCACCTGGGCATCAAAGCCATCGCTGTTGACCAAGAGAATCTCTACCTCGAAACTTCACCGATCAAGGTGGAGGATGTCCGCAGGGCGATTGTCGATCGGATGTTGCCATTCACATTTCAAGACGATGGGTTTGTCGATGTCACGACCGGCAAGCAATTGATTTTTCTCGGTCCAGTCACAAAACCTGAGATCGAGGAACTTGGATTGCGACGTCTCTGGACTATTCCGACACACGACCTCGATGGACTTCGCCGGAGTATGGTGGTCAGGATGGTTGACACCATCTATTCTGTCGATGCCTACGAGGTCGAAGAAGTTGAGGTGAGCTCTGTTCCAGTCATCTCACAGGCGTCAGTTCAACGATTGTCCCAACAACTTCAGATTGGTCTTCAGCAGAGGATGTTGTTGGAGCAGCGTCCCGTTCTGTCGCTTTCCACGAGGACTACTGGTGAACAAACCCAGATTCAAACACTGGAACTTCGCCAGATCATGGCCCTGAACCATCAACTCCTCAGGATGGGGGCGGACGAGCTCCCCGACTTCTTCAGTCGATTCATCGAGAAGCACGGAGAGAAAGCAGCGCTTCGAGTGGCAATCTTCGCTGTGGCTGGTAAGGTGAAGGCTGCTAAGCCAAGTCTTTCTTGGCGAGAAGCTCGACAGGTCGCTCGCAAACTCTTACATGCCGCGTGATACCAAATGACTCTCAGCACTATGTCACAATGTGTGGCCTCTGGTGCTGGGAGTTTTCGTTTATTTATCCCCAGTTATACACACATTTTAAGATTTGACACTATATTGAGCTTCCTATATACTGTTATCCATTACAGATATGTTAAACATTTACTTAATTTCAAAGCGGTATAGATAATGCTTTTTAAGTGTTGTCCGAAAGCCCCGCTGAAAAAGCGGGTTTTCTCATCCTAAAATGAGAAAACCAAGTAAACAGCTTTAACTTCAGAACGACTTGTTGCTTGAAAATATTCCCAAAGGTAAAACGGAGTTTTACTAGAGGGTTCATTCCATCCTGTCTTTTCTCTTAATGTTTGCTTTGCAAATGTTTTGGGGTCTTTAGATAGAGATGGTGAAAAAGTAAAAGTAAGTATTGTTGCGTAATTAATTTTATGTAACAGGATAAAGTATAGCTAGCTTTTTGTTGTGTGGTGATAGTGGTATCACTTAACATAAAAAAAGTTAGTTTGAATCCAGCACACCAAATTTTGGTGTGCGGATAAATTTGGTTTTTAAATTTCCTAATGGGAAATTTAAGAGCGTATGGTGGATGCCTAGACTCAAAATGGCGATGAAAGACGTAGCATGGCTGCGATAAGTTTCGGGGAGGTGCCTAGCAACCGTTAATCCGAAAATTTCTGAATAGGGAAACCTAGCGACTATATGTCGTTGCTTCGGAGTTTATCCGAAGTGCACACCTGGGGAAGTAAAACATTTCAGTACCCAGAGGAAAATAAAACAATGTTCGTAAGAACAACATTTCCTTAGTAGCGGCGAGCGAAACGGAAGTAGCCCAAACCACCCTCCTATCTTTGCCCTTCCGCGCAAGCGTCAGGACAGAGATAGTAGGGTGGGGTTGTAAGGCAGGAACGTCATAATTTATTATGAGAGAAGTTAAAAAATATTATGTTAACCGAATGTGCTGGAAAGCACGACCCTAGAGGGTAATGGTCCCGTAGGTGAAAATATAATATCTTCTTTGTTTCTGTTCTTGAGTACCTCGAGACATGAATAGCTCGGGGGAATCCGCCGGTACTAACCGGCAAGGCTAAATACATTTTGAGATCGATAGTGAACTAGTACCGTGAGGGAAAGGTGAAAAGAAGTCCGATAAGGACAGTGAAATAGATCTGAAACCATATGCTTACAAGGAGTCGGAGCGGGTCGCACAGTGTGCGTTACGTTCTGTTTTGAATAGTGTTGTCGGTGATTTGGAGGAGCGGGTCTTTCGGGACCCCGGCTGTGAAATGTGGGATGATCCTCATCTAAAATTGGTGAGACTGCCGTGCCCGCCAGTCGTCAAGATGAAAGTTCATTCTCCTAACTTCACCGATCACTGCTGAGGATGTAGCTAGGTTTCAAACCCAGTTGTGTCCTCAGCCTCACTATTCAGAACAGAAAAGTAATTTGCACCGTGCGGTCCGTCACGGCGTGCCTATTGAAGAATGAGCCAACGAGTTGATGTATGCGGTTTGACTAAGTCCTTCATCGGATGGAGTCACAGGGAAACCGAGTGTGAATAGCGCGACTATATCGCATACATCAGACCCGAAGCCAGAGCGAGCTTGCCATGAGCAGGGTGAACAAGGGAGAAATCTCTTGGGAGGCCCGAACCGGTTGCCCGTGCGATTGCATCGGATGACTTGTGGTAAGAAGTGAAAAGCTAATCGAGCCTGGTAATAGCTGGTTCTCTCCGAAATAGCTTTTGGGCTAGCGTCGTATATTCCCCTTTGGGGTAGAGCACTGGAAGGTCTGGACAGGGAGCAATCTCGCTAGACCTATCAAACTCCGAATACAAAGGATTAAAAGTACGGCAGTTAGACGGTGGGGGCTAAGCTCCATGCGTCAAAAAGGAAACAGCCTAGATCTCTATTTAAGGTCCCTAAATCTATGTTAAGTACACTTAAGGTGGTGGAATTTCTCAGACACTGAGGAGGTTGGCTTAGAAGCAGCCATCCTTTAAAGATAGCGTAACAGCTCACTCAGTAAGAGATTTCGCGCCGCAAATAATCGGGGCTAAACATAGTACCGAAACTGAGGGTTTATTTTTTCTTCGGAAAAAATAAGCGGTAGGAGAGTATTCGCATCTGCTGTGAAGGCAAAGGGGTGACCCATGCTGGAGCGTTGCGAAGTAAGAATGTTGGCACAAGTAACCACATTGCGGGTGAGATCCCCGCACGCCGAAAGACTAAGGTTTCCTGTTCAATGTCAATCAGAGCAGGGTTAGTCGGGCCTAAGGCAATGGCGAGAGCCGCAGCCGATGGACATCTGGTTAATATTCCAGAACTTTTGCGTAATGCGATGGAAGGACGGAGTGTAGTATGTATTGCTCATTATTGGATTTGAGTAAATGCTGTAAGGTAGCTGTGTAGGTAAATCCGCACACTTTCTTAAATGATAATACCAAGCAGTATTTAAACCTGGCGATTCGTCAAAAGGAATTATACAAAGCACGCTTCCAAGAAAATTTTCTAAGCATAATTACGCAGAATCCGTACCGTAAACCGACACAGGTAGTCAGCTCGAGTAGAGTAAGGCGAACGAGTGAGAGATCCCCAAGGAACTCGGCAAAAAAGCAGCCGTAACTTCGGAATAAGGCTCACCCATAGCAATATGGGTTGCAACAAAAGTTTCTCTGGCAACTGTTTATCAAAAACACAGCTCCCTGCGAACTCGCAAGAGGATGTATAGGGGGTGACACCTGACCAATGCCAGAAGGTCAAATATGGTAGCTGAAGGTCGCAAGACTGTAGGTTGACTATATAAGCCCTGGTGAATGTCGGCCGTAACTATAACGGTCCTAAGGTTGTGCGTTCAAATTTAATTTATTTTGAATTCGACCGTGCAAGGACTGGGACTGTTATAACACTGCTTACACAATAATATGACAAATTTTATTGCAAAGGCATTTTGATAAACTAAATAAGAAATAATCATTACAATCATTCAAAGCTATCTCGTTATGTAGTAATACATAGCAGGTCCAAGACATGGCTATATGCTGGGAAGTCTGCAATTTACAGACGGCCAGCAGGGAAGTCCAGCACTTTGCAAAAAGTGTTGGATCCCTCAGAGACCACACGCCGTGCAACCTAAACATCGCAAGATGTTGGTTGAAGATATGGTCCTTCGTTAAAAAGGAACGAAAAGCGAAATTCCTTGTCGGGTAAGTTCCGACGTGCACGAATGGTGTAATGACTGGAGAACTGTCTCGGGGATTTGCTCGGTGAAAATACAATACCGGTGAAGATGCCGGTTACCTGCAGTTAGACGAAAAGACCCCAGGAGCTTTACTGCAACTTGATATTGAGGATATGACTTGCATACGTAGAATAGTGGTCAGACTTTGAAGCCAACCTTTCGGGGCGGGTGGAGTCGACAGTGAAATAGCCATTTTGTTTGTTATATTTTCTAACCTGTTCGGCAAAAACGAACAGAGACAGTTTCTGGTAGGCAGTTTTAGTGGGGCGCTATCCTCCTAAAAAGTAACGGAGGAGTTTATTAAGGTTAGCTAGGCGCGAATGGAAACCGTGCCGATAGTGTAATGGCATAAGCTAGCTTAACTGTGAGTCGTACATGACAAACAGACGCGAAAGCGGAACATAGTGAACCGACGGTCCGTGTTAGAGGCGGCCGGAGATTATCGGATAAAAGCTACCCTGGGGATAACAGGCTGGTTGCACCTAAGCGTCCATAGCGACGGTGCAGTTCGGCACCTCGATGTCGGCTCATCTTAGCCTGGGGGTGAAGAAGCTCCCAAGGGTATGGCTGTTCGCCATTTAAAAAGATACGCGAGCTGGGTTCAGACCGTGGAGTAGTTCGATTCCTTCTAGCTTGCTAGAAGTTTTGGACTTCTCCACAATCTGAATCCTCAGAGGCAATTTTATTTATAATTTTTTATAAAAAAATTATGTTTGAAAGTTTTCGTTTTGTTAAATGAAAGTTGACCAATCAAATCACGGCGGTCCTGAAACAAATTTATTTGTGAGGGATTAAAGTTGATTTATATCGGTGAAGCCCAATTGGGTAATACCGAGGGAACTTATTATTTTGTAATGGGTGGGGGATTAAGTGAATCGGCTGAGCGGCCACGCTCTCTGGGCCCGATTCTACCCTCACCCGCCCATTACAAAATAATAAGGCCCGTAGAGACTAAACATCAGCCTCGCCTCATCGGCGAGAAGTTATAGTCCAATGCACGAAGTAATTCGTGGAAACATGCGTGAGACAGGTTGGTCTCCTATCTACTGTAGGCGTTGATTCTTGAGAAGATTTGCCCCTAGTACGAGAGGACCGGGGTGAACTGACCTCTGGTGTGTCTGCTGTCCTGCCAAGGGCAACGCAGAGTAGCTAAGTCGGGAAGGGATAAACTCTGAAAGCATCTAAGAGTGAAACCCACTTCAAGATTAGGAATCGTTTGAGGCCCGTGAGAGATTATCACGTGATAGGCATTAGGTGTAAGCACAGCAATGTGTTCAGCCGAGATGTACTAATTAGCCGATTTCTATTAGGAAATTTAAAAGTCATCACTTTATCCTGTTACATGGAATGAATTCCATGAAAATCTTTTACTTTTTGTTTGAATTAGTAATTTGAAAAATAAATAAGTTTGAATATTTTGTTTTGGTGACTTATCGCTGGGGTCACACCCGTTCTCATTCCGAACACGGAAGTTAAGCCCAGTTGAGGCGATGGTACTTGAAAAGGGAGAGTAGCTAGTCGCCAGAACAAAGTATTTAAATTTTTCAAATTTCTAATTCAAAACCCGATGGTACTCGTGAGGCTGAAGTTGGGTTGGGACCCAACGAAGAACCTTGAGTGTTTTGTAATCAAAATGCGAAAGGTGTACTGTTCCTGTAAGGAAAGAGTAGCTAGTTGCCAGCACAGAGTACTTGATTTATATTCAAAAAACATTCGCACAGAGCGAGTGTTTTTTGTTATAATAAAACCATGGCACTATGGTCTACAAAAAGAAGATTTATTTATGGTGGCAGTGTATTTCTTGTGCTTTTTATAGTTCTTATTTTATTAATTTGGAATCTTTTTTATAAAGCTCCAACTTGTAGTGACAGAATAAAAAATGGAGACGAAACAGGAATTGATTGTGGTGGTAGTTGTCTAAATCTCTGCACTACCGATACATTAACACCCATAGTCTTGTGGTCAAAAACTTTTAATATTTCTGGGGATGTATATAATGCGGTGGCCTTTGTTGAAAATCCAAATATTAATTCTGAAAACAAAAAAGCAACCTATCAATTCAGAATTTACGATAGTGAAAATAAGCTAATCACAGTAAAAGAAGGAGTAACCTCTATTCCAAAAAATAAAAAATTTGCAGTTTTTGAAACTGGAATTATCTTAAAAAATGACAAGCCAAAATCAACCGATTTCAAGTTTTTATCTTTTGACCCATGGCAAAAAAATACAATAAAAGAGCCAGAAATCTCTTTGAAATATGGAACGATAGCTTTTGCTACCACCACTCCCAGTCTTACTGGTACGATTTCCAATAAATCCCTACAAAATATTCCTAGCACTGAATTAGTTGTTATTGTTCTAGACAATAAAGAAAATGCCATTGGAGTATCTAGAACTTTCATTGATAATCTTCTAAGAAATTCTTCGCAAGATTTTGTTTTTACTTGGCAAAAACCATTTATAGAAGACATTAGTGTTATTAATGTAATATATAGTTTTATAAACCCATAATGTTATCTGTCTTTATTAAAAATCCAATCAAATCTATTTTTAAAAATATTGATTGGGTGTTATTTACTAGTGTTATTTTGGTATCTCTGGCAGGGTTGGTTACCATGAATTCTTTTGTTGATAATAGTAGTTTTTTTGAACGACAAACCCTTTGGCTTAGCATCTCAATATTGGTTTTTTTTATTGCTAGTTTTATTGATGGTAGATTTCTAAAAAATACTCGTATTATTGTAACGCTTTTTGTTATATCAGTTGGTCTTCTTTTATTATTATTTATTTTAGGCAGTGTATCTAAAGGAGCTCAAAGTTGGTTTAGTTTTGGAGCTTTCTCTTTTCAACCAGCAGATCCTATAAAATTAGTTGTAATTTTACTTTTATCTAAATATTTTTCTCGTAGACATATAGAAATTGCAAACATAAGACATATTTTGGTTTCAGGATTTTATGTATCTGTCATTTTTATTTTAGTATTTCTTCAGCCAGATTTTGGTTCAGCTATTATCATTTTTTTTATATGGCTTGGTATGGTTTTAGTTTCCGGTATATCAAAAAAACACTTATTAGCAGTATTTTTAATGGCAGTTATTGTTTTCGGAGGATTCTGGTTTTTTGTCTTTCAACCCTATCAAAAAAGTCGTGTAATAAATTTTATTCATCCTCTGACGGATATAAGAGGAACTGGTTATAATGCCTATCAATCAACAATAGCCGTTGGTTCTGGTCAATTTTTTGGTAAAGGCATTGGATATGGTACACAAAGTAAATTACAATTTTTACCTGAATATCAGACAGACTTTATATTTGCCGCTTTTGCTGAAGAATGGGGATTTACTGGTGTTATGCTTTTATTTATATTGTATGGAATAATTTTTTGGAGATTACTCAAGATAGCTTTTAGAGGAGGTGGTAATTTTGAGATTTTATT
>JAPLZX010000021.1:0-6720 GCA_026394815.1 Candidatus Zambryskiibacteriota bacterium | reverse complement strand
GCTATTCTTTTTTTTGTTTATTTAGTTGTTCATGTTGGTATGAATATAGGATTGTTACCGGTTACAGGAAATACATTACCATTTATGAGTTATGGAGGCAGTCACTTATTAACAGAATTTTTAGGTCTAGGAATTTTGATGGGTATGAGGCGGTCTGGAAGAATAGTGCATAAAGAGATAGCAGGAAATGAGATGGTGGGAATTTAAATAGATCTTAAATTAATTTTCGTATACCTTTATTGTTTTCTCTAGCATTTGTTTAAGAGAAAATTCTTTTTCAATTTTTTCTTGGAGTTTGAGGCCAAACAGTTTTCTTTCATTGGGGTTATCTATCATATATTCTAACGCCTTTGTTATTTCTTTGGTATTTGTTTTTTCTACAAGTATTCCATTTATATTATTATCTATAATATCTGGAATACCACCAATAGAACTTGCAATAACAGGTAAACCAGCAAGACCTGATTCTAATATGGTGTAAGGGAGACCTTCTTTAATTGATGTGAGAGTGAAAATATCAAAAGCTTTCAAATATTTGTTTGCATCATCTAGAAAGCCAATAAGAAAAACTTTATTTTCCAGATTATTTTGTTGAATAATTTTTTCTAAATTATTTCTTTCTTCACCTTCACCTATAATAAAAAATACAAAAGGGATTTCTATTTTTGTAACTGCAGAGATTATATACTCCAACCCTTTATTTTTATGAAGTTCCGAAATTGTTCCTAACCACAAAACATTATTAATCCTATCTTTATTAATATGTAACAATAATTCATTTTGAGCTTCATCTTTTTCTTTAAATAAAATCGGTTCTAGACCATTTTTTATTAGGATAATTTTGCTTTGTATAAAAGGCATTTTTCTGATCTGCCTTTCTTCTTTTTTAGCAATAATTATAGTTTTGTGGCAGAGTAAAGTAGTTATATAAGAAAAAAACCAAATAATAATTTTGGCAATAATTTTACGGTCTTCATTAAATGTCCAACCGTGAATCGTTTGTATTATTTTGGGAACTCGACAAAGTCTTCCAGCCACAGAACCAAATCCTCCGGCTTTTGGGCTATTGAGATGTAATATGTCTGGTTTTTCTTTCCAGATAATTTTAAGAAGAGTTAGGGAGCTAATGAATTCTCTAAACAAAGAAATATCTCTTTTTAAACTAATTATCTCGTAAACCTTAATATTTTTTCCTTCTAATTTATTTTTCAATACACCGCCTTCCCCCACAATAACAATCACATCATATTGATTTTTTGGTAATGAAGTTGCAAGTGTATAAACATATTTTTGAGCACCTCCCCAAACCCCCTTTGTAACCACAAAACATATTTTTTTCTTAGGCTTTATATCTTGCATATTCGGCTATTTTACCATATAATGTTGACACTTTCCATGAGTCCCGTTAGAGACCGCGGTCGCTAAGTGGGGCTATAATGTTTGATATTATTTCAATGTTTAATTATCAGCTAAAATTATTACAGGTATCGTCGAGCGCGACCTGTCTCTAACGGGATGAGTAATCTCATTAAAAAAGAAGCCATTGTTCTCTTTTTTGGGGATATATTTTTCTTCGTTTTTTCTCTTTGGTTATCACTTTATATTCGTTTTGCCGAGTTGCCAACTTTGGATAGATTTGAGATTCACCTGATTCCATTTTCCATTCTTTTTGTCATATGGTTTTTGGTTTATTTTATCGCGGGGTTGTATGAAAAACATACACTAATTTTAAAAAGCAAACTACCTAGTATTATTTTTAATACACAAGTAGTAAATAGTATTTTTGCCATTGTTTTCTTTTATACAATTCCTATTTTCGGCATTACTCCAAAGACAATACTTTTTATTTATCTTTTCATTTCTTTTATTTGCATATTATTATGGAGACTTTATGGTAATGTATTTTTTAGTAAAGAGGAAAGACAACCCGCTTTACTTATTGGTTCAGGAGATGAAATGAAAGAACTTCTTTTTGAGGTAAACAACAATAATAGATATAATCTTTCTTTCGTTTCATCTATTGATGTTTCTGATTCATCCTCAATCAATATTCAGGAGGATATTATTACTACCGTATATTCCAATGATATAAAAATTATTGCCATAGATTTTTCCCATGAAAACGTCGCTCCTTTATTACCACATCTCTATAATTTAATTTTCTCAAAGGTCCGCTTTATTGATTCACATCGCATTTATGAAGATATTTTTGATAGGATTCCTTTATCTCTAGTAACCTATAGCTGGTTTTTGGAAAATGTTTCTGTGTCACCGAAGTTCACCTACGACTTTCTAAAAAGAATTATGGATTTTGTTTTGTCTTTCGTATTAGGAGCCATCTCTTTGGTATTTTATCCTTTTGTTTATATGGCAATAAAATTAGATGATGGGGGCGACATTTTTATTTCACAAGAACGAGTAGGAAAAGATGGTAAAAATATTCGTTTGTATAAATTTAGATCAATGAGTCGTAATGAAATCGATTTAAAGTCGAAAAAAGAAAATAAAATTACTAATGTAGGGGACTTTCTTCGTAAAACTAGAATAGATGAATTGCCTCAACTCTGGAGTGTTCTAAAAGGAGACATTTCTCTCATCGGCCCTCGTCCAGAATTACCATCAGGGGTTGTTATTTATGAAAAAGAAATTCCATACTATAATATAAGGCATCTCATAAAACCGGGACTTTCTGGTTGGGCTCAAATACATCAAGAAAATCACCCCCATCATCAAGCAGAAATAAACTTAACTCGAGAGAAATTAACATATGATATTTTTTATATAAAAAATCGTTCACTTTGGTTGGATATTAAAATAGTTTTGAGAACAATCAAAGCTTTGTTATCAAGGACTGGTTTATAAAATTATCTTTTGCTATAATTAAAGCATAAAGAAAATTATGAAATTTTTATTTAAAATTGGTTTTGGTTTTCTCCTTATACTTATTTTTTGGTCTTTACAGACAACCCCGATAGCTTTAGCTGGATGGCTGTATCCAGGAGAAATTGGGTGTAATGATACCAGTGATTGTATTCCTAATCCGGGAGGGGAAGCGCATTGTTGTTTACCAGGAAGTCATATGTGTGCTTCTACAGGTGGCGGTCCTTATTGTTACTCTCCACCCGACCCAGTCAATGGTTCATGTGCATCTACCCATTATAATTGTTCTGCCGGTAATTTAGGAGCTACAGCTGAATATTCGAACCAATGGCAATGGTTGTGTAACGGTAGAGATGGAGGTAGTAATGTATTATGTGCTGAAATGAAACCTAACCCGCCAGTCAATGGTGGTTGGAGTGGGTGGAGTGGCTGGTATGGTTGTAGTGTCTCGGCTTGTGGTCAAACAGGAACACAATATCGTTATCGTTATTGTAATAATCCATCTCCTGCAAACGGAGGATCATATTGTTCCGGTTCAGATACTGATTCTCAATCTTGTAGTACAGCAGCATGTCCTCTAGCCACAGCTTCTTGTTCTGTATCACCAAATCCATTAACAAACGGTGGTAATCCAGGTATCACTCTTTATTCCTCAAATGGATATTATTGTTATGTATATAATGACGGAGCTAATGTTAATACTGGATATTTCACTTCCGGAACATATTATCCCGGAGCTCAAACAACACCAGGAGCTCATCAAGCCTCTGTTTATTGTTACAACCAAAGTTGGGTAGGTAGTGGTTGGAATTATTGTAGTTATACAGTTAATTATCCACCTCCAACATTAGGTAATGTCACCATCAGTTCTGCTTCAGTAAACCCAAACAATTCAACTCAATATACAATTACAGTTTCTGGCTCTAGCACAGGTGGAGTGGGGAAAGTATTATCACTTTTAGGTTTAATAAATTATCAAGGTGAAAATGTCGGCAATTATCGCGGTTATCTAATGTGGAATCAAGGTTCCAGTAGTTATTGGTCAGCTTCTGAATCTAAATTATGTGGTGGTTCAGGAGGAATAGGTATTATCTATTCAGGTGGTTACGGACCTTCCTATTTACATTTAGATTCTTGTTCTGTTTCAGATGCAGGAACCACACGCACAGTTTCATTTGTGGTTCGGTTTGATCCGTCTTTTACAACTCCAATTATAGACAACGATATCTCTGGATATGTCTATGATGATATATGGCAGGGTGCTGGTTGGACTAATTTTCAAACAAATTTTAATTTAGCTTTCACACCTGTTGCAAGTAACGTAACGATCAGTTCTGCTTCAGTAAACCCAAACAATTCAACTCAATACAACATAGTTGCCACAGGTACTGATTTAGGTGGTGGAGCTAATATTACTCATGAATATGCCTTGATTAATTATCAAGGTGGGAATGCCGGTAATTATCGTGGTTATCTCACTTGGTATTATGACGGAGCCTATACCGGATGGAATCTTCCGGCAACCAAAACAAAAATAGCTTGTACCGGTGGCGGGATAGCTGCTATACAATTTGGCTATGGAGACAGTTATATTAATCTTGATTCCTGTGCCACCTCGGTTGTTGGAAATACTCGTATCACCACTTTTGTTGTTCGCTTTACACCTTCCTTTACTACTCCAACTACAAACAATGACATATCAGAATATGTTCAGAACACAAATGGAATTGCTACGGGCTGGGTAAATTTTGATTTAAATTTTGGTCTGACATTCTCAGCTCCAAATGTTCCGACAATATCCGGAGCAACTTCTGGTTATCCAAGTACAAATTATACCAATACTTTCACAGCTACTGATCCGAATGGTTATCAAGTTCGTTATGGTATAGATTGGAGTATACCAGCTGATGGAGTGGCTGATGAATGGTTACCGGCAGGAGTATCATATGTAAACTCCGGTGTCTCTCAAAGCTCAAGTCACAGTTGGTCAACCATAGGTGCTAAGACCATTAAAGCACTTACTCAAAATTACCAAGGAACCAATTCAGCTTGGTCAAGTCCTTACTCGGTTTCAATTGTTAACGCTCCGATAACAGGAGTGTGTGGTTCAGCTAACAAGTCTTACCCACAAGGTTCAAGTTCCTATGGTTCTGACACCTATTGTTCAGCCGGAACCCCTTCATCCTCACCAGCCTTTCCAGCTCCAGGAGCAAGTGTTACCTGGACATGTTTGGGTTCAAACGGGGGAAGTGACAGTCCTCTCTGCACAGCCACGTTAATTCAAACAACATATTCAGTTACAGTAGTAAAAACTACTGGTGGTACAACTAAAAGTGTGGACAATATAATAACTTGTGGTAATACCTGTGTTAACAACTACAACTCTGGCAGTGTTGTTACCCTAAAAGCTATACCAAGTTCTTCCTACTGGAGATTTGTTCAATGGACAGGAGATTGTTCGGGCACATCACCCACATGTGTTCTCAATGTTAATAGTCCAAAAAGCGCCACAGCCATATTTGGTCTAACAAGATTTAATTATCAAGAGTTCTAGGGGGTATATATAGAATTTATTAAGGAGGATCTAACTTGTTGACATTCGGGTTAATTAAGAGTATAATTGCATTAGAAATGCGTAGTGTCATCCCGACATTATCGCAAAAGTTCTAGCCCAAAAGGCTATACATCAGAGGTGCACCATGAGATTTGCAATCATCGCCATGATGTTGGCGCTCACTGGTGTCTCCTGTGGGTCACCAACTACGCCAACTCCGCCAACTCCGCCACCACCGACTATGGTGATGGCACCACCGCCAGACGGAGTTTCAAACGAAGTCTGGCGTATTGGCTTCGGGTCGGATGGACTCTTGCGTCGCCCTGACGCAGTTCATCTGGACATGTCCGATTTTGACTCCAGCATCCAGAGTGTTTTTGCTGAGATGTTGGTGGTTGCGGCTGACATAGTTCAACAGAAAACCTCACTTGACATGATTCCTGGAGGAATCGGGGCGACGTTCAAAGTGGCTCTGAACCCTGGGCTTGTTTGTGGGGACTATGGTCGGACAGCCGGTTGTACAACTCTACGATACGAAGACTCTGTTGGTAGAGTTACGGGGGGCAAAATGGAGTTTGTCTCGGTCACAATCATGCAAAACAAAACGGTTGTGTTGCATGAGATCATACGAACTCTAGGAGTGATTGGGAACTCGCCTGTTTCAGGGTTGATGTCTCAAACCCCCTGGAGCTCAGCACGACCCACTGAAGAGGAGCGGCTGATGCTCCTTGGAAGATACAATTACCCATTGCTGGCTCAATACCAAGGCCGGTAGAAGGTGCGGGAATGCACTGAAGCACACAGCAAGTGAGTGGCAGGGAATGTCTCTGCAACTCACTTGTTTTTTTATACCCGCAAGTTATTAACATGCAGTAAGTTCACTTTTATTTTTTATAGTATAATTAACCAATAAGTCTTATTGATTGTTTAAACATAAAAATGAACCCAAATTTTAATATAAAAAAAATTTTAATCCTGATTTTAATTCTAGTTGTTGTGATTCTTTGTTCTTGGGTGTATTTTCAAAGCACAAAAGTTTACGAATTTGCCGGGAACCTTAATAAAATAGAAAATGGTATAGTTTTTATTGAAGGACGTTTCTTAAAAAATAACAAACCCATAGTTGGAAAGGAGAACGAGATTATTAGTCTTCAAATAAAGACCGATAATAATACACAAATAATGCGGTTAGCTCTCAATATTCCACAAGGTACAGGAGTTTTTAACATCAAAGATTTGAAACAAGAAGAATCGGCCGTAAGTTTGGCAATAATAGAAAAAGATTT
>JAPLZX010000017.1 GCA_026394815.1 Candidatus Zambryskiibacteriota bacterium | reverse complement strand
TTTGAGACCAACGACTCATCATCAAAGTTTATTGGTACCATTATGGCGTCAGTAAATCAGTTTCAAAGAGACATAACTGGGGAGAAAGTGCTAGCAACAATGCGTTCTAAGGCAGGTGCTGGTTATTTTCCTGGTCGTGCTCCTGTTGGTTATAAAAATGTTCAAAATCCAAACGCAACAGAAAGATTTGCTCGGAAAGCGATTGCGATTGATGAGAACACGGCACCTTATGTCAAAGAAGCCTTTAAGCTGTATGCAACAGGAAATTATAGTCTTGCTGATGTGAACGATATTCTCTATGAGAAAGGTTTGCGTACAAAGTCAGGCAAGAAAATGTTTCATACAAAATTTAATGAAATGTTAAAAAGTCCATTCTATGTTGGGGAATTACACTGGGGTAGTGTAGATTTGAAAGAAGCTAAACACACCCCGTTAATAGATAGAGACTTGTTTGAGAGGGTTCAAAAGGTTCTCAACGACCACGGTGGTCATATATGTAGAAAGAGAAAATTTGAGTGGTTACTCAATGGTTTTATCAGATGTTACAAGCATGGAGGCAGATATACGGCAGAGTGGCACCTCAAAAAGAGGATTGCTTATTATCACTGTACCAAAAGTGGTTGCCCTCGGTATATTGAAATAGGTAAGTTAGAAGAAATGGTTGCAGACAAGTTCAAAATGCTTGAATTCAGTAAGGATTTTATTGATTTGGTTTTGGAAAAAGTTAAAAACATCTTCTATGACCGTAGACAATCATATGAGAGCAAAAGGCAGGGGTTAGTCAATCAAAAAAATGCTTTTGAAGCGAGAATGAGGACAGCAGAAGACAAACTACTCTCAAAAACCATTTCTGATGATGACTTTACTAGGATGAGAAATGAAATAAAAATAGAATTAAGTGCTATTGACGACAAAATAATCAGACTTCAAAGAGAAAAAGATATTGATGTTGATTTAGCTCGTGAGGTTATCGGTTTGACGGACAACATTTATGAGACATACAAAAAGTCATCACCACAACTTAAAAGATTACTTCTTGGTTTCTTTTGGGAAAAGTTTGAAGTGCACGACGGACTTATAATAAAATCTGTTTCCTCTATCCTGTTTGAAGAACTTATAAAGGCAGAAAAAGCATTTATGAAAAATGATAATACCATTATCTCTAATGATTCCAACAAGTTTATAAATTCTAACGAATGGTGCATCATATCAAAATCTAATAATTTATGTCTTTCTCTTATTGGTTCTATATTTTTCACAATTTCTTTTAAACTCTGTTTATTTAAGTCTCCAAAAATCATCTTACCGTCATAATCCATACAGCAAAGATTTACCCTCCCATCCCACAATATGGTTATGCTCTGCAGGGTTTGTTTACAATGTCTCATTATCTTTTTCTTTTCTAAAATAGAATGTCTTGCTCCGCCCCAATTAGCATAATTTGCTATTTTGGCACATTTCCCCCATATCTTTTTAAACATATCAACTTCGTTTACATTATCTTCGTTAACAACCATAGACACCCTAATCCTACACTTTGATTTACTAAGTAAGTCTTGGGTATTCTTGACTACCTTTTCAAAATCTATTCCTCGCATAACTTTTTTGTGAGTTTCTCTCGTAGCAGCGTTCAAACTGCAATTAACCAAATAGATATTTTTATACTTAACCACCCTGTCTACATCCATCAACTCGGCATTAGTATAAAGCGATACCCATACTCTTGCTTTTTCTAAATAATCTAACCATTCATATATTTTCGGGAAAACAAACGGTTCTCCGTTTAAAAAAGGGAGGAAATGTTTTACTCCCATTTCTTTTCCTTCTTTAACTATTTTATGGAAAAGAATATCACTCATTGTTCCCATGGGTCTTGTCATTTCATATCTTGGACAGAAGGTGCATCTTGCATTACACGAAGTTGTACTTTCAAATTGTATTTTCATACTTTATCCCAGAGCTAACTGGTGCATTTATCTCTTTTAGCATATCTTCAAACCTACCCTTAGTCACCCCCCAACCTGGAACCTCATCTGCCATAGTCCAGCCCAAACAAGTGCTCTTATCTCTGAACTCTTCCTGTGTCCACCTGCTTTGAGTTAAATTATGTCCGTGTCTTATGTCAATATTAGGATATTCTGACATCCATTTTTCCAAAGTTTTAGTTTTTAATCCAGGTTCATATCCTTCTTTATGGTCATATCCTTCTTTTTCTATCTTAGCCACTCTGTTGCGATAATATTCTACCAGCAAGTCCCTATAGGCACATAATCCGCTCGTGGAAGGGCAATAGAAAAATAATGCTTGTCCTGTTTTAAAGTCTACTCGCCATCTGTTCTCGTTGTAATAAAATATATCTTTTCTGGAAGGAGTAAATTTAAAATGCGAAGGATGATACAAAACATCATGCTCCGCGAAAAATATAATGTCTGATTTGCTTTTTTCCAAACCAGCCAATATCTGTTTAAACATAGTAAGTCGACCCCGTTTCCCGTTAAAGACTATATTCTCTCCGAACTTTATAGGTTTAAGGGATACTGAAATTATTGGCAAACCGATGGATTCCAGCTGTTTCTGAACAGCGGTCATTATAAGTTTATCGGGTCTATTTTCTGTATAATATACAATTCCTTTTGTCATTTTATTAAGCCCATAAATCAGGGTATTTTTCCTTATTCTGCAATAACCATTCTGGACCGGAAGGCATTTTGATGAAAAATTTTTTTTGTTCCGGATAATAAGGATTGATCAGATTTTTTCTATTCTCTTCAATCTCATTTTTGAATTTTTGGTTATTAAACTCCTGATGAGCAAAGGATTCAATTTTATACTTGATTTGTTCAGGTGAACCTAAAACCGAGAAATGCCACCCCTTACCTACCACTTCCTTTGTTGCTCTTCTATATTTCCTCAAATGATCTATCTCTAAATTCAAAATATGGATATTCTTCTTTTTTAACGCAATTGTGCCCTTAATCGTATCTCCGGTAAAACAATTAAAATAATAATAAAAAAGGTCGAGGATAAATATGCCCTCTCTTCCATCATACTGCTTTAGGTCTGGAATTTCATCCACATCCGATACTAAAATTATATCTTCCGGGTCCGCATCTTTTATCCCGTTCAATATATAGCCTCTTTGGTTAATTTCTATTTCCCAAGACCCCCCTTTCATTGGAGGAGAGACTAGGTGTGTAATATTAAAATCTTTGAATCTGTCTTTATTTTCCTCAAAAAACAAAGGTTTAGGATTGCCAGCATGAGTTATAGGACTTTCCACCAATACAAATCTATCAACATACGGTGCAAGTGCATGCAACCGTATTTCTAAAAGATCAAGCTCATTAAAAAATGTAAAACAATCAATTATCATATTACTTTCTTACTACTGGTATGTACTGACAATTATAAACATCCTCATTTAATACTTTGACAGAACATTTATGTTTCCAGACCAAATAAGGCAGAGCCAGTTGGTCAACGGCATGATAACGGGAAGTATGAAACCACCAGTCACGGAGCATTTCTCTAACTTTTGGAGTGTCCCAATAAAAATAAGCTGTTGAAGCATACAAACAATTATCAACATAGTTTTTATCAATAGCTTGGAGTTGTTCGTCAATCAGTTCTCCAGTATAACGCACCCGAAGATAATCCCGTTTATGTTTTGTTTTATCCATTCTTTCACGGATAAATTCTGCTTCTTGTTTAATTGTATTTCTGTGAGGATGTTTAAATAGTACCAAATCCACCCCTTCGGCCTGTTTATAAAACCATTCTGCGGCATCCTCGCGCAGTAATCCACGAGAAGAATCCACCCAAAGATAACAATCAAACCCAGGAACCATTTCCCAGCCGAACATTTTGGGAATTCTTGCCTGTAACCGAGGGCTCATATTTATTCTCGGCGGAAAAGATTCATCCGTAAATCTTTTAACCGTTATCTCCACTCCCGGAATAGTCTGTGTTACCCATTCCACTTCTGGTTCAAAATTACTTAAATTTGCTGAAATAATTGCTAGTTTCATACTATTTTTGGAATACTACCATCCCATTTTGACACATCCATAAAATTAGAAACCACTGTTGTCCAAGGCCGGCAATCTTTCCAGTCATAACGATATTTAAAATGCGGCCAAACTTTATCATATCCATACTCATCAGGAGTATTAGTATCGTGAATAATAATATAGTCAGCACTATCTTTAAAGTTAATAGCATCTACACTTCTACGTTCGGTTGTGTGGTCAATAAAAACTACACCCCAGTAGGTTTTAAAATCTACTTCATCCCAATTTGTTATAAACCTAATTGTGTGACCTTGACTTTGAAATTTTTTGGCGAATTTTAAATAATCAGGATTACTTTCATAAGTTACTAATTTTCTACCCATACCTTTGCACATCCAGTGAAGCAAGGGAGTGCTAAAAAAACCTGAACCAAGTTCTAAAACTGGACCCTCGCTTAAAAGCAAGGTTTTAATAAGTATTAGATTATGCGTAGAATATGTTTTAGATTGATAAGATATTCTCATACTATTCTTTTACCCAAAACCAACTGGAGCAATTGTCCAACCCCGTTACAAACCAGGGTTTAATTTTGCTTGTTTTTGTCCAAGCCAAAACCGCATCTTTTACCTGACATAGGCGCATTTTTTCAACAGGGGTTGGATTTTTTATATATAAATGTCTCGTAGGAGTATCTTCACTGTTCCAGTAGTCGTGACCTGACACAATTCCACCTTTGCGAACCTTTTTACTCCATTGGGCAATATCTTCAATAACATATTCAAAACTATGATTGCCATCTATAAACACAAAATCCAATGATTCGTCTTTTATCTGTTTAACAGCGTCCATTGAAAATGCTTTGATAAATTCGCAATTATAGGGAGCTAGTCTTTCTTTAGATTTTTCATAAAGAACATTTAATGTTTCCTTGCCAGCTACAAAGTCAGACTCTACATATCCATCATATGGAAGCCAAGGGTCTACACAGTAAAGTTTTAAATTCGGGATATATTGACACAATACTTTTGAATATCTTCCAGTTGCAACTCCTATTTCCGCACCTACTTTGAAGCCTAATTTTCTAAACATTTTAGGCATTTCCTTAAACCTATCTGAGTTCAGCTTAATTGGCATTTCTTGGTCAAAACTGGTTATTTGATATCTGTCTTGTATAAATTTTAGAGTGTCCATAATTTTTTTATTTGTTGTTATTAGTATTAATCATCTTATGTTAAAATTACAATCTCTGCATAAGGGCATATCAAAATCTAATGCATGATGTCTATTTCTTATAGGTCTAGCATTATTCCAAATTTCTCTCAAGCTCTGTTTATTAACATCACCTAAAATTACCTGCCCATCATAATCAAGACAACAAAGAGGCACTCTCCCATCCCACAATATATTCATAACCCGCAAATGAGAACAGGGTTTTTTTATTCCCGACTTTTCTAGTGATGAATGTTTGGCGCCAGCATAATTTATAAATCTACCACAAAAAGCATGTTCTCCCCACATCTTCTTAAATAATTCAACCTCATGAAGATTATCTTCTGTGATAACCATTGAAACCATTACCCCAAAATGAGCTTTTTTAATTAAATCTTCTATTTTGGCTTTTATTTTGTCAAAATTAGAAATGCCCATAATCTTTTCGTGAGTTTCTTTAGTGGCTCCATTTAAACTGACAGTCACACTACAAACATTCGGGTACTTAACCAGTCGGTCAACATCCATAAATTCGCCATTAGTATAGAGATTTATCATCACATCTTCTTTTGTCATATAATCCATCCATTGGTATATTTTTGGAAAGAGAAATGGTTCTCCAGTCATAAACGGAGAATAAACTTTAATACCCATTTCTTTACCTTCTTTTATTACTTTATGAAAGAGTTCATCAGACATCATGCCCATCTTTCTAGTCATTCCTCTTGTTGGACAAAAGGAGCAATGACCTTGACAAACAGTAGATGATTCAATGTTGATTTTCATTGTTTAGTTGAATTATCCCATTTTGATACATCTTTAAAATTGGATACTACAGAAGTCCAAGGTCTGCACTCTTTCCAATCATATCGGTATCTGAAATTCTCCCACGCTTTATCATAACTATAAAAGATTTCGTCTTTTGGTTCAGTGTCGTGTATCACGATATAATCTGCCGAATCTTTCAGACGAATAGCGTCTATACCTCTCTGTGAACCAGGTAGATCACTTCCATTTTTCTTTCCATTATGGTCAATGAAAATTAAACCAGCATGGTTGGGGACATTCACCTCATTCCAATCTTTTACCAGTCTTATTGAATGGAAACTACTCTGATAGCCTTTTGCAAAGTTAAAGAAACCAAGGTCATCCTCATAAGTAATAAGTCTTCTGCCCTTGTTTTTACAATACCAATGAAGTAGTGGGGTACTGAATATACCAGAACCCAATTCCAAAACATCTCCTTCGCTTTTATCAAGAGTTGTTAAAAGCAGAGCGTTGTGAGTAGAATAATTTTTGCGGAAGTATAATAGTATTTTTCTATTCATTTTGATATTTTTACCCCATAAACTTTTCTGAATTGATATAATTTATCGACTTTAAATGGTTTAAACAATTCAACAAGTTCTTCTAAAGAATAATTATGATATTCATATTTACCTAACTCATATCCTGTAATATCTGTTGAAATAATCATAAATTTATCACAATGTTTAATAAATAAATCAACCAAAGGTGTTATGTTTTCAAAATGCTCAATGGAATCCTGCGCCAAAAAATAGTCATAATTTCTATTTAATGTTATATCTTCTATAGAAGATAGCTCTATTTTTACTCCATCAACTCGTGACTTTGCAAAATTCACAGCATCTTCATTACTATCAAAACCTGTAACCTCAAGACCTTTATCTTTTAACAACTTGCAAGTTACTCCATCACCACAACCTATATCTAGAACACTTCCAGTAGGGGGAAATTCATTGAGGTTTAACGCCACCATTTTGTTATACCAGTGCTCGCTACCTCGCCCTATCCAGTTCCAGTGATACGCCCCCCATTTTTCATATTTGTCAAAAATTTTTATCATAATAGTGGCCAGTTAGGAATCGGGGCAAATTTCTTTAACACATTCATAAAATCATCTTTGCGTTCCACACACCAGTAATTATAAGTATAATCACGGGACCTTTGATGTTGAAGGTTATTGGCTTCATACATTCTTCCAAAATTTTTACCTTTAAAGAGGTGTGCATACCATGTATTTTTATTTACCACACACCTACCACCAGTAGTGTGAGTTTCCATAGCTAATTCTACATCTTCTTGACCCCAGCCGGTGTATCCCTCAATCTTCATAAAACCCATTTTTTGAAAATAAGATTTCTTCATAAACCAACAAGAACCTTGAAAGGTTAGAGTGTCGTCTATCATAATATTTTCACGTCCTGGCCTAGTCCAATGATATGGTTTCAAATAATGTTTATTATAAGCATCCCATATCCAATATTCGTAATCAATGGCCGGAACATCTGTTCTAGTTGTCCAACTTATGGGTTCTAATTTATATCTTCTAGGAATGACTATCCAATTATCCTCGCAATCTTTGGCTAGAACTTCGTCAAATCCTTTGGCAACCATACAATGAGCATCCAGAGACATTACAAAATCGCCTTTGGCGAGGGACACCGCCATATTTATACCCTGTCTTTTTTGCATGGTATTATAACCATCCGGTTCAAGGTGGAGATAATGGACTCTCGGGTCTTTGATAATTTCATTATCGGGTAATGTGTAAGCATCCAAAACCGGGAAAACTTCTATTTCCCCTGTGGCATTGTTTAAAACATCCTGAATGGTTTGATTTAGAAATCTTTCTTTTCTACTTGGTATTATTATTGATAACATATTATTTTGGTACTAAAAAAATACCACAATTAATAGGTATTTAAAAGTGTCCCCTGTTTTGCACTTCTATTTTAAACGTGTGTCAAATATATCATTGATGGAGCAAAGTAAATGGAATCCGCCGACAGCGCCCATCCTACTGGTTGAATGACTCGATCTGTACCAGAAAATTCAGTCTTATTCTGAGTTAGTGTTCCTGTTGTTGTAGAAACATAAACCAAACTTAACGTTCCTGGCCCGGTTGCCCAATTCCAAGCACTTAGTCTTAAAATACCATGAACAAGAACTCTTTTATTTGCACCAGTTCCTGTATCCACAGCCAATGCCACACATGGGGAAGTCGCACTTGATAGTGCATTAGCTTCAATTAAATTACCGCTTATGTCTACATACAGAGGTGCTCCAATCCCTTGACTATTAGTAGTCACATTCGCTGTTATAATTAACCCAGAAGCCGGGCCAGAAGTTGGAAGGGTATCAACTGATGACCCATTTATTAAGTTTACCCCTGCAACACTATTTATAGGCAATCCACCCATATCTAGACGAAATTGAGAAATTTTAATAGTTTGAACACCAACCTTCAAATCTCCACATCGAAGACAGGTAAAAAGAGAAGTAGGAACACTCTTTTTTTTATCAATACCTAAAAGAGGAATCCATTTATGTTTATAGCACTCTGTTCTTTTTTCT
Source organism: Candidatus Zambryskiibacteriota bacterium (assembly GCA_026394815.1). GTDB lineage: Bacteria > Patescibacteriota > Minisyncoccia > Phycocordibacterales > DATDWN01 > C7867-006. Next base: position 2,280 of record JAPLZX010000017.1, on the reverse strand, counting down.
TTTTCTACCATGATTTATTGTTAACTATGCTCCCTTATCAATTTGAAATATTTCCTCTCCAGAATTATTATAAACAGACAGAAGATTCTTGTTTTCAACAATCCTAAAGTCTGTAGAGACTATAGGATTAGTTTTAGCAAATGAATTAGTTTTTGTAAATGAATCATTTAAAAACTTTGAAAACAAAGGACCCAAGACTCTTCCTATTAAGAGAGTCCCACTACCAATTAATATTATTTTCAAAAATTTTCTTCTATCTTTATTCATTTTTACCCATAGATAAATCTATTTCAATCCTTTTTTGACTTTCTCAATTTCCTTTTCCATTTCTGCCTTACCTTTATTGAATTCCCCTGTAAACCTACCTAATCCCCTCGCTATTTCTGATATTTTTTCTCCGCCAAAAAAGAAAACTACAATCACCACTAAAATGATCAAAATTTCTGGAAGTCCTAGTCCAAACATATTATTTTTTATTTAATTTTTTACCAATTCGACCATCAATTCCCCATTTTTATTATTTATTTTTTTTATTTGCTTTCCAAAGAAAAAATAGAACCACTATCACCACTAAAATCACTAATATTTCTGGAAGTCCTAGTCCAAACATGTTATTTTTTGTTTAATTTTCTAATAATTCGACCTACTTAATTTATTGGCAAAATAATATCCTATAAAATAAAGCAGTGCCAATGGAAGAAACAACATCACCATGGTGATACCTGTTTGATCTGGAGTAATTATAGCGCACACTATTAAAAAAAACAAAAGCGAACCCTTCCAATGATTAATCCAAAATTCAGCTTTGATTATTCCAATAAAACTTAATAAAACCATAAATATGGGTAGTAGAAACATTATCCCAGAGGCAACAATTAACAATAAAACATAATAGATAAATTCATCTAGTGAAAAAAATGGAACTATACCCATGCTGGTGGCATAGGGATAAAGAATATCAAAAGTTGCTGGGATTAGAAATAAATATGAAAATATAGAACCTAAAATAAACAAGAATACAAGGGGTAATAAAGACCACATAAGTGCCCTCTTTTCATGTGGACGGAGAGCTGGTTGAAGATAGATGATTAATCTGTAAAGGAATAGCGGAAAAGTGAATAAAAAACCTAATAATATTGCAAGTAATAATTGAGTCAAAAATGCACTCATGGGATTAGTAACAATTAACTGAACATCTTTAGGAAGAAGGTCAATTCTAATTCTATTAAAAACCTGAACAGAAAAAGAATCTTCAGAAGGTATTGGTAAGAAAAGGTTTTTTCCAAAAAAAATCACTTTTTTTAGACCAAAAATAAAAAAGAAAAGAGAAAAACCGATGAAAGAATAAATCCAATGTAAAATAGTTTTTACAAATATTTTGAGTTCTTCAATAAGAGTCATTGGGATATGTTATTACCGCCCCTCATCAAACTCAAGTATCTCGCTTCCTGAAGAATCCAGCATAACTGTTGTTGTCGTTGCACCACCCCCATTGTCTTTGAGTTTAAATTTAAATTTATTGCCAAAGATAAGTGATGTATCTGCTATTATATTCCCCTTACCCACTATTAAATGATCCGGACCCACCATGGTATCTGTATTCACTGAACAACCACTACCACCGACACAGACCCATAAATTTTGATCCTCCTGCAAAACATTTCCACCATTTGAGGAGATATGAAGATCGCCAGTGGCATCAACAAGAAATTCACTGCGATTAATGTCCGACTGACTTACTCTCAATTGAGCAGCAACGGTATCTGTATCCACAACTTTCAGCTTCGAATACAGATTCGTAGCACCAGTTACATTTAATGTTGATGAGGCAAAAACACCACCCAAGGAATTAACGGAAAACAAAGGATTTAAAGAAGAATCTTCAATTCTAAAAAGATTTGCGAGTTGTCCCGTAAACGCACGAATTGAGACGGGAATTGCGGATGTGCTAGTTGCTTCAATTGTAACTACAGAATTTGAAATTGGAGTTGTCGTACCAAAAGATGATTGTCCTGTTCCACTTACTGCTCCAGAAATTTGAGCAAAAACAGCGGAAGAAACTTGTTGTCTGGGAGTAAGATCTTCATAATCAGCACCATTGTATACAGAAACCTGAAGATAAATATTTTTATTAGTATTAAAATTATAATTCAAAGGATCTGGATAAGTGGCATCACCAATATTTACATTAAAAACTCCTTGACGAACTAGTAATGTAACAGGGGTAGGATCTCCTGTTGGCCATAATTTTGTACCCCCTGTGGAACTATCCCAAATAGA
>JAPLZX010000002.1:1587-5502 GCA_026394815.1 Candidatus Zambryskiibacteriota bacterium | reverse complement strand
AGTACGGCCGCAAGGCTAAAACTCAAAGGAATAGACGGGGACTTGCACAAGCAGTGGATTATGTGGTTTAATTCGATGACAAACGAAAAACCTTACCAAGATTTGAAATTTAACTGAAGACAAGTAGAAACATTTGTCGTCTCACAAGGACAGTTAGACAGGTGATGCATGGCCGTCGTCAGTTCGTGATTTGAATTGTTCCCTTAAGTGGGGTAACGAACGCAACCCTCGTTGTCTGTTACACGTATCAGGCGAGACTGCCCTCCTTTTTGTTCGCAAAATTTTGTGAATAAAAAGGAGGGAGGAAGGCGAGGATGACGCCAGGTCAGCATGTCCCTTTGATATCTTGGGCTACACACATAATACAATGGCGACTACAACGCGTTGCGACGGGGTAACCCTGAGCTAATCGTAATAAAAGTCGCCCCAGTTCAGATTGGGGGCTGAAACTCGACCCCATGAAGTTGGAATTGCTAGTAATCGCGGGTCAGCTATACCGCGGTGAATACGTTCTCAAGTCTTGTACTCACAATAAAAGCGCGCAGCAGGATATGTTGGAAGAAGGTTAAAATCCTTCCATTAAAAATGTAGCAGAAAGATAATTACACATCGCGAGGTGTGTAGTGGAGGATCTGGATGCAAAGTACAGCCTAGAAATACAAACGATGATCGAGACACGAAAAGAGGCGGTGAGCGTGTCGAAGATCCAAAGAAAAATCGTTCTAGGATGTATGGAAATCTAATATATCTAACCTGTGGAGATCTGATGTTGTCTCCGATGTTATATCGGGGTAAAATAAACTTACGCAGCGTCAGAAGTCAGCTGAGTCATAGTAACTCTACGAAAGTAGATGAAGGACTCACTCTATGCAAAATTTAAAACCAGATTATATTGCAGGATTAGTTGATGGTGAAGGTAGCTTCACGGTATATGTCCGTGATCCAAGTAAACCTTCAAAAAACCGAAGAGTTACAGTTGAACCAAAGTTTTATATCAAACTCATTGAGCGAGATAAAGAAATTTTGGATTCTGTACAAAAATTCTTTGGTTGTGGAACGGTTTATTTTCAAAAAGATAATCGTCCAAACCATCAGCATTGCTACAGGTATGAAGTGTTTAATAGAAAAGATATTATTGAAACAATAATCCCTTTCTTTAGACTCAATACCCCAAAGTTTCCTTCCAAAAAACATGACTTTGTTATCTTTTGTAAGATAATGGAGTTGATTAAAAAAGAGGAGCATTTGAAAGAATCAGGTTTGAAAAAGTTGTTCCAGTTGAAACAACGTATGCATTAGAGCTCGCGTAGTGCGGTAATTCCGCTCGCTACGTGGGAACTTTCAATCACAGTTTAGTGATAATATTCGCCCGTCAACTCAAGGGAACCGGGAATACCCGAAGTCTAGCGTATGCTAGCCCACGGTAAATTCGGTAACAGGGAGTAAGTCGTAACAAGGCACGGCTAGCGGAAGCTGGTCGTGGAATAATTCAATTTGAAACCTGTCTCCTTACGGGAGACAACAGCCCTGAATCAATTCACAAGATTGATTCAGGGTGTGAGTCGATATTCTGGCTTTATTATTTCGCCTCATCGATGAGGCGTGGCAATTGAGCACAGAATGGACTATGATTGTCGTGTCCTAAAACAATCGGACACCGAGGAAAGACTCGGATGAACGGAACAAAATAAAGAATGATATATTAAAAAACAGCTCTTAACGGAGCTGTTTTTTGATACTTGACTTTTATACATTAAATGTTGTATAATAGCAAAGGGAGAGTTCAAATGAATAAAGGCTTTATGGCGTTGCCGTTTCTCATTCTCGGCGCCCTCATCATGGGAGGTGCTGATATGACAGGCGGTCCTCTGAGCTTAAAGAGGATTGCATGTGTCGTCTCTTGTTTGGTGGCTGCGGCCATAGTGGCCAATCTACCAAAGCGACGGACAACTTGGCATAGCGATGCTCGGAAAGTTCGTCGCCAGATGCGAGAAGATCGCGACATAGCCCTCAAGGGATGACGGCGCGAAAGGAGGTGGTGTGTGCGTGTATAACGCAGCGCCACCTTTTTCATTTGTTAAAAATCTCTTTTTTTGGTATTGTATTTGGGTCTTTTGCGCGTGTAGCTCAGTTGGATGGAGTGAGCTTGGGTTGGGACCCAAGCGCAAGACCGGAGCGCGACGGCGCGAGGTGGGGTCGCAGAATTTTTCAGCAGAAAAATATCTGTGACCTCGACTGACTCCTTACAGGAGCTGTACACCTTTTGGATCTTTTTCATAAGAATGATATTAATTTGCTTTGTGCGCGTGTAGCTCAGTTGGTAGAGCACTCGACTGATACTCGTGGGGTCCATGGTTCGAATCCATGCACGCGCACAAAGCACGGTAGTTTATTCTTTTGAAAAAGCTCTCAAAAGGTCTTGCGAAAGTGTCACACACTTTCTCACTCGTGGGGTCCCAGGTTCAAATCCTGGCACGCGCACCATATTTATACTAGTTAAATAAATATTATATGTGTATAATACTCCTATGATAAATCGAAAAAGCACATTTTTTCTAGGTATATTTATTTTTGTTATTCCGTTTTTAGGCGTACCAAGTTCTTGGAGAACTTTTTTTATTGTAATTTCTGGGCTTACACTTATAATTTTGTCTATAAAAATTACATTACCAAAAAAGAATTTGAAAGGCAGAATTAGAAAAGAAAAAATTACTCCTGTGTTTGTTGAAAGTATTCCAGTATATCCAAAGGAGAATATCGTAGAGGGGATTATTACACCAAATACCGAAGGAAAGGTAGACACAATTGACGATACAACAAATCGGATAATATAAAACGGGATGAAGAAAATTCTAACCAAACATAAGAAAAAGGCATTCCTATGCCTTGTTTTAATTTGTATCTTTTTATTTTTCTTTTTATTACCAAAAGTTCTTAGCGTTCACTATCTTTCTTTAAAAGAAACATCTTTATCTAAGATTCCTATTGATACTGTGCCAAAAAAAGAAGTTTTTATTCCGTCGTACATATCTACTCCAGAGCCAGTCAAAGGGATATATATGACAAGTTGGACTGCATCTAATCAGAATTTACGAGAGGCTTTGGTAAAACTTATTAATGAAACTGAATTAAATACAATTGTTATAGACATAAAAGACTATAGTGGGAAAATAGTTTTTTCGCTTGATGATAACCCAAAACTTAAGTCATTTGGTTCAGAAGAAGTTCGTATAAAAGATTTGAGAGATTTTATTGAGTCACTTCATAAAAAAAATATTTATGTGATTGGTCGTGTTGCTGTTTTTCAAGACGCATATTTTGTAAAGTATAGACCAGATTTAGCTGTGAAAAATAAAACAGGCGAAGCAGTATGGAAAGATAAAAAGGGGATATCATGGATTGACCCGGGTTCGCGTGAGTATTGGGATTATATTATTTTACTTGCAGAAGAAGGCCGGAAAGTTGGTTTTGATGAAATTAATTTCGATTACATTAGATTTCCATCTGATGGTGATATGCAGGATATATCATACCCATTTAGTTCTAGTACACCAAAACACATTGTGATGAAAAATTTCTTTGAATATTTACACGATGGGTTAGTAGATTCTGGTTTAAAAATATCAGCTGATGTTTTTGGTATGGTTACTACAGCCACTAATGATATGGGTATAGGACAACTTTTAGAAGATGTTTTTCCGTATTTTGATTATGTTATGCCAATGGTTTATCCATCACATTATCCACCAACCTTTGAAGGGTTTGAAAATCCAGAAGCTTATCCATATGAAGTTGTACATTTTGCTTTGGAAGGAGGTGTCACTAGGGCAATTATAGCCAGTACAACACCAAACAAAATACGTCCATGGCTTCAAGATTTTGGATTAAAAATGAACTATGGTTCAACTGAAGTAA
>JAPLZX010000002.1:0-1477 GCA_026394815.1 Candidatus Zambryskiibacteriota bacterium | reverse complement strand
TCTCAGCTCTTGGATTCTTTGGTCTCCTTCAAATAAATATACCAGTTCTGTTTTGGATACAGAGTAATAATTTATGAATTAAAATTGAAAAGCCACTCTTACAAGAGTGGTTTTTCTGTGTTCTATTACTAAGTTAAAATTATCATTTTTTGTCAATTTTTTTGGCTAATTTTGATCAAACAATTCTTCCAGTTACATTAAAAAATTTATTGATTTTTTTCAGTTTGTATTTGTTTACCAACAATAGATAGTTGATTTTTGATTTAAGTCTCCATTTTCTTGAGAAGGGATTTTTTGACTAATTATTATGGTTTTAATGTTCATTACACATAAAGGGATTTTTTATTTTATATTTATAAACCTTACTAAAGATTTATATAAATGATAAAGATTTATCATTGATTAATAATGTTTTTTGCTATGTATGATATTTTCCGAGTGAGGATAATATTTAGCATTTCCCAATCTATTAAAGGATTCTTTTTAGAAAAAAAGACTTAAATTATATGGCTAAATTTGGTGTTATTTTAGGGTCTATATTTGTATCTTTTTATAACCCTAATTATTTGTTGCCATTATTGTATTTATTTTTCATAAAATAATTATTAATTTTTACATGTCGGGTAACACATATATTGGTGATTATCCACACATTTTTGTGTTTTTTGTTCTTATTCAAATATATAATTTAACCAATGAGTTCTGACCTATTTTTTAACAATACAAAATATATTTCTACTAAAGTTGCCAGTGCTCTAACCGGCTACTCAAAAGATCATGTTGCCAGACTTTGTTCCGGTGGTAATGTGCTTTCAAAAAGAATTGGTAGAACCTGGTATGTTAGTGAAGAGTCAATCCTTAAATATAAGAATTCCTCAACTCCCAGTTCTGACGGGTTACTCAAAAGGGTATATTAACTCTCTTTGTAGGGATAACAAAGTTCATACAAAAAAAATAAATCAAAATTGGTTTGTTGACGAAGAGTCAATATTGAATTTTAAAAATACTGAAACGACTTTTGATTTTTCACAGAATCTTAATGGACGAAAAAAAGAAGAAATAATACCAGAAACTCTTAAAGTACAAAAATTACCAAAAGTTTTAAATAGTAGACTTTCTAGATCTCACACATTACATCAACTTGCATATGTTTTTGCTACAATTTTTATTTTCTTCACCACAACTCTTTTTCTAAATAACCCATCCCTACTGTCACTAGAAGGCATTAAGACTCTAGGAGAGGAACAAACAAAAATACTGACGGCTTCTGTCATAAACGCGCTCAACCCCCTTAACAATGCAGGTCTAGCAGTTTATCAAGGAGTAAACAGTTTCTTTGATAACCTGCTCTATCAACCAACATCTAGATTATTTACCACATCTGAAATTGTTACACCGACAGTTGTTAAACCAAAAGTTGTTGTACCTGAAGTACCCAAAGTCATTGTTCAAAAAGAAATCACTCCTCCTGCTCAAA
>JAPLZX010000018.1 GCA_026394815.1 Candidatus Zambryskiibacteriota bacterium | reverse complement strand
AATGGGTTATAAAGCAATAGGAACTCTTGGTAGAAGAATACAGGATAAACCAAGTCAAGTAGAAATAAATGGAAGTACGATTCCAATAAAAGCCAGCATTGAAATGATTTCAGGATATTCATCACACAAAGATTCGGATGGTATTATTGAGATGGTTTCTGACACTGCCAATAGGGTCAAGAAAATTTTTGTAGTTATGGGCGAACCAAAGGCCTCCATATATTTAGTTCAGCGCCTGCGTGAGGAATTGGATGTGGAGGCTATCTATCCCGAGCGAGGCAAAATTTACAAATTATAAAAAACAAAAAACCAGCTTGGGCCGGATTTTTATGTAAAATACATAGGGTTACCCTATGTATTTTATTTAACTGCAGTTTCCTTTACTGCTTTTGGAGTAATAATTGTAACAGAATTTGCGAATTCAACTACTTTTTTAAATATTTCTGGATTTTCTTCTACAAATATTGCTAGAATCTTACGGTCCAAGAGAATTCCTTTCTTTTTCATTGCACCAATTAATTTACTATAGGATGTTCCGAGCTCTTTTGAAGCGTATGAAATTTTTACATTCCAAAGTTTTCTTGCATCACCCTTTTTATCTCGTCTATGAGCAAAAGCATAAGTGCCAGCATGAAAAATAGCTTCTGTTGCCTGTCTCTCCTTGGTTCCTCTTCCTTGTCGATAACCTTTTACTTTACGGAGAATATTCTTTCTTGATTTGAGAGCATTAACACCCCCTTTTACTCTTGTCATTTTAGTTTTTTAGAAATTAGAAATTAGTAATTTTTTATAAAAATCTTGCTTTGTCTTTATTACTTATTGTGAAAGATACACCTCTCTTTTTTGCTAGCTGTGATCTACGACTTTCTTTTACGTTAAAATGATTTTGCCCAGTTTTTCGCGCACTGATTTTTCCGTTTTTACTTATCTTCAATCTTTTTGTGAATGATTTGTTTGTTTTCGTACTCATATTTTTATGCTCGCTCGATTATTATTGATAATCCTTTTGGGCTTTTTTTAGCTTCATCAGCGACTTTATATTCTTCAGTGACAAGCTTTAACACTCTGTCCATGCGCTCTTTTAGGAACTTTATATCCATATATTTTGTTCTACCTGGTAAAAAAAGATCTATTTTTATACGATTTCCTTCTTTAAGCCAAGCTGAAGTTTTTTTTGCTTTAAGCTCCAAATCATGGTCACCGGTACCCACTTTTATCTGTATATTCTTCACTTCTACCGTGTGAGCTTTAGTCTTTGCAACTTTTTGCTTCTTATTTTCAGCATACTGAAATTTACCATAATCCATAATTTTTGCAACTGGAGGATTGGCTTTTGGTGAGATTTCAATGAGATCAAGCCCGACTTCACGAGCTTTATCCAAAGCTTCTTTAAAAGAAATAATTCCTAAATTTGAGCCATCTTCCATAATTACACGGAGTTCTGGTGCTTGAATCTGATTGTTTATTCTTACGTATGTTGACAAAAATTATATGTTTAACTTATAAAACTTAAGAAACTTAGGGAAAATGTAGCATATTTTGTGTAAATATACAAGAAAAATTGATCTCGTTGAACCAAAACCTTTTCAGAGCATCCGCAGGCTTCCAGCATGGTTCTGTCAAGGCGCCCCGTTCTTGACAGATGGAAGCCGAGGACTAGAGTGAGTCATTCGCTGGAATGACGAACGTCTCTGAAAAGATTTTGGCGAGAAAGAGATCAAACCCACTATATTTTTAGGGTTTTCAAAACAGACTCAAATATTTCTGTTGATTTTTCTTTATTTATGACCCCGGGAACTGCTAGAGCTTTATCCATATTTTCTATATCTATTGCTCCGGTAAATACGGTAATCAATTCTTCCTGCACAATAAGAGTCTTGCTATTTGAGATGGGGAAGTAATATGTTGTCTGCCCACACCCCTCTGCCCCCTCAAATATTTTATATCCTTTAAGTTTTCCAACCGAATAGCTATCAATAAATCCAGGAGATACGACAACTGTGTTATTTACAAAATTTTCTGGCGGAATATATGGGCTGAAACTTTTCATAGTATCTACCAAACCTTTATTTTGAACACGAAAACTTACATTAAAATCCGTCAGGGTATTTATGGTGGTATCTATTTCTCCTTTGAAATCGCAATAATCATGATGAGTAAATGGGACTTCATGATGTAAAGTAATCATTTCTCCAGTAGCACTTACTGTTAAAGTTTTTGGGTAATCAAAAGAAATTCCTAAACTTGAATTTGTATAAGTTTTAATATTTTCATCAATAGAAATTTTATCGTTTTTTATATACCATATCGTGCCAATGACCAGTGCTAAAACAGTAATTATTAAAATAATTTTTTTCATTTTTATTTAGAATTTGTTGATTCCAGTTCTTCTTTTGATATTGTTACTTTTTCTCCGGGTTTTATATTACCACCTATCAATTTACGAGCGATGATTTCTTCAACATTATCTTGTATGGCCCTATTAATTGGTCTTGCTCCGAACATTGGGTCAGAACCTTTCTGTACCAAATAATCAACTAATTCATCCGTAATAACCAAGTCCAAACTTTTCTCTTCCAATCTTTTGGCTAGTTTTTTCAACATTAATATTGTAATTTGTTTCAAATCAACATCATTTAATGGATGAAATAGGATAACCCCATCAAAACGGTTTATAAGTTCTGGTTTGAAAAGTCCTTCATGTACAATTTCATCAACAATTTTTTGTTTATTTTCGGCTAAATTTTTTGATTCTTTAACATAATCCCAGATAATATTACTACCAGCATTTGATGTGGCGATAATGATGAGATTGCGAGCGTTTACTTTTTTACCAACCATATCCGAGAAAATTCCCTCATCCAATATTTGAAGAAACAAGTTATGCACTTCATGATTAGCTTTTTCAAATTCATCCAAAAGCAGAACTCCATACTGATTTTCTCGCAACAAACTAGATAGAACTCCTTGTTTTCCAGTTTCAAAAGAACCCAGAAGTCGTGAGAGGGAATCAGGTCCACTATATTCCGACATATCTAAACGAATTATTTTTTCATCACTATCAAAAAACACTTCAGACAAAGCTTTGGCTGTCTCTGTTTTTCCCACACCGGTTGGTCCAAGAAAAAGAAATGAGCCCAGAGGTTTATTTGCCGATTCTATACCAGATCTGGCCCTTCTTAGTGTGCTACCGATAGCCACAATAGCTTCGTCTTGACTTATTACTCGTTCATGAAGAATTTTTTCTAAATTAAGAAGTTTATTTTTTTCTTTTTCTTTTATCTCACCAACAGGGATACCGGTTTTTGTCTGTACCATATCCAGAACATCTTTTTTTGTTATAATTTTTTTATTTTGTTTCAAGACAAATTGGGGCAATTCAATTAAAATATCCAATGCTTTGTCAGAAATAATTTGTCCCATAAAATATCGCGTAACATTTTCAGCGATGGCCACTAAAGATGGATATGTAAAGAACACATCGTATTTTTGTTCTAATTCAGCCGTTCTTTTTTGTAAACCGTAGATAAGATTATCTTCAGTATCTTCTTTTAAAAGTATTGTCTCAAATTTTTGCATTGCAGATATGTTGTTTTCAATGTATTGATGAAAACTTTTAGTATCGCTTAGGGCGATATTTTGAAGGGAAGAAGAATCTAAATAAGGACCAATAAGACCCAAAAGATCGCTTTCCAAAGCACGGCTATTTAAGAGTGCGCTAGGGAGATTTTTAATAACAAGAATTATATTCCCAGCTCTTTCGGCTCCATTAAATATATTGATAATTTCTTCTTCAAGCTCTGGTTTTGTTTTTTTACCAACTATGACGTCATTTATATCAAGAACAAACACTCTTTTATTTTGTAGGGCAGGAAGTTTACCTGACATTATTTTTTTTGAAAATTCAACGAGGATATCTATTTTTTGAAATTCGTCGTCTGATATAAGTAAAATATTTGCCTCACTTTTTCGAGAAAGGATGTTTTCTATTTCATCAACTTCTTTTTTATGTTTCCCAAGCCCGTAGGAAGAAAAATCATACAAATCTTCTATTTCTAGGGCATATTTTTCAAGGATAAAAGCTTTTCCATAGGACCAATCTTTCCCTATACTATCCGTTTTACTCAAATTATCTCGTCCCCACCATCTCCTACTTCTTTTTTCTTTTTCATATTGTTTTGTAATCCACCTGGCTGTGCCCGACAAATCCTTTTCCTTAATAGAATACTGAAAAACAAAATCTTTAAATTCTTTATCTTGGTTATATATAGAAGTTACATAACTCTCAAACAAATCGCTTTTATCTTCGGTTTGTATTTCAAGCTGGTCTAAATTGATTTTATTTTTTTTATTAGCTATAAACGAATCCAAATCTTCAAAGGGAATATCTAAACGCAGAGCCAATAATTTTCCAGGCATAGAACGAAATAATCCAGATACAACATCTTCCATTCCTGTATTATTTATTATTTCTGATAAAAGATATGATCCGTTCATTTCTGGATTTTTAAAATGAGGTTCTTGGAAAATTGTCGGGAGGTCGTCAAAATATAAATCATAATAAAAACTCTCAAAGCAAATAAGTAAAAGCGATATACCAAAAGAAATAAGAAATAATCCTTGAGTTAGTGCTGTGTGGGTAGGGGTATAAAAAGGGGAGACGAGAAACCAAATAAATAAAACAATAGTCAAATCGATAAATAAATTTTTTATTCTCTCTCTCCATTTTAAAGATATCATACGGTCTAGGGTATTTGCTGGGCTGTATTTTTTTAGAGATTTGTAGTTCATAGGATTAGAGTGTTTTTAGTATTCCAATATAAATAAACCAAACAATAGTCACCGGCAAAATAATCCAGATAAGGAAGAAAATAATCTCAAAGATAAAAACGAAGAACAAACAAATAATACCTATACATATCACAATTAATCTAATAAACATACCGACAAGTCGCATTAATGTATTGGTTATTAATGTGCCAAAAAAATCTTGAACATCAAGTTTTTTTGAATAGGAATCATCTAAATGATGCCACGGATAGAAAAATGTTTTGAGTAAAAGTGGAATAGAAAAAAATCTATATGTTGCCCAAAGAAAATTTGAAAAAATGCCCCAGATGTTTAAAAAAGCTTTTGAGTAATGCCAATATAAGTATGAAAAAATAAATGACATATATTTATACATATAAGTATACAATATATGACCGATGTGGGAAATTGAGAAAATAGACTTATTTTGGAGTGTAAATTTCTTTGTAAACCTTAACCTGGTTTTTTGGTAGTTCTTGGATAATAAGGGTTCTTGTTTCTTTATCCAAAGCCTCTGGTGGGAAAACACCTCTTTTTTTTATTTTATCAAATATCATAACGAAAAGCTTCATTGATAGAGCTGTTGGATAGGAAATAAAGTTTGCTCCAAATTCCATTTCACCTATGGTTTTTTGATTTGGGAAAACAATAGAATATCTTACCACTGTGTTTTTATTGTTCTTTTTACCAATTACTTCAACAGCAAATGCAAAAATTGAATTTGGGAATTTCTTTTCTTCCCCAGGAACCGGATTTGGGAGAAGAGTTGATAAAATTTGTATTGGTTTTACTTCAACACCATCAACATTTACAGTTTCATTTGAAACTAATCCTAAATCAAAAAGTAGTTTTGAAATTTCTATATTATTATCGTAAATCTTAACATCAAGTTTTTTGGTTTTGATATAAAGCGGTATTGATCTTACTTCGTCCTGACAAAAATAGTAGGTTTTTTTCTTTCCTATCGGTTCTGGGAATTCAAATTCTTCTTCTGCACCAAAACTTTGAACAAAAGAAACCTTACCATTATCGTAAATTATTGGTTTAGAGCCTATTTCATCGAGAAGCCAATCTTTATTCCAAGAAAAGAACATTTCCTTACTTCCTGTATCCTCAACCATTCTTATTTTAATATAATCTATTTCATCTAGTTCAGATACTGCTTCTGCCACAAACATATTATCAAGTCCTGGAGCAACCCCTGCACAGAATAACCCAACAAGGTTTTGTTTTTTAAATTCATCATGATAATCCAACTGCTCCATTTTATAAGGGAATTTAGCGTCAAGGTCATTGTCCAAATCCATCAAAGAAGCAGCGTCCATATAGTTTACTTTTGCCTCTAGACACAATTCCATAATATAAGTATTAAATTTAGGAATTGAAGCATTGATAACAATGTCTGGTTTTACTTCTTTAAGATAATTGGCAAATTTTTCTTTTTCCAACACATCGAATATTTCAAAATGAACTTTTTTATCATCAATTTTTTCAAAAAATTTCAAATCAAGACAGTATATTTTCTCTACCACCTGTTCTCTCATGAGAAGTTTTACTAAAACTGATCCTATTGCACCGTAGCCAATTATTAAAATTTTCATTTTTCGTTAGTAAAGAGGTTTTATTAAAATAAGAATAATGTCTAGATAAATATGAAGAAATAAATTATATATCTCTCAGTATACAATAACCAAGAAATTGAGGAAATTGAAGGGGAAACAAAAGCTCCCTTTCGGAAGCTGATGTCTTAATTGTGGAGAAGGGGAGAATTGAACTCCCGTGCAAATAAGGATTGATAATGTATCTACATGGTGTAGTAGGTTTTGGGTTTCTTGATTCTTATTCTTTAAACCAACAAAATAAATAAAAATCCAGTTTTCTTTAATTCAGAATCGTTCCGAAACAGAAACGAACCCTAGTCCGATGATATATCAATCACTTCTCATAACAGACTTCAGAGAGTGACCGCCGCTAGGCAGAAATCTTAAAAAAGATTAAGCGTAAGCGAGAGCAAATCCATTCACCATAAATGGAGAACGAATTGCTTTTGCAAAGGTGTTTTTAGCATCTATGCTTTCTAGAAGTTTAAAGAGATACTAGAGCTCTACCATGCACATTGTCAAAGAATTTACTTGTCTAAACCTGTCATCCCCGCAAAATTTGTCTACCGTAGGTAGTTACAAATTCTAGCGCCCTGAGCTTATCGAAGGGCAGACACACTTTGCGCGAATCGGGTTTATCTATCTTTAAACTCTCGTCTAATTTCACGTTCGACCTCTCTTTCTTTTATAACTTCTCGTTTACCGTGTTTTTTCTTGCCCCTACCTATACCGAGGTCAATCTTCAAAACTCTTCCCCTATTATACACCGAAAGAGGTATGATTGTCAAGTTTTTGGTTTTCTCAATATTAGCTAATTTTTTAATCTCCTTTTTGGTTAAAAGAAGCTTACGATTTCTACGTGGATTATAGTCTTTATATGCATTTTTTTCTTGAAAAGGAGGTATAAAAGCATTAACCAAAAAAGCCTCATTTCCCCTTATGGTTACATAGGCTCCCTCTAGAGAACCATGACCTTTACGAAGAGATTTTACCTCAAAACCAAAAAGTTCCATACCTGCCTTGTATGTATCTGTGATTTCGTAGTTAAAATGTGCCTTTTTGTGGTTAATTAACGCCATAACTCCCAAATTATAACACACTTTCATTTTAATGATTTTGATGTATACTGTGGCTACTATGGAAAGCCCCAAAATACCAGAAAAGACAAAAATTATTCTAAGGAGAAAAAATAAAGGCAATAAAGGCCCAGAAGAGAGCTCTATTATGAGTTATGTGGTTTCTGTTGCTCTCATCTTTATTGTGCTTTCCACAGCCTATTCTCTTATTTCTGATTCTGTATCTAAAAAAACGGAGGTTGTTTCACTTTCCCAGGTTTCTACGGATATTAAAGCTAATCTTGTAAAATCTATTGTAGTACAAGGGGATTCTCTAACTGTAGAATATAAAACTGGCTCGACAACAGTATCAAAAAAGGAAACCAGTGAAGCCTTATCACAAACTCTTGTTAATTATGGTGTAACAAAAGAACAAATTTCTCAGGTAAAAATTGATATTCAAAACGAAAATGGTTTGGGTTATTGGCTTCTCAATTTATCTCCAATTATTTTCCCAATCTTATTTATTTTGGTTTTTATCTGGTTTATTTCTAGACAAATGAAAGGGGCTGGAATGCAAGCACTAACCTTCGGTCAATCCAAAGCTCGTATGATAGATCCGAATGACACAAATCAACGTGTAACTTTTAAAGATGTGGCTGGGTGTAAGGAAGCAAAAGAAGAACTTTTAGAAATTGTGGATTTTCTAAAAAATCCAAAAAAGTTTTTGGATATTGGAGCGCGTATTCCAAAAGGCATTCTACTTATGGGTGCTCCGGGAACCGGGAAAACGCTTTTGGCTCGAGCTGTAGCTGGTGAAGCACAGGTTGCCTTCTTTTCTATTTCTGGTTCTGAATTTGTTGAGATGTTCGTTGGTGTTGGGGCGTCGCGTGTCAGAGATTTATTTATGATGGCTAAGAAAAATTCTCCATCAATTATTTTTGTTGATGAGATTGATGCTGTTGGGCGAGTGCGAGGAGTTGGTGCTGGTGGAGGAAATGATGAACGGGAACAAACTCTCAATCAGATTTTAGTAGAGATGGATGGATTTGAACCAAATGAAAAAGTAATCGTAATGGCGGCAACAAATAGACCAGATGTTTTGGATCCTGCTTTACTTCGCCCAGGAAGATTTGACCGTAGAGTGACTCTTGATCTGCCTGACCGCAAAGATCGTGAAGATATTTTACTTGTACACAGTACAAAAAAACCGTTCGCAGAAGATGTTGATTTGAAAGTTATAGCGGAACGCACGCCGGGATTTTCCGGTGCCGACCTTTATTCACTTATGAACGAAGGAGCAATACTTGCCGCAAGAGAAAATCGCACAAAAGTTTCTCAATACGACCTCATTCGTTCAATTGAAAAAGTGATGCTGGGGCCAGAACGTAAAAGTCATATTCTTTCAAAGAAAGAAAAAGAAATTACCGCTTATCACGAAGCGGGACACGCTGTGCTTGCCTCAATTCTTCCCTACGCAGACCCCGTACACAAAATTTCTATCATTGCTCGTGGCCATGCAGCTGGTTATGTTTTAAAACTTCCTCTTGAAGATACAAAACTTCAATCTAAAAAAGAATTTTTGGATGATATTGCTGTTTCTCTTGGAGGTTATGTTACAGAGAAAATGCTTTTTGATGATTTAACCACAGGCCCGTCAAATGATTTACAAGTTTCTACCGCTCTGGCTCGTGATATGGTTACAAAATATGGTATGTCAGATATGCTGGGTCCTGTGGCTCTAGAAAGCCAAGCCGGTAAAATACTTTTTGGTAGAGGAGTAGAAGATAAAGAGTTTTCACAAAAAGTAGCTGCCGATATAGATGCTGAAGTTTCCCGTATTATGAGGGAAGCACAAGAAAAAGCTAAAAAAGTAATCACAGAAAACAAAAAACTTTTGGATGCCATTGCAAAAAGACTTATAGAAACAGAAACCATAGAACGAGCAGAGTTTGAAACAATTTTGGTGGCTCATGGTATTACACCAAAACAAAAATTAGACATTGAACATCAAATTTGACTATAATTAATATATGGAAAAAGCTCCATTCCCAACTGAAGATTCAAAAGAAACATCACTAGATAAGGCTGTTATGATAATCGGAGAAATTCGACAACAAGTTGCCGTAATGGGGGGAAATGATTTTGAGATTCCTGCTTTGGATGATTTACTCAAGGCGCTTACGGAAGGTGAATGTACGCCAGAAGAAGCAGTACATCAAGCTCATCTAATAATAGACAGAAAAGCAGACTACCATTAATTTTTCTTTTTTATAAAATATGTTAGTTTAATATAAACCATCCGCCCTTAGCTCAGTTGGTTAGAGCATCGAGCTTATACCTCGAGGGTCCCACGTTCGAGTCGTGGAGGGCGGACATGAATGAAAAATAGCACCTGCGTGCTATTTTTCTTTACATGTCCGAGGCGGAGCCATGTTGCCTTGCGACAGGCGAGCCGGGGTCGCACAAAAATTCTGCAGAATTTTATGTGTGACGACATGATCTTTCTTGCAAAATTCCATCAGAACTTATAATATCTCATTTAGAAAAACCAATCTTTATTTGAGGAAAGGAGTAGTAAATGACTTCAATAACAACTAGACTACTTTCTTTCCCTAAAAAAAGAAAGTACAAGCCCTGGAGAATCCTGTGGTCAGCTGACTTTATTGCACGTGAGAACTACACTTGTGATATGTGTCACTGTGAGATTTACGGAGGAGACACCTATACAAGAACAGTCTTTCGGTGCAACACAATACACCTCTACATTGAGAGGGTGCACAGCTATCCAGAGTGCCCTGTTGACCCGTGGGAGGAGGAAAGAAAGATTCACGAGGAGATGGACAGAGAAGAATCCAGAGAAAGAGAGGAACCCAAAGACAAATCCGAGGCAGCGTAGTCAACACCCCGAAGGCATCTCGTTTATCGGGGTGCTTTCATTATTCAAAATGAATTCTGTTCGTCTGGTTTTTGAAATAATCTTTTATTAAAGGATATTTATTAAAATTTTCATCTTCTTCTATAATTCGTATTGCTTCGTTACGAGAGGCCTCTACCATTTTTATATTTTTTATTGCTTCCATGGCCAAGTCGGAGATGCCCCATTGTTTTCTACCGTAAAGTTCTCCTGCACCTCGCTGGGTCAGGTCAAACTCTGCCAACTCGAAACCATTTTTAGCTGTGATTAATGCTTTTAATCGGTCTCTTGTTTTTTGTCCATTACTCTCTGTAAAAACAAAACAATAGGCCTGATGATTTGAGCGTATAACTCTACCGCGAAGTTGATGAAGTTGGGCTAAACCAAATCTCTCTGCGCCCTCTATAACAATCATTGTGGCGTTTGGAACATTAACTCCGACTTCAACCACAGATGTGGCTACAAGTATTTTGGTTTTGTCGGATTCAAAATCTTTCATCACATTTTCTTTTTCTACCGGAGTCATTTTACTATGAAGAATATCAATCATGTACTCCGGAAAAACTTCTTTGTTCAATCTCTCAGCTTCAAGCGTTACTGACTTTGCAATAACCGCAAGTTCTTTTGTTGGGTCTGGCTCATTAATTCGTGGGCAGATGATATAAAGTTGTCTTCCAGATTTTAATTCAGCTCGCATATCTTCATAGGCATTATTTCTTTGTGACGGTAGAATTATTTTTGTGATAATTGGTTTGCGACCGTGAGGAATTTGGTCAATAAGTGTTAAATCTAAATAGCCATATATAGTCAAAGCTAATGTGCGTGGTATTGGCGTAGCAGTCATTGATAATAAATGGGGGACGACCTCATCCTTGTCTGTTAATTTTTGACGTTGTGCTGTGCCAAAACGGTGTTGTTCATCTATAACCACAAAGGCCAAATGTTTAAATTTAACCGATTTTTGTATCAAAGCGTGTGTGCCTATAAGGATTGGTACTTCACCATTCGCCACCCATTTTAAGAGTTGTGCGCGAGAAATTTTTGTTGGCTTGATTGGATTACTTTTAGATGGAAAAATCTGGCAACCGCTTCCAGTGATAAGCCCGATTTTAATAGGTAGATGTTGAAAATAAGAAATAAAATTTTCATAATGTTGTTTGGCTAAAATTTCTGTGGGAACCATATAGGCTGTTTGCAGATTCCCACAGGTTCGACCTGTGGGAACGGTTTGAGTAATAGCATATATTGTTGTGGCAGCTACGGCTGTTTTGCCGGAGCCAACATCACCTTCGAGTAGGCGAGACATAGGATAACCTCGCTTGAAATCATTGGTTATGGATTCAATAGCATTTAATTGTGAATCTGTTGGTTTGAAAGGAAATCTTTTTACAAAATCAGCGATATCTTTTTTATTTATTTCTATTTTAAATGCATTTTTTTTACTCCACAATTTTCTCTCCTTTTGTTTTTGTAGTTGTATAAAAAATATTTCTTGAAAAGCAAATCTTTTACGCGCTGAAGTAGCATCATCTTCTTTTTTAGGAGTGTGAATCCAAATAAAAGCTGTTTTTATTCCGGGCAAATTATATTTTTTCAAAATATTTTCTGGAATTGGCTCTGGTATATCATCTAAAACTCCGGAACTAAAAATTTTTTGTATAGCGTGATAAATCCAGTAAGATGTTACACCACGACTTTCCGAATAAACAGGATACATCGTGTGTTCTTCTCCTTCATAGCCGAAAAGTGAATCTCCAACTGCAGTCGGCAGTGAATTAACCACTTCTATTTTCGGATTACTTATATAAAATTCTTTTTTGGAACGACGCTCGGAAATTTTACCTTCCACACGCACGAACTGACCATTGTGAATCATTTTTGCTATGTAAGGTTGATTGAACCAGATGAGTTTTATACTTCCCGTATCGTCAGTAAAAATCCCTTCTGACATAGGAATTTTTTTAACCCAAGCTTTGCTTGTTTTTAGTCCGGATATTTTTCCAAACAAAGTTGATTCATCACCTTTTGAAAGTGATTTCACATTTTTTATCTGACTTGTGTTGCCATAACGAACAGGAAAATAATATAACAAATTTTCTACTGTGGATATTCCCATTTTGGCAAGAGCCTTCTTTTGTGGCTCAATAAGGCGAAGATTTTCTGAAAGAGGAGAGTCTAATTTCATAAAGTGTAGTTTAACATGGTTTTAAAGTTTAGAAAGGAATATAATTAATATCGGAATGAATTTGGAAGGAGACTAGCATGCCATTCGACTCTAACGTTCGAGAAGCTCAAGAGACTGCTCGTTCTACTGGGCAAGTGTTCAGGGCGGAACGTCGAGATGTCGAAGTGGCCGCCTACTACCTGTTCCTGTTCAGGACGGTCAAAGGAATCCCAGGGACACTGGAAGGTGACTGGCTCCAAGAGGAGGAGAGATTGCCTCGCCTAATGCTCATGTTGAGTACTTTGGAATCATGAGTTCTCAACCACAGACCCCGTTCGGCATTTGCCGGGCGGGGGCTGATCGTTTATAAATATACATTTAATTCTGGCGGAGACGGATGGAATTTCTCCCTC
Organism: Candidatus Zambryskiibacteriota bacterium; assembly: GCA_026394815.1. Lineage (GTDB taxonomy): Bacteria > Patescibacteriota > Minisyncoccia > Phycocordibacterales > DATDWN01 > C7867-006. Next base: position 3,389 of record JAPLZX010000018.1, on the reverse strand, counting down.
AAAATTTTCTCGTCGTCACTCAAAAATTTCTGGTCACCTGATTGGCGACAAGCACTGGTGTGCTCGTAGATCGCCAATCCGTTCGAATCCATACGCAAAGCATGCTTTGCTCCATCTCAACGCTAAAAATCGTAAACGATTTGTTGCGGTATCTACTGGACGAAGTTCGAATGTATTTTGAATTGAATCCTGACGTTTTTCCTTCCTTTTTTTTTTTTCCTCGGGGGGGGGGGGGGGGGGAGCCGACAAAAAATGGAAAGGAAATTTTTGGTTTTGCTTCGCCGCTTCAGACTACGAAATGAACATTTTCATTATATCACTTCGTGGTTCTTTAGAGTTGTTCATTCCTCCGTCCTTGCGGCGAGACGAGGCGCTTCCTCTCCGCGTTCTGTGGTAGTTTTAAACCTCTGTGACTTCGATACTGGTCGTGGTAACTCAAAATATGGATTGTGCTAGGCACAAACAAATCTGTATGTGCTTGACCCACCCTCCCGTTCGCGCACAAATCCCCGCCGTTTTTAGGAGATATTATAAAACGGCGGGGATGGCTCCCTTGATGAAAATAAAGCGGGGCGTCCAAGTTTCTGGACGCCCCTAGTTGGAAGCTTCTCGCTTCTCTCTGATCTTCTTTTTCTCTTCTTCCCAACAGTACGCTGGGTTGAAGAGTTCAACAATCTTCGTGCCGTGGAGAGCGATGACCCCACGACTCTTGCGACTCCCGTAGTCGAGCATCCGCAACTTGCCGTTGCAGAAGCAGAAATTTCCGGGATTCGCGAAGTGGTGAGAGTCGTCAAAGACTTTTCCTCTGGTCAGCTCGTGGAGCTGGCACCAAAGGTCTTCGTCTTTTAGAAGACACGGCTCGTCGGCTCGTTGAATGTTGAGAAGTCCGAAGAACGAGAAGTAGGTCGGCTGGAGAAACGGGTTGCGTGTCTGCCAGTAGAACCGGAACTCGCCCCAGTTTGCGGACAAACCTCTGAAAAGAATTCCTCTGAGACCGCCGAACGCTTCGACGGGATATCCCCAGTTCTTTCTCAGATGTTCCCAGTGTCCACCCTTGATGTCGCGATACAAAAGTCGTACCGCAAGCCAAAGACGGATGATGGGAAATTTGATCGCAATTCCGAGAGACGAGAAAACTACAACGATGCGGTCTTGACCTTTCTTGAACTTCACGCGACATCACCTCCTTCGATTTTTGGGTTTGGAAAGGACAATTACTTCGATACCCTACATTACATCAAGACTTACGTCAATATCAAGTTGAATGGTTCTTATATTTAATCAATTCACTGTTATCCAATTCTTCACTCATGAAATTAAATATTCCTTCCATATAATTTTCGATTTCAGAAATTGTCTTTTCTGGTTGTGGAGAGTGAACACCAACTTCTTCAATAAGATCGAGTGCCTCTTTTAACTTATCGTCTGGCACGAGAGTGATATTATCAAATAGTCTTTGGATGTAATATCTGTTTATTAAACTTCTTCCACCATCACTTCTGCCCGAAATTTTTACATTTAAATTCTCAAGTCCCGCTCTAAATTTTTCTACCTTGTCGTTGTCATCATCGTTATAATTCCATTTATATGATGAAAGGGCAAAATCGTTTTGGTAAAAACCGAAATTCATGCCCTGCTGATAACCCTTGTCTAAATGTTCTATAAATTCATTTCTATAAAATCTCAGACTTGAGGAAAGCCATTTAATATTGGTTAAAAAACTATCTCGAAATTTTTGGAGTAATTCCGATAACTTACTAGATTTACTTAATACATCATAAAAAGACCATATTTTGCTGTGCATACTTTTGTTATTTGAATCTTTTTCTTGATCTGGGAAATACATTTTCAAAAGCAATAGACTTCGATTTATCATTATCGATCCAAAAATAAACAATGACTGAACATCAATTTTTATAGCTTCATTATTTTCTCGCTCGAATGGGTGAGAAGGATATGATCTTCGATTTGGTCCGAGAAAATGTAAAAATTGATCTTCGTGTGAAATAAATCCCAAAATTTTCCTATCTCGTCGAAACCTTTGAGATATATGTCTAAATAACTCGATATCCGAAAGTACCATCGACATGATTTTATTGAAATCATTATTAGGGTACTCTATGCCTTGTAATTTTGATTCGAGTTTTCTAAATGCCGTTTCAAGTTTGTATGGTTCTTGCTTTATTTTCTTGTGAATCTTTGTTCTTTTTCTAGTTTTATACCAAAAAAGTAAGTTTCCAAATAGTTTATAAAAAATAGACCTAATTTTGTTCTTCACTTTAAATTCCTAAACTGTTATTCTTTCGTGAATTATTTTCGAACCCTCTGATTCTCTAAGGAAATTACCTTCTTTATCTCTGAAAGAAAGTTCTTTGGCTGGATGATTATCTTTTTTGGGGAACCATGAGGGAATTTTTTCTATGTCGGTAAATGGGGTGGATTGAAACATCTTTTTTATAGTTTCAAAATCTTTTCCTTTGAAAGATTCAGCTTCTTGTGCAACAATTTGCCAAAAACTTACGATTGCTATTTCATTTTCATATTTAGTGCTTTCGTGATATTTTTCCAGATGTTCATAAAGCTCCTCTGTCAGATCCCACAATAAATCAAATAAATGATCTACCTCAATAATATCCCGCTCCGTATTATTAGACTCTTTCAGATACATCATAAAAGCAGCGTTTAGGTGCGGGCTACCTCCATTCTGCCATCGCCCAGGATGGTTTTTTTCAGTTTCAACATATAGCCTGCCAAAAAGTTCTAGCCAGGTATAATCAACCTTGCCTATCAGGTGAGGAAAATCTTTGAACTCCTCTTTTTTCTTTGATTCCCATTCAGCATCAAATTTTTCATCGGCAATCGCTTCTCGCTCGTCTTCTTTTTGCCGATAAATACGATAGATGTAATAAGCGATTATTGCCAAAAGTATGTAAAGAATAATCATAGTTTATTTTATAAAATGGTTAATGTCTTTTTTGTAAATCTTCGCAAACTCTCCTAATTCTACCGCATCAACTCCGCGCTCGCCCCGTTCTATCTTAGAAACATAAGCTTGAGGTTTCTTTAATAGTTTCCCTGCCTCTACCTGCGTTAAACCTGCCTCTTGGCGAGCAGAACGGAGTTTTGCGGTAAGTTTTTGGTATTTTGCTTGGTATTTCTTCGACATATAGATATTAACATAATATAGTCGAAAGTAGAATATACCATTTTAGATTATTGTGATAAACTGTATTTATGCTGACGGCGAAGCAAAACCAAAAATTTCCTTTCCATTTTTTGTCGGCTCCCCCCACACCCCCCGCCGAGGAAAATAAGAAAGGTAAGGAAAATTTTTGGTTTTTGCTCCCGCGACCGAAGGGAGCGGACGAGGCGCGCATCATTGGTCGTCA
>JAPLZX010000016.1 GCA_026394815.1 Candidatus Zambryskiibacteriota bacterium | reverse complement strand
GTAAAAAAAGTTATCCACACTTTTTTGTAAAAATTAATTTTATTTATTTTTTTTGTACTATAATTAATACAGGTCGGAACAACGAAATAAATTTTATTGTCGTTGTAAACTTTAGAAAGTAATTTATGTTGGTTGCTTGTCACAGAGCGATTAACAACAAATATAATGGCAGCAAAAAAGAGAAAAGCAGCAAAGAAGAAAGCTAAGAAACGAGCTTAATATTCTTTGTTTCTCAAAATCGATCCGCCAGCTGGCGAAATGATTTACAAAAACTCATACTCTATAGTATGGGTTTTTGTTATTTTATGATAAAATCAACAACATTATGGCATTTTTAGATAAAATTTTTGGCACTGAATCATCAAAAGCCTTAAAAGAAATACAACCCATAGTTCTCAAAATAAATGCTTTGGAGAGCGTTATTTCTACTTTGTCAGATAAAGAGCTTAATGCAAAAACAGCTGAATTTAAAAATAAATTAGCTTCTGGCCAAACACTTGATGACATACTTCCCGAAGCTTTTGCTGTTGTGAGAGAAGCCTCACGTCGTACCTTAGGACAAAGACATTTTGATGTGCAACTTATTGGAGGTGTTGTTTTACACAGAAGTGGTATTGCCGAAATGAAAACTGGAGAAGGTAAAACTCTCGTAGCAACTCTACCTTTATATTTAAATGCTTTAACCGGTAAAGGAGCTCATCTTGTTACTGTTAATGATTATCTTTCGCGATTGCATGCTGTACTTATGGGACAGATATATTCTTTTTTAGGAATTTCGGTTGGAGTTATAAATCACGATGAATCTTTTATATATGACCAAACTCATACAGAGTTGGATCAGAAGAGAGATGAAACAGGTTCATTTAAAGTGTTCAATGAATTTTTAAGACCTGTTACCAGACGAGAAGCTTATCATGCTGATATTACATATGGAACAAATAATGAATTTGGTTTTGATTATTTGCGTGATAATACTGAACATGAAGCCGAAAACCTCCGTCAGCGAGAACCAAATTATGTTGTTGTGGATGAAGTTGATTCAATTTTAATAGATGAGGCTCGTACTCCTCTCATTATTTCTATTCCAACAGCGGATTCTGATGAGTTATATAAAACTTTTGCCAATATTTCTACCAAACTGCAAAAAGGGGAGCATTATACAGTGGATGAAAAGTTTAAAACTATATCTCTAACAGATTCTGGTATAAGTAAAGCAGAAGATTTACTTGGTGTTGAAAATATTTACACAGAAAAAGGCATTAAATATGTTCACCATTTGGAAACTGCTGTTCGTGCAACAGCTTTGTTTACTAAAGATAAGGACTATGTCGTTAAAGACGGTGAAATTATTATTGTGGATGAATTTACAGGAAGACTTCAACCGGGACGACGTTGGTCGGAGGGGTTGCATCAGGCAATAGAAGCAAAAGAACACGTATCAATTCAAAAAGAATCAAGAACTTTTGCTTCCGTTACATTTCAAAACTATTTTCGTTTGTATAAAAAACTTGCAGGCATGACTGGTACGGCGGCTACATCATCAGAAGAGTTTTATAAAGTTTATGGTCTAAATGTTGTCTCCATACCAACAAATAAACCTAATGCTCGTGTAGATCGTAATGATTTAATATTCCAAACAGAACCAGGAAAATTTATAGCCATTAGTAGGGAAATAAAAGAACGCCACAAAATCGGCCAACCGGTACTTGTGGGTACTGTTTCAATAGAAAAAAATGAACTGCTTTCGGAATATTTAAAAGCCGAAGGAATTCCACATGAAATATTGAATGCAAAAAATCATAGCAGGGAAGGTGAAATAATTGCCCAAGCAGGCAAACCTTCTGCGGTAACCATTGCCACAAACATGGCGGGTCGTGGAGTTGATATAAAACTTGGTGGTAATCCTGGAAGTATAGAGGCCTACGAGGAAGTAAAATCAAAGGGCGGGTTGTTTGTTCTTGGCACAGAACGTCATGATGCGCGTAGAATAGATAACCAGCTTAGAGGAAGATCTGGTAGACAGGGTGACCCGGGAGAAACACAATTTTTTGTATCTTTGGAAGATAATCTTATGCGAGTTTTTGGAGGAGATGGAATAAAAAATATGATGGGCAAGCTTGGCATAAAGGAAGATGAACCAATTGAAAATCGCATGATTACAAAATCACTTGAAGGTGCTCAAGAAAAAATAGAAGGGTTTAATTTTGATGCACGAAAACATATTCTAGAATTTGATGATGTTTTGAATTTTCAAAGAAAAATTGTCTATGGAAGACGTCGAGATGTGTTGCTGGGAGATGATGAAGTGGTTAAATCATACATTCGAGAGATTTTGATAAATGCTTTTGACACAGAAAAAACACAGATAGAAGAAAAACTAGCAAAAGCTGACAGTAATTATATGCACATTTTACGTCGTGTCATTTTGCAATCTATAGATATGTATTGGGTGGAACATTTGGAAGTGATGGATTATATGCGATCTAGTGTTAATTTGCGTGCCTATGGCCAGAGAGATCCATTGGTTGAATACAAGCGTGAAGGCTTAAAATTTTTCAAGGATATGGAACTTGCTATTGGTCAGGAGATTTTAAAACTTATTCCTCAAATACAACCAAGTATTAAATTTTTTGATGCACCAGTTAAATTGACTGAAACAATGGAAGATACGGAAAAACTTACAGCTGAAACGGAAAAAACCTCGGAATCTCATCGTGCTCCGGACGGTAGTAAAATTGGTAGAAATGACCCATGCTTTTGTGGCTCTGGCAAAAAATATAAATATTGTCATGGAAAATAATCATTGACTTTATTTAAAAAACATATTAAAGTTATTCAAGATTAGTAACACACAACAGAGGAGGCAGGGATGGGAAAAGAAACTTCTCTGTCTGGTGGCAGAGGGTTTGAGCTGGAGCTCTTCGGGGTTAGTTCACAGAACAAGATTCCTGATTATCTTGATTTCTTTTCCGCTATGCAAGAAGTAGCGGAAACACCTCTTCTAAGGTCTAACCCAAAGAGTGGTCGAAAGGAAAGATACAATCCAATTAGGCCAAATTGGGGCAAGTTATACCAATTGTGGTTTGAAGTGGAAAAGCATCTTCCTTGGCGTTCTGAAGGGATACGGAGCGGACCTCTATCGCTCTATATCTCTATCGGCACGTCGCTTGATTTTCACCACGGGGTTGACTGTTTCTTTTGGTGGATGGGGGCCTATTTGACCATAGACGCCTCACTTGCTTTAAAAGAAAAAAGAGGGAGAGGAAAGGAACATCTCAAAGCGGACCTTCTTATCACACCAGATGACCTAACTTCAGAAGGCTTGGTTAATCTGGGAGAAAAAATTGCCACTCTTCTGAAAAGGAGAAGATACATATCAAGAAAAATGAGTCAAAAGAGTAGAAATTCCCGAAACAGAAGGGAGTTATGTGTGTGACCCGGGTTGAGACAGAACATCGTCTAGACCCGGGTTTTCGTATTATGTAGAAATTTAGTTTAATTTATGATATCGTAGTTATATTAATAAATTTTGGACATAAATGAAAAAATATATTTATATTCTTATAGGTTTAATTCTCTTTGCGGGAGTAATTTGGCTTATTGTTACGCCCGGTAAATCTGGTGCTCCTGGCAAATATGACCAGTTTGCCCAATGCTTGAAAAATAAAGGAGCAATATTTTATGGAACATTTTGGTGTCCTCATTGCCAAGCTCAAAAAGCAACATTCGGTAATTCAGTGAAATTTCTTCCTTATGTAGAATGTTCCACACCGGATGGTCAGAGCCAAACACAAGTTTGTAAAGATGCTGGTATTACTTCATATCCAACTTGGCAGTTTAATGCTAATAGTACAGACAGATTAATAGGAGAGTTAAAACTTGAGACGCTAGCAGAAAAAACTAGTTGTGTTTTACCACAATAATATGATTTCTTTTATTCAAACAAACGCTAGTCCAATCGTTGGTTTTTTAACTCTAGTATCAAATATTATTTTTGTAGTTGTTTTAATTGTTATAGGTGTACATTCTGGGTCACGGGCAAAATTATACAGTTTCGTACACAAATATATTTTAGAATTACTTTTCTGGGGTATAATGTCTGCTGTTATTGGTAGTTTGATTTATTCAGAAATAATCAGTTTTCCTCCTTGTGATTTATGCTGGTATCAAAGAATGTTTATGTATCCTCAAGCCATCATTGTTTTAATGGCAATGTTTCGTAAAGATAAAACAATTATTGATTATCTAGTTCCACTTTCTATCCTAGGTGCGGTGATTGCTCTTTATCAATCTTTCATTCAATGGGGTTTCTCTTTTGGTTCGATTCTCAAGTTTATGTTAAAGAATATTCATACATCACCATACCATTTATGTCTTTTACAGTTTTTATCTATATAATAGCTCTGAAATTTATTTACTATCACAAGAATAGAAATATAGAAAAGGAGAAAAATGGATCCCATTAGAAGTTTATGTAAATCTATGAAAGATTTAGCATAATTTAAATTTATTTTTTGATTTTAGTTAAAAAGATATATGACCTCTACTTCTAACGGGATAAATAAAAAAATTACAATTGTTACACATAATGGGCATTTTCACGCAGATGAAATTTTTGCTGTGGCAACACTACTTCTTATCCTGGGAGAAAAGGATGACGTCGCTGTTGTACGCACACGCGATATGGAAATTATTGAGAGCGGGGATTATGTTGTAGATGTTGGTGGAATATATGACGAATCAAAAAACTATTTTGACCATCACCAGATAGGTGGATCTGGCATTCGTTCAAATACTATTCCATATGCCTCATTTGGTCTTGTTTGGAAAAAATATGGAGAAAAATTATCTGGCAGTTCAGAAGTCGCACAAAAAATAGACCAGATACTTATTCAGTGGATAGATGCTACAGATAATGGTATTCAAATAATTGAGACAAAAATTCCCGGCATATATCCATATGACATAGGATTATTTTTTAATAGTTTTACTCCTAATTGGAATGATAGTGAAAGTGATACTGATGATATATTTATGCAACTGGTTTCACTTGCCAAGACGATATTAATTAAGGAAATTTCAAAAAGAAAAAATTTACTGGAAGTTCGTTCTATAGTGAAAGAAATATATAATAATACTGGAGATAAACGTTTAATTGTTTTTGACAGATTTTATCCGTCACAGGAAATTCTTTCGGAATATCCCGAACCGTTATTTACTGTTTCTCCCAGAGACTATGGAGATTGGGAAATAAAAGCTGTCAGGAGTGATAAACATTCTTTTAAAAATAGAAAAGATTTGCCTTTAAGTTGGGCTAGCAAGACAGGAGAAGAATTAGAAAAAGTTACAGGAGTATCAGGTTCAATGTTTTGCCACAAAGGAAGATTTATTGCAACTGCCAAAACAAAAGAGGCCATACTCAAAATGGCTGAGATTGCTTTAAATCAATAAAATTATATAATCTGCTTTAAATAAAAATACCAGGAATATAGAGAATAATCATACTTACGATAACAAGCACGCAAATGACTATCCAAATGGTCTGAAAAGCTTTTTTGTTCTTTTTTTGGAATAACATATAATACAATCATGCTTGATTTTCAACAAAAACGCAAGATTCGTAGTGTGGCGTACAACCGAATTACCCTATTTATTCTTTTTATTTTAATTTTGATTATTGGTCGCTCAACATGGATGGTTTACAGGAAAGAGAGAACGAGTCAAGATATGAAAAATGTCTCTTTGCAAAATGTAGAAGAATTAAGATTAAGAAATGATGAATTAACAGCAAAAATTGCAAGACTTGAAACTACTCCTGGTGTTGAGGAAGAAATCAGGTCCAAGTTTAATGTAGTAAAAAGTGAGGAAAATATGGTTGTAATTGTTGAGAATGAGAAAGATAAAGTATCAACTACTAGTCCGGAAATT
>JAPLZX010000012.1:55342-56422 GCA_026394815.1 Candidatus Zambryskiibacteriota bacterium | reverse complement strand
TTACAGGAGATTTCAACAAAATTAAATCTAATAATCGTTGTCCTTTGTTTGTACGAATAGCAAAAACAAAAGCAAAAACAAAAGCAATAAGACCTAATATAACAAATATAAAATATGAAACTAAAAAATTACTTGTACCAATAATTATGCGTGTTGGCAGTGGTAATTTAAGCCCAAGCCCAGTAAAAGTTGCTGTCAAAGTTGGCACCATATAAATCATCATAAGAAAACCTATGGCAATCATAAGAATAACAATAATAACTGGATACATCAAAGCTCCCTTTATTTTTTTATTTAATTGATATGATTGCTCCATCTGCAAAGCCACATTATTAAGTGCAGATGAAAGATTCCCCGATTCTTCTCCTGCTCTAACCATAGAGAGAAAAAGTGTTGAAAATACTTTGGGATAACTTTTCATTGAATCACTCAATGTAACCCCCTTATTTAAAGAAGCATTCAATGCTGATAAAACTTTTTTCAGTTCCCCTGTTGCCTCCCTCTCCATTATGGAAAATGCTCTTGTTATGGAGAGCCCAGCATCAATCATTTTAGATAGATTTCGTGCAAACGTAATCTTGTCATGCATTTTTACTCCATTTAGAAATGGTAAGTTATTTAAAAAGGAAAAACTTGTTTTATTTTTCACTTCTTCTGCAAAAATAACAGTACTCCCATCTTGTTTTACTAAATGATATAAAGCAAATCTATCTTTCGCTTCTGCAGTACCTTGGATTTGTTTACCCTCTTTATTTATTGTTTTGTAATGGAATAATGGCATATTTTATTCTGATACGACTCTTAATACTTCTTCTATTGTCGTTAAGCCCTGTGCCGCTTGAAAAATACCATCCTCAAACATAGTGAGCATCCCTTCTTTTTCTGCTTGTATTTGAATTGCATCTGCGGTTCCTGATTTTAAAATAATTTCTTTAATTGCCGGAGAAACTTTTAAAATTTCGTGTATACCAATACGCCCAGAAAAACCCTCACCTGCCGAAATCTCCTTTTTCAATCTCCAAAATGGAATTTTATCCCAGGTATCTGATTTGCCCACGACTTTTTCTTCTTTTAATGCTT
>JAPLZX010000012.1:42355-55329 GCA_026394815.1 Candidatus Zambryskiibacteriota bacterium | reverse complement strand
TCTTCTTTTAATGCTTTCAAAACTTTTTCTAGATTCACAGATTTCCCGAGAGTACCAAACTCCGCCTCTGTCAGAAAATATTTTTCTTTTTGATCTGTTAATTTTCGCACCAATCTTTGGGCAATAATTATATTAATAGTGGAAACTATTAAAAATGGTTCAACTTTCATATCTATAAGACGAGGTATCGCTCCGGCAGCCGAATTTGTGTGAAGTGTAGATAAAACAACATGCCCGGTAAGAGAAGCATTAACAGCCAAAGCGGCTGTTTCGTTGTCTCGAATCTCACCAACCATAATAATATCTGGATCTTGACGAACAAGAGTACGAAGTCCATTTGCAAATGTAAACCCAATCTCTGGACGAACTTGTGTTTGGTTGATTCTTTTCATTTGATATTCAATCGGGTCTTCAATGGTAGAAATATTGACATCTGGTGTATTTAAAATATCAAGTATTGTATATAGTGTTGTGGTTTTTCCAGAACCAGTTGGTCCTGTTGTTAAAATCATTCCAGTAGTAGATTTCACCGCTTTGTGTATTCGTTCAAGTCCCTCACCGTGAAAATGGAGAGATTCTAGTGTAAACCCTGAAACATCTTCACGAAGAAGTCTCATCACGACTTTTTCGCCATAATATGTTGGTAAACTAGAAACACGAAAAGAAACTTTTTCGCCATCAGAATCTATTTTAAATCTTCCGTCTTGGGGAAGACGCTTTTCATCAAGTTTGAGACTGGCCAAAACTTTTACACGGGCCACAATACTTGGAGCCATATTTTTAGGTAAAAGCATAGCATCATGTAAAAGACCATCTAGACGATATCTTATTAAAAGTTCTTGTTCCTGGGGTTCAATATGAATATCTGAAGCATTTTGTAAAATAGCATGTTTTAACAAAGTATCAACAATGCGCACGACAGGAACTTCATCTGCCAATTTTCTTAGATCCTCTTCACTAGCATCTGTTTCTAAATTATCAGAAATACTTTTGATAGAATCTGCATCCTGTTGAATTAAATCACCAAATTCTGCTTTTAATGATTTCTGATATTGCAAAATAGCACTTTTCATTGATTCAGCATCGGTCAAACGAGGAAGAATCTTCAGCCCCACTTTCTTTTTAACAAAATCAATCGCTGTAAGATCCTCTGTATCAAGCATAGCCACTTCCAGAGCAGTGTCGGTTTTTTTGAAAGCAATTATGTTGTGATTGCGCGCAATTGGTTCAGGAATAAGAGAAAGAACATCAAAAGGTAGTTTTTCATTTTTTAAATCAACAAACGGGATACCGAGAATGTATGCCTGCATACGACGAAGATCATCCTCTGTCATTTTTCCTTTATTAACTAAAGTTTTGCCTATACTTCCCCCTATTTCTTTTGTTTCTTTTTCGGCAAGTTCTACATCCCCTCGCGACACAAGTCCCGAGTCCAAAATAAATTCTTTTAGTTGTGCTTCTTCAATGTGCATAAGAAGTTTTTGTAGTCCTATTATATCAAAATAAAATCCATTTCACACAAAAATGTGTATAAGAGTGGAAGAATTTAATTTAAAATGTGAATTTGACAAGCAGATTATCTTTATGATAGTATTGCCCTATTGAAGTTCGCCCACTCGGGCGGACCATTTTTTTAAAAAATTATCAAAATAACTAAAAATATAATGTTAGATTTAAAAGTAATAAACAGTGTTCTAGCCCAATTAGAGGAAGAACGTGGTATTCCAAGAGAAAAAATCTTGGAAGCTATTGAACTTGCCCTTGCAACTGCCTACAAAAAAGAATATGGCAAAAAAGGTCAAATTATTCGTTCTAAATTTGATATAAACACAGGAAAAACTGAAATGTTTCAGGTTAAAATTGTTGTGGATGAAAGTATTGTTGTTATGGATGAAGATGAATTAGAAGATAAGGCGCAAGCTACGACAGATGAGGTTCAAAAGGATTTATACAATCCAGAACATCACATAATGATAGGAGACGCTCGTCGTATAAAGAAAGACGTTGTTTTGGGTGAGGAAATGATCTTCCCTCTTGAGGCACAGGATGACTACAGTCGTATTGCCGCTCAAACAGCAAAACAAGTTATTATGCAAAAAATTCGTGAGGCAGAAAAGGTCTCGGTTATGGCAGAGTACGGTAAAAGAGAAGGCGAGATAGTTACTGGCACAGTACAAAGAGTAGAAAGAGGAAATGTTTTCATTGATATGGGCCGTGCTACTGGTTTATTGCCCTACGAAGAACAAATTCCTGGAGAAAGATTTGGTCAAGGAGAAAGAATTAGAGCATACCTATATAGAGTAGAAGAATCTGGAAAAGGTGTGTTTCTTAGATTATCTCGTTCACATCCAAAATTATTAGAAAAATTGTTCGAAGCAGAGACTCCAGAAATTGCAAACGGCACAGTGGTTATAAAATCAATAGCCAGAGAAGCCGGAAGTCGTACAAAAATAGCTGTTAGTTCAACTGACCCACATATTGACCCAGTCGGTTCAATGGTTGGGCAAAGAGGAGTGAGAGTTTCTACTGTTATGTCAGAACTTGGTGGAGAAAAAATTGATATTATTGAATGGTCAGAGGATCAAAAAAAATTCATAGAGGATGCTCTTTCACCTGCAAAAGTTTTGTCCGTAACTCTAAATGAAGAAGAAAAACAAGCCATAGTGATTGTTTCGGAAGACCAACAGTCTTTGGCTATTGGAAAAGGAGGCCAAAATGTTCGCCTAGCTGCTAAATTGACTGGTTGGAAAATAGACATACAATCAGCCATAAATAAACATGAAGATGAAATGGAAATGCCAACCAAAGAAGTTTACGGGGAATAATTTATAAAAAATGAATCTAATAAAAGACATACAACCAGGAACACCAGAAGAGATGAACGTAATCGTTGAAATTGGTAGGGGCTCAAAAAATAAATATGAGGTTGATAAAAAGACTGGTCTCATCGCTTTAGACCGAACAATGTTTACTGCAGAAAACTACCCCTATGATTATGGTTTTGTTCCTCAAACATTATGGGACGACAACGATCCTCTCGATGTGATAGTACTAACCACTAATCCATTAGAATCTGGAGTCTTAGTTCGTGTCAGACCTGTGGCAATGATGGAAATGATTGACGAAGGAAAAAGTGATGTAAAAATCATTACCGTGCCTGTTTCTGACCCTGATTGGGATAGAGTAAAAGATTTGGAAGATATAGATGAACACATTTTGAAAGAAATGCGTCATTTCTATAGTACATACAAAGCTAACCAGAATAAAAAGGTAGTAGTTGGTAATTTTGACGGGAAAAACAAGGCAATTGAAACATTTCATAAGGCCATTAAATTATATAAAGAACACAAGAAAGACTAGAAACAAAGAAAATGACCGCATATTAAACCTCTTGCCCTATTATTGGACAAGGGGGTTTTGATGTATAATGAATGCTGTTATTAGAATTAAATACATAAAGATAAAATGAAAAAAATTATATTAAACACACTAATAGCTATCCTTGTATTTGGCGGAGGAATGGTCTTGGCAGAAACAGAAACAAACGCAACTGCTGGGGGAACAGTCTGTGCTCAAGATGCTAAACAATGTTCTGATGGTTCCTATGTTGCGAGAATTGGCCCAAATTGTGAATTCGCAAAGTGTCCCAATCTTACTTCCACTTCTACAAAACCAAAACAAGGATTGTTACAAGGAATAAAAAATTTTTTACAAAACAAAAAAGAAAATAGTGTAGTAAATAAAGAAGAAATAAAAAATAAAATCCAAGAAAAAATAGCTAGCTCCACAGAAAAAAAGATAGAGGGACGTTTTGAAAAAATGACAAAGAAATATTTAGAAACGATAGAAAGGGAAGAAAAAATTATGGCTAAAATAGAATCAAGAATTACAAAAATAAAATTAGCCGGTGGAAACACAGTGGAAGCAGAGCAATTGGTTATTGAAGCAAAAACACAGTTAGCTGGAGCCAGAGCTGATTACGAAACACTTAAAACAACTGCAACTACAGTCGACAGTGTTGCAACAACAACAAAGGCGGCACTAGCTAGTATGAAAGATATTGTAAAATTAATAGATAAACATCTGCGAGATGCTCACAAGGCACTACAAAAAACTGTTGGTAGTTTAAGAGGGGTTTCACAATTACGCAATGCCTCATCTACAAAAGAAAACTAAACATTATAAAAAATTAATAAAAAACCATGGAACAAGAAAACAAATCATCAATAGGTTCTATAATCGGAACAATTGTAATTATCGCTATAATTATTCTTGGTGGATTATATTTTTGGGGCAAGCGTATTGAGGAATCAAAATCAAAAGAAAATCTAATAACTGACTCCACGGAACCAACATCAGTCAATGTTGAAGCAAACGCAATAAATAGTGTCAGCTCTGGAGATGATTTGGACTCAATAGAAGTAGACTTAAATGCGACTAATTTAGATAATCTTGTGCCTGAATTACAATAACTCAAATAATAAAAGTTAAGTAGTAAAAACCATCCCAAAAGATGGTTTTTACTTGCCAAAATACTGCTACCAATATAGACTAACAAACAATATGACATCACAAAAAAATTATACAAATATCACACTCAATTCCCTACCAGACAGAGAACTTGAGATTATTGGTTCAATCACTGCTGAAAAAATGGCTCTTATGAGAGAACGAGCTCTTGCTAAAATAAAAGAAACTATAGAACTTCCAGGGTTCAGAAAAGGCAATGCTCCAGACAATTTAGTAGCCCAAAAGGTTGGAGAAATGAAACTTCTGGAGGAAGCAGCAGAAATTGCTCTGGCGGAAGAATATCCAAATATTTTGGAAGAGCACAAAATTGATGCCATCGGCCGACCAGAAATCACTATAACTAAAATTGGTCTAGGAAATCCGTTAGAATTCAAGGTAAAAACTTCTCTTATGCCAGAAGTAAAACTTGGTGATTATAAAAAAATATCAAGAGGTAAGGCGCAAGCTACGACAGTGTCAGCTACGACAGTTACAGAAAAAGAAGTAGAAGATGTTATAGATAACATCAGAAAAAACCTTGCTCACCAAAAAATACATTCAGATAGCGGAGAAGCCCAAAATACCCACAATCATGAAGAAATTAAAGATGAAGATCTTCCACCGGTTGATGACGAATTTGCCAAAATGATTGGTGGATTTAAAGATGTTGCTGATATGAAAGAAAAAATCAAAGAAAATATTGCTTTAGAAAAAGGTTTGAAAGAAAAAGATAAAAGGAGAACAGAAATTTTGGAAGCAATAATGAAAGATTCAACAATTGATTTGCCTAAAATAATAATTGAGGGAGAAATGGAAAAAATGCTAGCTCAATTCAAGGATGATATTGCTAGAAGTGGCATCACTTACGAAGACTATTTGAAACATATAAAAAAGACGGAAGAAGATTTGAAGGTAGAATGGAAAGATGTGGCCGTAAAGCGCGCAAAATCTCAAGTTATTTTAAACACCATCGCAAAGAATGAGAATATCACACCAAAGGAAGAGGAGGTAAAAAAAGAGATGGAACACATCTTATCCCAATATAAAGATGCTGAACGCTTTCGTGTCCGAATGTATGTTGAAACATTTTTAACCAATGAGCTTGTTTTTCAATTTTTAGAAAAACAATAGAATCTTTTGGGGTTTCCTATTGACAAATTAATTAAACCTGTTAATATTCATATGAAAGCGGACATTTAACGGTTTTCTAATGAGGAGGTGTCCCGTGTCGTTATCTTGTTCTTTGCGCATGGAAACCAGAGCAGCGATGGTCCAGGCACTCCAACTTCTGGATGGGGCAACAGAATCTATCTTCCCACAGGTTGAAGCGTTGTTACTCAATTCCGTTGAGTACCAGCACGCCCTCGAGTACGTGGCGGTTCGCAAAAAGATGGGGAGATACATGTCTGTGGTTGACTTCCTGTTCTGCGAGCTTCATCCGAAGTGGCGCATGGCCTGTCAGCGTTTCTACCTCGGCAACGGACCACACTCAAGGACCAGATCACCCCCGAGCAACTCGTGGAATACAGTGAGAGACTACTCAAAGCCATCGAGATCGCCCACGACTTGTTCTGCGAACAGCGCCGTAAGAGAACTGGGGCTGGTACCTCGAACAAGTCGAGGAAGCGATCCGAGCCGCCGCCTGACGACACCCGACTAACCCCGCGAAGGTCTTACCTTCGCGGGGTTAAAATTTTATAACAATAATAAGCTGGCTACAGCAATGGCGGCTGTTTCTGCTCGTAAAATTTGAGTACCAAGAGAGACTGTTGGTATATTATATGATTTGAAAAGTGCGATTTCTTTATCAGAAAATCCGCCTTCCGGACCGATAAATAGAGCTATTTCCTGTATTTCTTTATAACTTTCAATTTTCAACTTTTCACTTCCGATATGAAAAACAAGTTTTTCATTAGGCAAAATATTTGATTGTAATACTTCCTGAAGACTTACCACTTCGTGAATAGTCGGAACACTTCCCCTGCCCGACTGTTCAGAGGCTTCGATTGTAATTTTTTGCATTCTGTCCATTTTTAATTTTTTCTTTTCGGAATGTTCGCAAATTATTGGAACAATATGATTTGCACCAAGTTCTGTTGCTTTTTGCACCACTAACTCAAAATTATCTTTCTTAATGAGAGCTATACATAACCAAATATTTTTTCTAGATATTACTTCTCCTATTTTTGTCTTTTTTATTATTGAAACAGTTGCCCCAAGATTTCGCAAAGATGTAATCATACAGAGATAATCAATTCCAGAACCATCAAAGAGAATAACCTGTGAACCGACATTATAGCGAAAAACACTTCGCCATTGATGTATCAAATCCCGATCGGTGATATCAAAGGTGTCTCCAGAAATTGGTGTATTTATATAAAATCTGTGAAATCTCATAATGAATTATTGTAACATAGAAGAAATTACTTGTTTTTTTGAGAAATAAGTCCAGAAATTAAGTTAGCCAGTTTTAAAGAATCGTGTCTTGCAATGTTGGAGTCAGTCCACAAATCAGCAAAAATGAATCGGGAATCTGATTTAGAATTTTTTCCTATTATTACAGGATACTTATGTTCCAGAGCATAACGATTAAGCACATCTTTATTCGGTAAAGACTTATTAAATATTACAATATCCACCTTCCTCCCAATATATTTTTCAACAATAGTAATAAATTTGTCGGTACAATAATCTTTCATCCCCACACTTTCTGTGAGAAGATTGGATATGAAAATAATTTTAGCCTTTGATTTGGCTATTGTTTTCTTGATTTTCTTAGGAAGAAAGTTTGACATAATACTTGTGTAAAAACTGCCAGGCCCAATACATATAACATCGGCTGAATGAATTGACTCCAATGCCTCTTTAGAAGCCATAACTTCTGGTTCCAGAAAAAGGCGGCGTAGAACTTTCCCCTCTTTTATACCATCATCAACATTAGTTTCGCTTTTATAAATGGTGCCATCTTGATATTCGGCACAAAGAGTGCTTTGTTCGTGAGTAACTGGGATAACTTTGCCTTGGATAGATAAAAGTTGGCCCAGTGCATCAATGGCATCGGCATGATTACCAAAAACTTTTTCAAAACCTAACAATAAAACATTCCCTCCTGTGTGACCTGAATATTTTTTATTTTCAATTCTTTTAAGTAATATCTCTCTGGCTCCTTGTTCGTGTTTGGAAAGAGCCAAAAGACATTTGAGCACATCTCCGGGGGGTAAAATACCAAATCTATCTCGAAGTTCGCCTGAACTACCTCCACTATCAAACATATTAACTATGGCTGACAACTCTAGCCAAGGATTCTGCTTTAAACCAGATAAAACGGCCGGTAAACCAGTCCCCCCACCAAAACAAACAACTTTTTTTGATAAATATTCCATAATGACTTTTAGCATAGCATATTTTACAAAAACCCTCTTTCTGCTATACTGACGGCATGTTAATACCAACCGTTATAGAAAAATCGCAATTTGGTGAAAGAGCTTATGACATTTATTCACGACTTTTGCGTGATAATATTGTTTTTCTAGATGGTCCAATTGATGACCATGTGGCAAATATTGTTATTGCCCAATTACTTTTCTTACAATCTGAAGATCCTAAAAAAGATATTTCTTTTTATATAAACTCTCCTGGAGGAGTAATTACGGCAGGTTTAGCTATTGTTGATACAATGAATCATATTAAAAATGATGTTTCCACTGTTTGTGTTGGGCTAGCCGCTTCCATGGGAGCAGTAATTCTTTCCGCAGGCAAAAAAGGTAAAAGGTTTGCTTTACAAAATGCCGAGGTGATGATTCATCAACCTCTTGGTGGGGTGGAGGGTCAAGCTAGTGATATTGAAATATCAGCAAAACGAATTTTGAAAAATCGAGAAAACCTCAATAAAATTCTTGCAAAAAATACGGGGAAACCATTGGCTCAAATTGAAAAAGACGTTGACCGAGACTTCTTTATGACCGCCGAAGAAGCTAAAAAGTACGGCATTATTGATAAGATTTTATAGTTTTTTAATTTTTCCCCCTAGATTCTAGCTACTTGCTACTTACTGCTACTTTTGCTATAATACCAGTATTATTTAAATTAATTAAATAACTGGTTGTTTTTGTTTTTCTGTTTATATTTCTGTTCAAATACTGATTCCTTAAAAAATTTTAGAGATACAAAACTTATATAATGATTTTTTCAGACTACATATTGAATAAACTCTATATTTAGAAAAGCGAAAGCGGCTGTTATCCGCAAAATATGTCATTAAAAATAGTCCTGCTGTTACTCGGCGTAGCGTCACTTGTATCCATAGTGATTGGTTATTATTTGCGTCTCATCGTTTCTCTAGGGCAAAAAGGCTCAATGGAGTTGGACCTGAAGAAAATGATGCTGGAGGCAGAGAAGAAAGAAAAAACCATTGTTGACGAAGCAGAAAAAAAAGCAGAAGAGCTTTTAAAAGTAGCTAGATTAGAGATAAAACAAAAAGAGGAAGACAATAAAAAAACAGAAGAAAGACTCATTAAAAAAGATGAGCTTCTTTTGAGTAGACAAACCGATATAGATAGAGAAGTTGAAGAAATCAAAAAAAGAATCGAGGAAATTAAGACAATTAGGGAAAAAACCGAACAGATAGAGGAACAAAAGAAAGAAGAGTTAAGCAAAATCGCCAAATTAACTCCCGAAGAAGCAAAAGAAGAAATCCTCAAAACCGTAGAAAAAGAAAGTGAGGAAGATGTTTTGGTCCGTATGAAGAAATTAGAAATTGATGGCGAAGAAAGATTTGAGGAAAAAGCCAAAGGGATTTTAGCAGCATCAATTCAACGCTTATCAAACTCTGTTTCGTCCGATATGCTCACAACACATGTGACAATTCCAAGCGACGAAATAAAAGGAAAAATTATCGGAAAAGAAGGTAGAAATATAAAGGCTTTTGAGCGTTGTACTGGAGTTGAAGTTATTGTGGACGATACCCCCGGCTCTATTACCATATCTTCATTTGACCCAGTCCGTCGCCAAATAGCAAAAATAGCATTGGAAAAATTAATTGCTGATGGGCGCATTCAACCAGCAAAAATTGAAGAGATGGTCCAAAAATCAGAACAGGAAATTACAAAAACTATTAAAGAAAAGGGTGAGGAAGCGGTGTATGAAACCGGGGTTTTGGGTCTTGACCCTCGTATTGTTTCTATTTTAGGAAGATTACACTTCCGAACAAGCTATGGACAAAATGTCCTTGCCCACTCCATAGAAATGGCTCACATAGCCGGGATGCTTGCCGAAGAAATTGGAGCAAATGTGGCTGTAGCAAAAGCAGGAGCATTGGTTCACGATATCGGCAAAGCATTGGATCATGAAGTTGTTGGAACACATATAGAGATTGGCCGTAGAATTCTCCAGAAATTTGGTGCAGATGAAGCAATAGTAAAAGCTATGCAGGCACATCATGAAGAATATCCATATGAAACACTTGAATCAATGATTGTTCAATCAGCAGATGCTATATCCGGTGGTCGCCCAGGAGCCAGAAGAGATAGTGTAGAAAACTATCTAAAACGATTAAAGGACTTGGAAGCTGTAGCAAATTCATTTAAGGGTGTTGAAAAGTCATATGCCTTGCAAGCTGGCCGTGAAATAAGAATTTTTGTTACACCAAGTGAAATAACAGACCTTGAGGCCAAAAAAATGGCTAGAGATATAGCTGTTCGCATAGAAAGTGAATTAAAATACCCAGGTGAAATAAAAGTTACAATGATTCGTGAATCAAGAACTATTGAATTTGCACGATAATTTAATCTTTGTGTCAATATGTTGCTTTAAAAAACCCTTGTAGTATACTACTATTCATAGTAGATAAGTTTTGATTAACATCAAAGTTTGATTATTAGCATTAATAATATTAATAATAAATATGAATAAAGCATCAATAGTAGACGCAGTGCACGACAAATTAGGGGGCACAAAGGTTCAAGCAGAAGAGGTCGTAGATTTAGTGATCGATTCAATCGTTGGAACACTAAAGAAAGGTGGTGAGGTTTCAATTGCAGGCCTCGGTATCTTCTCAACAAAGACACGAGCAGCAAGACAGGCACGAAACCCACGAACAGGAGAAGCTATTTCTGTTCCTTCAATGAAAGTTCCAAAATTCCGCGCAGCAAAGGCTTTGAAAGAGGCTGTAAGATAATTTATTCTTTTGCAAAAGAAAATCAAAAAACACCCGCTCGGGTGTTTTTTGATTATTTGATTGAAATTATTTGAAAACCATATTTTTCAATATCTTCTTCTGGCCAATAGTGCATGTCTTTTGTTTTTAAAACATATGTAATTTCTTTTTCAATTTCTCTACCTGTGTATTCTTTGGTTTTTGGGTCCCATTCTTTCAAAACCAAAATGTCCCCCGCTTTGCATTCCCAATCAGCCAAACGCAATTCAAATGCCTTTTTACCAGACACAATTTCATCAAATAATTCCGGCCAACATTTCTTTTCTATTTTCATCCCGTTAGAAGTGGAGTCATATATTCATTTTGACCCAACCTAGATTATTTTTCTAATTTACTTCATCTTCATACAAATCCCCATAGACTTCTAACGGGATTCATAGTGCGGGATACCGGAGTCGAACCGGTCACCACAGTTTGGAAAACTGTTATTTTACCGATAAACTAATCCCGCAATACAACAATGTTAGCAGAAAAATGGTATGTAAGCAAAAAATGTTATAATCTCTCTATGACTAAGAAAACATTGATATTATTTCTTTCCATTTGTGTTTTTGTTTTTTGTTTATGGTCACTACAAACGCCACCAAAAAGCCAAAACAAAAGCACTGAAACAGCCATCAACGCTACAAGTACAGGACAAACAATCATCCAAAAAACAATCGCAACAACAACTGAAAATAACAAAAAAGTGGTAACCGAACCAAAACCTGTTATTTCTCAAAAGCCAAAAGCTTCAATACCTGTTGTGACAGAGCAAAAAATCACAGAGCCAACACCAAATTTTGAATTGATAAACACTTTTGCCCGTCAAGCTACCGTTAATATTCTCTGTATAGTAAAAAATAATAATCTCTCCCCTATTTCAGGCACAGGAATAATAATAAACTCGGATGGTTTAATCTTAACCAATGCTCACATTGCTCAATATTTTCTCCTACGCGATTTGTATCAAAAAGATTTTATTGATTGTGTTATTCGAACAGGTAGCCCCGCATACCCAAAATATCATGCCGAATTAGTTTATATTTCACCTACGTGGGTAGAAAATAATAAAACCGAAATAAAATTAGAAAATCCTCAAGGCACAGGTGAAAAAGATTATGCTTTCTTGCGCATCACAGATGTTATAGATGGCTCAAGTTTACCAAATTTTTCTTATATACCAGTTAGTATTCGCGAAAAAATAGACATTAACGAGCCAGTTGTTCTTGTCTCATACCCGGCTGGATTTCTTGGTGGGTTATCAATTATTCAAAACTTATATATCACAAGTGCAATTACAAATATTCAAAATATCTTCACGTTTGGAGAAAACACTGTTGATGTAATAGCTGTTGGTGGAACAGTAGTATCACAAAAGGGTGCTTCTGGTGGTGCTGTGGTAGATAAAAACTCTTCGCTTATAGGTATTATTTCTACCAGCTCAAACGGAAACACTACAAGTAATCGCGAATTAAACGCTATTACTTTGGCATATATAAATAGAAATTTACAAAGTGAAATTGGTCTTACTCTTCCAGAATTTCTTTCGCAAGATTTAGCCAGTTTCGCAAAAACTTTTCAAGAAACTACCGCAGTAAATTTAACAAAGATATTGACTGACGAAATAATAAAAAATCAGTAGTTGGTAAAGCGTGAATTTTTTTCTCATTGTATATCTCGTGGAGCACGGATATTTTTCTACTGAAAAATTCCTCGAGCTCGCTCCGTCGAGCCTCGCTAGTCTCCACTCGAGACACGACTCAACAAAATTCATGATTTTGCAGAACTATTTTCAGCGCTTACCTGCACAATCATCTGAAAGTCATCTTCTTTAACTGTTTTGTTTGGCTTCTCGAAACCACATTTGATACATTTATGAGTAATAATATATTCTTTCCCTTTCTTCTTCACACTAATTGGTTCCATCATCCCCCCACATTCCTCTGCCCTATCTCCCGGAAAAACATCAACATGCTTTGACCATAAACATTGCGGACAATGATTTGTATATCCGTTACCTTCCACGGACAATCCGCATTTTTCACAAACAAAATTTTCAGTTGTGCGAATAAAAACCATCTAAATTATTTTGCAAACATTTCTTTCAAAGGTTCCCAATAAAATTCTTTCCAACCATCAGAAATACTTTTGAACTGATCTGGTGGAATATTTTTGTGAGTGAAAGACAATTTAGTTCCAGATTTTATTTTTTTAAATTCAAAGATAACTGTAGAATAATAATTTTTATCCCAATCAGAAGCTCTCCACG
>JAPLZX010000012.1:0-42348 GCA_026394815.1 Candidatus Zambryskiibacteriota bacterium | reverse complement strand
ACGACTGAACTATTTTTTTACCAGGAATTAATTCCAAATTTTCTCCATCAATATATAAATCGTATGCCGTAAATTTTCCTCCAACTTTCGGACTTATTTTAGCTACTCCTCCAGTCAACTTGCTGTGCTTTTTTGAATCCATAAGCACATCATATACTTCTTCCGGCGAAGCTTTTACGTTCACACTTTGTCTAATTATTTTGGTTTTAATCATGTTTTTAGTCACAATATATTTAACTTGTCGGGGTGCAGGGATTCGAACCCTGAGTCGCCTGATCCCAAATCAGGAATGTTAGCCGTTACACTACACCCCGAAACTTTACGAAATATAACATTATGCAGTCTAACATAAAAACAAAAAATGACAAAAATTCAACTATAAGATAACATCATCAAGAATGAAAACTTTTGATATTCCTTTGTTTATATCTATATAAACAGTAATAACATCAAATTGCCAATCAATATCATCTGAAATGTCTTTTTCCAAAAGATACGATTGTATTGCCCTCCCTAATCTTTTTAGTTTCCAGGGATGCATATTATCCTCTGCTCTGTAAGAATCATTTGTTTCACGAATAACATTATCATTAAAAATATCTGCCTGCGCAGACAGGTCCCTAGAAACACTTTTTACCTCCACAAAATGGATCTTATTCCCCTTTCTGGCCACAATATCTAACTCCCCCCATTTTCTTAAATAATTTCTATTAATTATCTTGTAACCACCCATTTTTAAGTATTCACAAGCATAATCCTCCCCCATTTTGCCAATTTTTTGTTTTTCAGTGGGCTCTTTTTGTTCATTTTTCCCAAACATCCTTAGATTATACAGTATTTCTGGTTTTGTTTCATGTATAACACATCCTTTCATTTCACGTGAAACGTTTTATTATTTCTCTCAAAAACAGACACTTTGAGGACATGTCTCATTGTAAAAAGTCATAATATAAGCCATTTTTTTAAATAGACACTCAAAAGCCTCGAAAATTAACAGTAATCAAAGACCTGTCTTTAATACACATGTACACAGAGTTATCCACAATTTACACCAGAATCGTTAATTTATCCTTTGTTTGCTTTATCCCTTTTATTTTTTATTGCTTTAGTATATGATAATAAAATGTTTATGATGCGGGTATGGTTTAGTGGTAGAACACGTCCTTGCCAAGGACGAGATTCGGGTTCGATTCCCGGTACCCGCACAGAGAAACAATGCACCCGTAGTGAAATGGATATCATGCCTGCCTTCGAAGCAGTTGTTGGGGGTTCGAGTCCCTCCGGGTGCACAGCGTTAAGAAATCTCATCTGCTAGTGTTATAATATTTTCATGAAGCAATTCTCTATCCCAAAAGAAGTTACACATGTAACAGAAAAACTAGAAAAAGCTGGTTTTGAGGCTTTTTTAGTGGGTGGATGCGTAAGAGATCTTATTTTGGACAAAATACCAAAAGACTGGGATGTAACCACAAATGCTAAGCCAGATGAAATTATAGCCTTATTTGATAAGACATTTTATGAAAATGATTTTGGAACAGTTGGGGTGGTAAATGAAAAAACAGAAGATGAAACTCTGAAAATAGTTGAGGTTACGCCATATCGTACAGAATCAGAATATTCTGACAACAGACATCCGGATAGTGTTATTTTTAGCCAAAAAATAGAAGATGATTTAAAAAGACGAGATTTTACAATAAATTCTCTGGCCTATTCTGTTTCACAAAAAACAATTATTGATTTATATGATGGGCAAAAAGATACAAAAAATAAGCTAATTCGAACAGTAGGGAAGCCGATAGACCGTTTCACAGAAGATGGTTTGCGTATTTTGCGTGCCATAAGATTGAGTACCGAACTTTCATTTGAGATAGAATCAGACACAGAAAAGGCAATATCTGAAAACTCACATCTCCTGAAAAATATATCTAAAGAGCGTATCCGAGATGAATTTACAAAAATAATTATGTCAGAGAAACCAATGGATGGTCTTCTGGCAATGAAAAAGTTAGGTATTTTGAAGTATGTAATCCCTGAATTGGAAAAAACCTTCGGAGTAGAGCAAAACAAAGCCCATTCCTATGATGTTTGGGAACATTTAATTCGTTCTGTCCAACTTTCTGCTGACAAAAACTATCCTTTAGAAGTCCGATTAAGCGCTCTATTACACGATATTTCAAAGCCAGAGTCTCGTCGGTGGGGAAAAGAACAAGATGCTTGGACTTTTTATGGTCATGAAGTTATTGGCGCACGTACTGCAAGAAAAATTCTAACAAATTTAAAATTTCCAAGTAAAGTTATTGAAAAAGCAGTTATTTTGGTTAGATGGCATATGTTTTTTGCTGACACAGAGCAAATTACGCTCTCAGCGGTCCGTAGGATGATTGTAAATGTTGGACAAGCAAATATATGGGATTTAATGAATGTGCGCATATGCGACCGTATAGGCACTGGTAGGCCCAAAGAGGATCCTTATCGTCTTCGTAAGTATCATGCAATGATAGAAGAAGCTCTTCGTGATCCAGTATCTGTTGGAATGCTTAAAATAGATGGTAAAAAAATAATGGAAATTACTAAAACAAATCCAGGACCAAAAATTGGTTTTATTTTGCATGCTTTATTGGAAGAAGTGCTTGAAGATCCAAAGAAAAATACAAAAGAATATCTAGAAAATCACATAAAAGAGCTTATTTTACTTCCTGAAAATGAATTAGAGGCCCTTGGAAAACAAGGAAAACAAATAAAAGAAGAGGTAGATGAAGAAGAAATAAGAAAAATACGCGGGAAACACTGGGTTAAATAAAAAACCGCTCAATAATGGGAGTCCGTGACAAGCACAGGCACTCATGATTGAGCGGTTTGGGGAGAAGAATCATCCAGATATCCGATAAGCTAGTTATAATAACGAAGCTCAAAAAATAGTAGATAGTGTAGGTTCGTTTACTGCTAGACCTACGAAAACCAGATGGTCTTCAAAGAGAGGGATAGCGAATCCCTAAAATAAACAAAATGCATCTTGCAAAAGAACGAATTGTAGAAATTCAATCCAACAGAGGTTGGAAATTCAATCTACTTGTCTGATACAAGTTTATATTTTTATAAAAGACACGTCAAGGACATTTAAAGACAAAAAGTGGATAACTTAAGAAGTAAAATTAATTCCTTTCAATATCAAGTTCAATAGGGCAGTGGTCAGAGCCTAAAATATCATTTAAAATAACAGATTTTTTTACTTTTGGTAAAAATTCTTTGTTGACAAAAAAGTAGTCTATGCGCCAACCAACATTTCTCTCACGAGCGTTTGCCCAATGTGTCCACCAACTGTAGTGACCATTGCCTTTTGTAAAATGACGAAATGTGTCAATAAATCCGGCAGAAATTATTTTATCTATTCCTTCTCTTTCTTCTTTTGTGTAACCATGCTTGCCTTCATTTTCTTTTGGATTTGCTAAATCATCAGAAGTATGCGCCACATTTAAATCACCACAAAAAATAACGGGTTTGGTTTTCCCTGCCTGCGCAGGCAGGTTAAGAGTTTTTAGATATTCCAAAAATGCTGGGTCCCATTTCTTGTGACGAAGGGGAAGGCGAGTCAAATCTTCCTTAGAATTTCAGCCGTTATAACACGTCCTTCTGTATTTGGGTCGCCATATTTGTCGTCTAATAATTTAAATTTCTGGCAAATATCTTCTGGTAAACCGAGCATAACACTAATTGGTTTTTCTTTACTAAAAATAGCCGTTCCACTATATCCTGCTTTTTCGGCAGAGTTCCAATATTCCTCGTACTCTGGTAAATCAACCTCACTTTGATGCTCTTTGGCCTTGGTTTCCTGTAAACAAATAATATCCGGTTTATATTTTTCAACAAAAGGTATAAAAAGTCCCTTTCTATGAACCGCTCTCAATCCATTTACATTCCAAGAAATTATTCGCATATCTAAATTGTAACACAATATTATATAGTGAAACCCCCTGCCGAGAAACCCGGCAGGGGATTGTCTGTGCCTCTTGATAGAGACGAGAGTTAGTAGTAGCGGCGCCCCGGCGAATATCTATCGCGCCAGTCACGTCTCTGGCTCATCACAGGCACCGGTCGGGAAGGTTTCGGAACTTTGGGAACCCCAGCCACCGGCGTGTTGGTGGAAAGAAAGTGAAGCTCACTATTGACCCACCCCAGTGCGTCGACCGGGACTCCGAGATACTTGGCAGCACTTCTTTTCAACTGCTTTCTCCGATTGATGTGGTCCATTCTCAACTCCCTTCCTACCAAGTTTTCTACCAACGAAAGAGCCTGTAATCCGATTTAGAGCATATCATATAAACCTTAAACTCTGCAACACAAATTACCCCTTATTGTGGTATTTTTTATGAATATCTTTCAAGTGTTTATCTGTGATATGAGTATAAATCTGGGTTGTGACAATACTTGAATGACCTAAAAGTGCTTGAACAGAGCGGAGATCGGCACCATTGGAAAGCAAATCGGTAGCAAAAAGATGACGCATCATATGGGGAGTTACTTTTTTGGAAATTTCTGATTTTATAGCATGTTGTTTTACAATTCTTTCAATAGATCTTTTGGTTAATGGGTTTACATCTTTTTTGATCACCTCTCTACCAATTTGAACAAAAAGTGCATCACTCATATCTTTACGTGCAGATAAATATGCTTTCACATACTTCTTGGCCTCATCAGAAATAAAAACAACCCGTACTTTTCCACCTTTACCACGAATAGATAATTCGTCTGAATGCAAATTAATGTCTGATTTAAGAGAACACAACTCGGAAACACGAAGTCCTGTGGAAAATAATAATTCTAGAATAGCTTTGTCTCGAAGATCTTTCAAATCCGTCCCTTTTGGAGAATTGAGTAAGCGAGAAAGTTCTGTTGGGGTAATGAGATCCAGTGACCTTTCTCCAACTTTGGCTAATTCTATCCGTTCCGCAGGAAGAGATTTTACTTCCTGTCTTGCTAAATATTTAAGAAAGGCTCGTAGAGCTATGAGATAATAATTTTGTGTTTTTTTGGAAAGAGTATCGTTGTTGTCTTTATTATTTCCCGCCAATTGCCTATTTAACCAGAGACGAAACTCACGAACTGATGCATCTGTAATAAGTGTCGGGTTATCATTTTTTGAAAAGTTTAAAAAACGGCTGAGATAGTGGTCATAATTCTCTACAGTTTTCATAGAACGCCCCCTTTCTATCTCAATATATTCTAAAAATTGTTGTTTTAATTGCTTTAAGGAAGCCATGGGGAAATTATATCACACCCCCGTGTCGCACAATATAGATTATTCAACATTAAAATGTCGAATACTCTCCAAATATTTTGCAACATGATAATGTCGCAAAATATTTAGTAACGAAAAGACCGCCTCCCTCCTCAAGGGAAACGGCCGAGAAAGTATAGTGCCAACATAATGCCGACACCGACTCCGATAATGAACTGGTGGTACCCGAGCCAGGCCCAGTTGGCGAAACGAACAACTCGCTCACGAATCGCTCGCTCAAACCGACTCAAACCCCTGCGATAGCCCCCATGAACTCGGGGACCGGCACCTTTTGCCATGAAATCCACGCCCACGAGCAGGATGGAAATGACGACAATGAAAGCGAACACTTGACTAAATGCTTGGGTCATATTGAACCCTCCTTATTTGATTATATAATATATAGAAATAAAGTCAAGTAAAGAACCTTGCAAATCCCAAGGTTTTGTGATATCCTATCAAGGCAATGCTTACAAAAACAAAAAAATCAAAGATTGTTAAGGATGTTCAGGTACATGACACAGATACCGGCTCTCCCGAAGTACAAATCGCTATTTTAACCAAAAGAATAGATGAATTAGCCGTTCATCTAAAGAAAAACGCCAAAGACAACCATTCTAGACGTGGACTTTTGCAAATGGTAGCAAACCGAAAGACCCACATGAAATATCTTGAGAAAAAGAGCCCTAGACGATACAACTCTCTTATTAAAAAGATTGGTCTTAAAAAATAATCGATTTTTAGCGATTGTTTTTCTATTTTTTGCTATAATTCTATTGTAGGTATTTTTATATTTTATTATTCTTAATTTTGAATTGTAAATTTCTTTTGATTTTTACATTTTAACCTTTTTATATGTCAGTCATAAAACACAAAAATCAGCGCGTTGGTATTTTTATTGATACACAAAATTTATATCACTGTGCAAAAAATATTTATGGTGCGAAAGTAAATTTCGACCAAGTAGTTAAAGACGGCCTAGCTGGACGTTCACTTACAAGAGCAGTAGCTTATGTCATTACAACAGAGTCGGGGGAAGAGAAAAATTTTTTTGATGCGTTAGAAAAAATGGGAATTGAAACTAAAACAAAAAACCTCCAGATATTTTCCGGAGGAGCAAAGAAAGCTGATTGGGATGTAGGACTTGCAGTTGATGCTATTAAATTAGCACCAAAACTCGATGCCATTATTCTTGTTACCGGCGATGGAGACTTTGTGCCATTGGTTGAGTATCTACAAAATGAAGGTTGTCAGGTGGAAGTTATGTCATTTGGTAAATCATCATCCAGTAAACTCATAGAAGCTTGCGACGACTTTATAGATTTAGATCAAAATCCACGCAAATATCTCATTGGTTTTAGTGGAAATAAACGTAATCGCCGAACTTAAATACAAATAAGGCGGGTAGGAAAAAATAAAAACATCCATGGGAGGTTGCTGTTTTTTTATGCTTGACATACAAATTAGCCAGATATATTATTTATATGCCGCCGGCTCGACGGAGTAAGGTTTGGTAGGCCGACGGTTGCAAGCGGATAGAGTCCCAGAAGGGGGAAAGGTCCAAATGGGGCGTTCTGAAGGGAGGTGCGGAATACTGCACCTCCCGACAGAATGAGTTCTTTTGTTTCTGTGACTTCGGTCACCAAAGTCGGCCTCGATTCGGGAGCCGGCTGTTTTCGTTATAAAATTTTTTAATTTGCTAAAATTTTGTTACACTATTACAAATGGAACCCGAAAAAGAAACAGAACAAAAATCAGAAGAAAAAACACCTCTTCCGATAAAATCGCTCCGCACATATCAGGGAGATGTGGAAGAAGCTGTTTTAAAAAATAATTATTCAGCTTCTTCCATTTTGGTTGCTGAACAAAATAGAAACCAGGATGGTTTGTTAAATATTGGAACACCAAAAGATTCTGGTGCTAGAAATAAATTTTTTATACTTGTTGGTAGTATAATGTTAATCCTTGGAGTTATCACTATCAGCGCAGTGTTTTACATAAGATCTAAAGATCAGGTTATAATTCAACAACAAACAAAAACTTTGATAGGTTTTTTGGAGGAAAAAATAATACCCATAACTAATTCCACCAGAGAAAAATTAATAACAGATATCCTGGCAGAGAAAAAATCATTTACTCTCCCAGTAAATTCTGTTCTATATCTAAACACAGTAAACGCCTCAAGCACACCAATTAATGTCGAGAATATTCTATCGCTTATTGCCCCTCAAATGCCATCATCTCTTGTAAGATCTTTTGATGGTGAATATATGTTGGGTGTATATTCGTTTGATACCAATGAACCCTTTCTTATTTTAACTACAAGTGATTTTGCTTCAAGTTTCAGCGGTATGCTCAAATGGGAAAAGGATATGGTTTCTGATTTTGGAAAATTGTTTTCGATTTCTCAAAACACAGGTTCAACAACAATGGAATTTAAGGATGAGGTTTTGCGAAATAAAGATCTTCGTATTTTGCAGGATAATAATAAAAAAACAATATTACTCTACTCATTTATAGACAAAAACACTCTTGTCATTACAACAAATGAAAATATCTTTAATGCAATTATCGGTAAATATAATGTCAGTAAGCAAATTCGATAGGCTGATTGCATAGCTTATATTTTCTGCTACAATACAGTCTATATGACACTAGATGCACAACATTTTAAAGATTTGCTTTTAAAAGAAGCCGGGGTTTTGGAAACAGAGCTCGCTTCTATTGGTAGAAAAAACCCGGACCAAAAGGGTGATTGGGAAGCTGTAGGAACTGATTTGGATGAAGACAATGCAGATGAGTTTGATGTGGCGGATGATCTTGAACAATTCGAGAATAACAAAGCGGAACTGAACGAGCTTGAAATTCAACTGAATAATGTAAAAAATGCAATAAAAAAAATAGAGGATGGAAAATACGGTTTATGTGAAGTTTGTGGTAAACCAATTGAATTGGATAGATTGGAGGCAAATCCTTCGGCTAAAACAGACAAGGAACATATGAATGGTTAATATTATTGGGATGAACAAAAAAACTTTCACGACAGAATTCGGGGGGAAAGAGTTGAATGTAGAATTTAACGATATGGTGGATCAGGCACATGGTTCGTGTCTTGTTCAATATGGAGATACTGTTGTTTTGGCTACTGCCGTTATGGCAAGAGAGGCAAGAGAAGGAATTGATTTCTTTCCATTAACCGTTGATTTTGAAGAAAAATTCTACGCCACAGGAAAAATTTTAGGTAGTCGTTTCCAAAAAAGAGAAGGTCGTCCAACAGACGAGGCAATTTTGTCTGGTCGCTTGGTTGACCGCACAATAAGACCATTTTTTGATAATTGGATAAGAAATGAGGTGCAGGTGGTCATCACTGTTCTTTCGATCGGTGAGGATGACCCGGATATTTTGGCTGTTTTGGCTGGTTCTATTGCTTTAGGAACTTCACATATACCATGGAATGGGCCGACTTCAGCTGTCCGTATTGGAAAAATAAATGGCGATATGATTATAAATCCTGTGTATGAAATCAGAAATACAGATAAATATGATTTGGATCTTTTGGTTTGTGGTAAGGATGATAAAGTGAATATGATTGAGATTGGTGGTAACGAAGTGGTAGAGGAAGAAATAATGAAAGCAATGGAAATTGCTAAAACAGAAATCCAAAAAATTCAAAAATTCCAAGAAAAAATATTTAAAGAATTGGGTAAAGAAAAAAAGAAAATTGAGAAACCGGAATTGAAAAAAGAAACTTTTGATTTGTTTGAAAAAAATATAAGACCTCACTTTTTGGAAAAGTTATTTTGTGAAAATAGTAAAGAGGGTTTGGTATTTTTAATAGAGGAATGGAAAAAGAAACTCAGCGAAGCGGAAGTGGATGACAAGGAAAAAATTTTAGCTATGGATTATATTCAAGAGCAAATAGATAAAACTATTCATCACGAAATTATAGAAAATAAAAAAAGACCTGACGGACGAAAAATGGATGAGCTTAGAAAACTTTTTGCTAAAGTTGGTGGTATTTCAAAAATATTACATGGCTCTGGATTGTTCTATAGAGGAGGAACTCATGTTTTATCAGTTTTAACTCTTGGCGCGCCGGGAGATGCACAACTTATAGATACTATGGAAACCCAAGAAGGTGAAAAAAGATTTATGCTTCATTACAACTTCCCACCATATTCTGTAGGTGAGGTAGGGAGAATGGGAGGAGCAAATCGCCGAATGACAGGACACGGCGCCCTTGCCGAAAAAGCTCTTATACCAGTTTTGCCAAACAAAGAAGTTTTTCCTTACACAATTCGTCTAGTAGCTGAATCAATGGCTTCAAATGGCTCAACATCAATGGCTTCTGTCTGTGCCGGAGCCTTGGCTTTAATGGATGGTGGTGTTCCAATCAAACGACCTGTGGCCGGAATTGCTTCTGGACTAATGATGAAAGACGAAAAAAATTATGTGGTTTTGACAGATATTCAGGGCCCCGAAGACCATCACGGAGATATGGATTTCAAGGTAGCTGGGACGGAAGTGGGGGTTACAGCCGTTCAGATGGATGTTAAAGTTGCCGGAATTCCGTTAAATATTTTGAAAGAAGCTTTTGAAAAAGCAAAAATGGCCAGACTTCAGATTTTGAAAGTCATGACAGATGAAATTGCTGTTCCTCGCGAGAAGATTTCGGAATATGCACCACATATTGTTTCAATAAAAGTGAAACCAGATCAAATAGGATTGGTAATTGGAACAGGAGGTAAGACCATAAAAGAAATAAAAGAAAAAACTGGTGTTGATGCAATTGATATTGATGATGACGGCACAGTATTCATAACCGGCAAAGGCGACACGTGCGAAAAAGCCAAAAAAATTATTGAGGATATGACCCACGAATTTCTAGTAGGGGACAAGTCACGCGCGGAAGTTGTAAAAATCGCCGAGTTCGGCGCGTTTGTCCGTCTTGCAAATAGTAACACCGAAGGATTAGTTCACATTTCCGAAATTGTTCCACGAAGACTTCAGTCAGTTGATGAAGTTATGAAAGTTGGCGATATCGTGCCTGTAGTCATAAAAGAAATTGATGAACGCGGGCGATTAAAACTTTCAATAAAAGATATTGCTCCTCAATGGTTTGATCAACAGAAATAAATTATTTGTGATAAAATAATTTTATTATGGCTGTTTCGAAAATTTATAGTGCTCAAACCACACTGCTTAGTGCACAAATAATAGATATTGAGGTTGATTTGTCAAAAGGCCTTCATTCGTTTTCTATTGTAGGTCTCGGCGATAAATCAATTGATGAATCAAAAGATAGGGTGGGAGCGGCTATAAAAAATTCTGGGTTCAAATCTCCAAAAAATAAAAATCAAAAAATCGTGGTATCACTTGCGCCGGCGGATATTAAAAAAGAAGGTCCGCTTTTTGATTTACCAATTGCCATTGCATATCTCATGGCTAGTGAAGATATAAAAGCTGATACAGAAAAAAGAATTTTTGTCGGGGAATTATCTCTTGATGGAGATTTAAGGCCCATAAAAGGGGCTCTACCAATTGCTCAAAAAGCCAAAAAGGAAGGGTTTAAAGAGATATTTTTACCAAAAGAAAACGCCGAGGAAGCAATAAATATAGAAGGTATTACAGTTTATGGCGCAAGTAATCTTAAAGAAGTTTTGCAACATATAAATACTAAAAAGATGAACGAGGGTGATGACACGAAGATTTTTATTCCACATGTTGAGATCACACCTTTCAAAAAATTAAAGAAAAAGAAAGTTGTTAGAGAAATTGATATTGATTTTGCTGATGTTAAAGGTCAAGAATCAGCAAAAAGGGGATTGGAAATCGCGGCTGCTGGTGGGCACAATATAATAATGTATGGACCTCCCGGCACAGGCAAAACAATGTTGGCCAAAGCATTTACACATTTACTTCCATCTCTTTCTTTTGATGAAATGCTTGAAGTAACTTCCATATATTCAATCGGTGGAATGTTGTCAGAAGGTTTGATAGAGCACCCACCTTTTCGTTCACCACATCACACTGCTTCATATGTTTCTCTCGTTGGTGGTGGAACAAATTTAAAACCAGGAGAAGTAACATTGGCTCACAAGGGAGTACTTTTTCTGGATGAACTTCCTGAATTTGATAAAAAAGTTTTGGAAAGTTTAAGACAACCGTTGGAAGATAGGGTGGTAACTGTTTCTAGAGCAAAAGGAAGTGTTAGATACCCTGCCCATTTTATTCTCAT
This sequence comes from Candidatus Zambryskiibacteriota bacterium, assembly GCA_026394815.1. GTDB lineage: Bacteria > Patescibacteriota > Minisyncoccia > Phycocordibacterales > DATDWN01 > C7867-006. The sequence goes on along the minus strand of JAPLZX010000012.1, from coordinate 30,835 downwards.
TGCCACAATGAATCCTTGCCCGTGCGGAAATTACGGAGTAAAAGGAAAGGAATGTATTTGTTCCGCACAAAATATAGAAAAATATAAAAGAAAATTATCTGGACCAATTATTGACCGTATTGATATGTGGGTGGAAGTGTCAAAAGTAGAACATCAGAAACTTACAGATGCTCGTGAAATGCACGAGGGAACAAATGTAATGAAACCTCGTGTAGAAAAAGCCCGTAAGATTGCAGAAGGTAGATATAAAAAACTTGGTCTGAAAATAAAAACAAACGCCGAACTTTCTCCAAAAGATTTAGTAAAACATATTATTCTGTCCGACAAAGTAAAAGAAGTTTTGAATACTTCCGCAAAACAATTGGACCTCTCCGCCCGTTCCTATCATCGTATAATAAAATTAGCCCGCACTATAGCGGACATGGAAGGAGTCGGTGATATTTCAGAAAATCATATTTTAGAAGCACTACAGTATCGCCCTAAAAGATACCAATCGATGTAAATTCAAAAAATCTCGTCGAGATTTTAATTTATTAGAAGGGATTTTTAGCGCCTCTAATCTCAAAATGCACATGACTCCCAGTAGACTTACCTGTGGAACCCATTTTCCCGATAACTTGCCCTTGTTCCACATGAGTTCCTGCCCCAACTAAAGTTGCACTCATATGTGCATATAATGTTTGTGTCCCATTTGGATGTTTGATAACAATATAAGAACCATACCCACCATTCCAACCAGAATTTCTAGAAATAAGCACGTCTCCTTCGGCCGAAGCTAAAATATTTGTTCCATAGGATGATGCTAAATCAACACCATTATACCCGTGAATGCCTTGTGTTTTTATACCACCAATAATTGGTCTCATATAATAACCTTCATATACGGGATAAGCTGGGCTTGTTCTGACATTACCACTACTTCCTGATGAAGTAGGAACAACCTCACCATCTGGTACAACAATAATATCTCCAATGGCTAACTTAGAATTCTTACTTAGATTGTTATACTGTAAAATTTCATCAAGGTCACCCTTGTGGAGTTTGGCTATACTTTGAAGTGTGTCTCCAGACTTCACGACGTGTTGTACCCCAGAAATAGGCAAGATAACCAAGGTTTGACCAACTGTAATAGTGCTTCCACTTATATTGTTACCCCATCTAATGGTGTTATCCGATACACCAAACATTTTTGCAATGGCTGGTAGAGTATCTCCTTTACGTACTACATAAATACTAATTTGTTCCTCGTTTATTGTTTTTGTATCAGCAAGTTTTTGTGTATCTGGTAAAAGAGAGGTCCCATCAACAATAGTAATTTCTTCTTTTGTCCCCAAAGAGTTCTGGTTTGGAGATATAGCAGCTTGAAGTAAAGCCATATTTTGTAAATTTGGTTGTATTTCTTCCGTTTCCGCTTCAACTGAAGAAAAAAGGTTTGAGAAGAAAGAAATAACCCCCGCCTGCACAGGAAGTGGTGTTGAAAGCGACGTCAGGAGAATGATATTTAATATCAAAGACGTACCTATGTTCACCGCAGATTTGCCCGATCCCACGCGACGACATTTTGAAATAAATGTCTGGTCCGTGCTTTTAAGACCTGACTCCAATTGCGGATCCTGTTGTGAGCTTATAATAAGCTAAAAATTAAAATGTATTCTGTCTCTCAGTAATAAAATGTGGCTCTACTAGACCATATTTTTAATCTTGAATCCAGTACATTTCAAGTATATACCTTATGATTTACTGGTCAATAGAAGTTGTTAACAGATAAAAATAAGCTATAATTAACAAATAATGACCTTTTTAAAAGAAATATTGAAAAAACCTACATTAATAATATTTTTTTCTTCTATTTTGGTTTTTTTTAATTCTTGGCCGGCTTTTATTTTGATGAGAAAGGGGTGGTTTTTGCAAGATAGTACAGCATTTTCAATAGCCATCGCGTTAAGTGCCTTTTTTATAATGTTTGTTATCCCGGCAGTCATAATAAAATTTGTCCTCAAAAAGCCATTGAGTGATTTTGGATTACTCATTCCTAAAAACTTACTGGAAACCGTAAAACTTAGTGCTATTATTCTAGTAATTTTTTTACCCGTTGTCTTTTTTTTAGCCAGTAAAGAAAATTTTCAACAATTTTATCTTATTAAACACAATTTTAATTGGATTTTTTTCTTGGAAATACTAGCCAGTTGTTTTTATTTCTTTTCTGAAGAATTTCTTTTCAGGGGAGTATTATTTTTTGGTCTTTGGGATAAACTAAGATTTCATACTTTTTGGATAACCGGTTTGCTTTTTGCTTTATTCCATATAGCAAAACCAGGTGAAGAAATACTTTTTGCCTTTTTTGTTGGATTATCATTGAGTTATCTTTCTTTAAAAACAAAATCTTTTCTTCCTGCAGTAGTGGTTCATATTATTCTTGCTTCTGCTTTAAATATTATTGTTCTAATTCATTCAATTACCTAATAATACCCGTGTTATAATCACCCAATGCACTATTTAGAATCTCTGAATGAGGAACAAAAAAAAGCAGTTCTTGCCACTAAAGGGCCAGTTCTTATTGTGGCAGGAGCTGGGGCCGGAAAAACAAAAACATTAACCCATAGAATTCTTCATCTTATTCTAAACGGCATATCACCCGAAAGAATCCTAGCCATTACTTCACCAATAAAGCAGCAAAAGAAATGCGAGAAAGAGTGATGGATCTACTCAAGGAAAATCCCATAGGCCTAGCCTATGGGAAAACGCCTTTTGTTAGCACTTTTCATTCACTTGGCGTATATATCATAAAAGAAAATGCTGATCTTTTGAAACTTCCACGACATTTTAATATTTTTGATAAAGCAGATTCAAAAAAAGCGTTGAAGAACGCCATTGTTTCACTAGGAATAGACCCGAAGGAACACTTGGAAAAAATTCAACACATAATATCAACTGAAAAAGGTAGAGGGGTAGATTTAAAAGAATATATAGAAAAAGAAAGTTTCGATTATACCTCAGGATTGACTAAAAAAGTTTGGTTAAAATATGAAGAAACTTTAAACCGCGAACAGGCCCTGGATTTTGATGACCTATTACTCAAAACATTAAAACTTTTAAAAAAATATTCTGATGTGTTAGAAAAATATCAAAATCATTTTTTATATATTCATGTAGATGAATATCAAGATACAAACAAAGTTCAAAATGCTCTTGTTGAGTTACTTGCAAAAAAATATAGAAATATTTGTGTGGTAGGGGACACCGACCAAAACATCTATAGTTGGCGAGGCGCAGAAATAAAAAATATGTTGCATTTTGAAAAAACTTATCCTGAAGTAAAAACTTTTTTTCTGGAGCAAAATTATCGTTCAACTAAAAATATATTAGCTGTGGCAAATGAAATTATCAAAAAAAATAATTTTCGTATTCCAAAAAAATTATTTACAGAAAATATTGAGGGAGAAAAAATTAGCCTATTTAAAGGACGAAGTGAAATAGATGAAGCTCACTTCATTGCTATGAAATCAAAGGAATTAATTTCGAATGGAATAAAAGATGAAAATATTGCTGTGTTGTATAGAGCAAATTTTCAATCGCGTGTATTAGAAGATGCTTTTCTGTCCCACGGTGTTCCATATCAAATGCTTGGCACAAAATTTTTTGAGAGAAGAGAGATAAAAGATGTTATCAGTTTCATAAAAACATCTCTTAATTCAGAGAACATGAGTGACTTCATGCGAATCATAAACATACCATCAAGAGGAATAGGAAAAACAACTGTGCAAAAAATTATTTCTGGACATGAAAACGAATTGCCAGAAAATACAAAAATAAAAATAAATAATTTTAGAAAGATGCTTTCTGATTTTAAAAATGTTTTGATTTCACAAAAACCAAGCGAAGCAATTAAATATCTTATTAAAACTTCTGGTATGGAAAATATGTATAAAACAAGAACAGATGAAGACACAGAAAGATTAGAAAATATTATGGAGCTTGTTTCACTAGCGACAAAATATGATATTTCCCCGGCCGAAGAAGGTATTGAAAAGTTTTTAACGGATGCGGCACTAGCCTCTGACCAAGATTCCCTGGATGAAGAAAGAAAAGGAGTAAAACTTATGACAGTACATTCATCTAAAGGCCTTGAATTTGATTACGTGTTTATTTCTGGTCTTGAAGCAAACCTTTTCCCTCACAAAAAAATGTATGAGGGAAAAAGAGTTGGAGAAGATAAAGAGGAGGAGAGAAGATTGTTTTATGTCGGTCTTACCCGTGCAGGAAAAAAACTTTTTTTGACACACGCAGAAACTCGTACTATATTTGGGGCAAGAGAAATAAATTCTCCGAGTCAATTTTTGGATGATATCCCAGAAAAATATATTGAAAAAGAATCATTCTTTGGGAAATCATATAAAGAACCGCTGTTTAGTATAGATTTTTAAATAATAATATTGTGAAAACTAAAAAATCTCTTGGCCAACATTTTTTAAAATCTCAAAAAATAATTTCTGATATTGTTTCTGCTGGAAAAGTAATAGGAGAGGATTTTGTAATAGAAATAGGTCCGGGTGAGGGAATTTTAACTTCAGCACTTCTTGAAACAGGTGCTCATGTTATTGCTATAGAAAAAGACGATAGACTTATTCCGGTATTACAAGAAAAATTTGCGAGGGAGATTTCTCTTAGACAATTAAATCTCATTCACGCAGATATTTTGAATTGTGATTTGGAAAAAATTTTACCAAAACATTATAAAGTAGTTGCTAACATTCCTTATTATATTACAGGCCAAATAATTCGAATGTTTTTAGAAACCAACAAACAACCAGAATCTATGACTCTCTTAGTTCAAAAAGAAGTGGCGGAAAGAATCGTGGCAAGAGACGGGAAAGAAAGTTTGTTATCACTTTCAGTAAAGGTATATGGCAAACCAAGGATAGCGAGAACTGTTGGGCGAGGGGCATTCAATCCTCAACCAAATGTGGATTCGGCCGTGCTTTGCATCGAAAATATATCAAAAGATAAGCTGGAAGGAATTGATGAGAAAATATTTTTTAGTATTTTGCACGCTGGATTTGCCCACAAACGAAAACAGCTTCTGCCAAATCTGTCGCTATTATTTAAAAAAGAAGTGTTATTATCGGTTTTTGAAAAATGTGGACTAGATCAAAAATACCGAGCAGAAGACCTAACGATTGAGACATGGATTAAACTTTGCGATATAATACAAAAAACATGATGGAGGGGTTTATAAAAAAAATAGAAGAACAACCGATTTCCATAAGTCAGTGGATAGTTGGTTTTGTCGGAATTATATTTGTTCGTTATTTTTTTGAAGTTCTTTCCAGCCCGACACCCTCGGGTATTATTCAATCCGACGCTTACGCATTGGTGCATATTGGGTTATTTTTCCTGACAATAATCTTGTTAATAATTTGTGTAGCGGGGTATTTCACTAAAAATTACACAAATGTAAGCAAAATAATTCTTTTTCTTCTCCCTATAGTCTGGTTTGCGCCAATTTTTGATATTATTTTTAGCCGAGGCAAAGGATACATAATGTCATACATATATGACACTCATGGTGCCCTGGTTCTAGATTTTTTCAAATTTTTTGACCCACAAATTATGCACGGAGCCACATACGGCATGAGAATTGCTTACACAATTCTTCTTCTTGCCGTTGGTTTTTACATCTGGCTAAAGAGAAAAAAGATTTTACCAGTAATTTTAACCCTACTCACATTGTACGTCTTCATGTTTATTGTCGGCACAATACCAAGCCTGCTCTACACTTTTACACATTTAAACACACCAAATTCCACACCATCCAGTGTTTTGTATTATGTAAACGATTTAGTAACAAAATCAAACATATACCACAACACCCTACACGAAACGGCCCAGTCCGTACCCCTAATTAGATTCTTACAGATAGGTTTTGACAAATTGATGTCTCAAATTCTTTTCATTTTGTCGTTTATACTTGCAACGATATTTTTCTGGAAAACTAGTCCACAAAAATTTAAAGCGGTTATAAAAAACACTCGACCAGAAAGGATTTTTTACTATATGTCCTCATTCATTCTTACTGTTGGCTTTGCCTATATAACAGAAAGAGAAGGGGTTTTTTCCTGGGTAGATGTATTGGGCATGATCTGTTTACTAATTTCTTGGCTTGGCGTATGGATGTATTCTGTCCACGTAAACGATATTGCTGATGTTCAAATAGATGAAATTTCAAATTCTAATAGGCCAATCATTCAAAAAACTATAACCTCAGAAGAAATGCACCAAATTGGGTATATATACCTGGCCCTGGCTCTACTCGGTTCTTGGTCTGCTGGCTTCTACCCGTTTTTCATGGCTCTCGTCGGCCTCGCCGTATCATATATATATTCCGCATCACCTCTACGATTAAAACGCATTCCCATATTGACAACGTTTTTGATTAGCATCGTTTGCCTTGCAGCGGCACTGGCCGGATTCTTCTTTGTTTCCATAGACAAACAAATTCATTCGTTTCCAATACTGGTAGCAATGGGAATTTTAACGCCCAAGGAATGTACACTTTGCCAACAATTTTCAAGAAAAACGGAGACAGGGTTGTGGGATTTTGCTTTACCCTAGCCTTTCTCCTGGCCCCAATATTTCTGTCATCTTATGCTTTGTTTGTAATCGCCATCCCAGCAGCCATTGTCGGATATAAATTGATTACAAAAAAACCATTCAGGGAAAAACCAATTTTTATACTCCATTTCGCATTCCTTGTTGGTATTTTAGTTTTGTTTTTTGGTATATATTGGTTATCTACAATATATAACCTATAAAAATCTAGGGTGTGTGATATAATATATGGATGCCAAACAGTAAAACTTTGTCTGTATTAATTATCTGTTTTGGAATTGTTGCTTCTTTTTATTTGTCTGAAAAAAATTCTAAAAATATTCCACCTTCAACACAGAATACAAATAGTGTATTCACAAATCCTTATATAAATCTGAGTGAAAACGTCAATAATGACTGGAAAAAAATCTTGGCCAACAGTAATCCAAATCAAAGTTTTACAACTGTTTTAACCAATGAAGACCCTGCCACATTTAATGAAACAACTCTAACAGCACAAATGTCTCGTGATATATTTTCGCGATATCTATTAATCGCAAAACAAGAAGGAGGAGTTACTTCTGACGACGCAACCAAAATCGCTAATGAAGTTCTATCATCACCAGAATATACAAAAATAGCTAGAGTTATTTATTCGGAGACAAACCTTCATGTAATCCAAAAAACAGATAAAGAAACTTTAAAAAAATACAGTGAGGTGTTAAATCAAAGCATATTGGATGGAATCAATAGTATAAAAAGCAAAGGGGACCCTCTGACAATATTTTCCGCAGCGCTAAAAGCAGATGACCCGAATAAATTAGCGGGGCTTGATTATTTCATTCTTTCTAATAAAAACTTCATTGACGACCTTTTGCAAATGGAAGTGCCAAAAGAAATAGTATCTATGCATATAGATCTATTAAATGCATCTAGTAACAGTCTTGCGGACTTGGAATCAATGAGTCAAACTTTTGTAGACCCTGCTAAAAGTCTTGTAGCAATAACCCAATATCTAAAAGATGCTGACAATTTTCAAAACGCAATAGAAAATATCAATAATTATTATAAAAATAGGTTTGGTGTTAAATTTTGAAATTAAATATATTTTAATAAATGCTAGTATTTAGAAGACATAATAATATATAATTAGTACGGTATTGTAACCTTTTGAAATCTTATGAATAAAATTAGAAACATATCAAAACAAGTGCTGATTGTTTTTTTTATTGTATCTTTTTTGTTTTTTGGTTTAGTTGAAAAAGGATATGCTTATATGGGAATTATGGATGTAGGTACAGATCCATTTATTCTTGTGACAACTTCTTCAGGCGGAATCTCGAGTGCAATAACCGCCGGAATGACAACTGCGGAAAAGATAAAGGACTTCGTTATTGACCCTGCAGCTAGAATTATATTAAAAACCATAATAAAGAAATTAACAGCTCAAACGGTTAATTGGATAAACTCTGGATTTAAAGGAAATCCGGGATATGTTACAGATCCTAGTCAATTTTTTCTTGATGTAGCAGATAATACAGCATCACAATTTCTTTCCGAAACACAATTAAACAAACTGTGTAGTCCATTTAGGGTTCAGGTACGACTTGCTTTGGTGAAAAATTATCTTCAGGAAGACAGCTATGTGTGTACTTTGAATACTTTAAAAGATAATTATGAGGCTTTTACACAGGACTTTACTCAAGGGGGTTGGAATGGCTGGTTTGAAATGACCCAAACTAATGGCGGCAATCCTTATAACGCATATTTTGCAGCAGAAAGTCAGCTTTTAAAAGGAATTGCCTCTAAAACAAACCAACAAAAAACAGAACTTAATCAAGGTGGTGGATTTTTGTCTTATGAAAAATGTAAAAAAGGAACTACATATGCCGAAAAAGCTGCAGCAGCGGGAATTTTGGTGTCTTATCCACCAGGAAGCTCTGCGACAGACTGTGATCAAGTAGACAAACAAACCGTCACCCCAGGAAGTGTTATAGAATCCCAACTTAATAGTGCTTTAGGAACAGATCTTAGGCAACTTGAAGTAGCTAGATCTGTTGATGAAATAGCTTCCGCCCTGATAACACAATTATTCAGTAAGGTTATGAGTAATATAGGGCTGAAGGGTGATCTAAGAGGTGAGGATAATCCTATTCCAGAAGTAACAGTGCCAAGTAATAATAAACCTTTTATAACTTTGGAATCAAAAAATCCTTTGGTAATTTTGAGAACCAGACCTGGTGAAGGCCAAGATGGAGCATCACAAAGCGCCCAATCAACTTTTATAAAACCAGGTGCTTTTGGGTATGACTATAGAGAGGGAGATATTTCAAACAGAGTGACTTCTACTGGGACGGTTAACACCACTATCACTGGCATATATAGAATTACATATAATTTAAAAAATTCTCTGGGTGTTTCGGCAGACCCCGTAATTCTAATTGTAAAAGTGGTTAATGATTTGTTGAATCCGGATGATACAACCAGAGATGAATGTATACCACCACCTACTGCTGCTGAAAAAAAAGAAGCAGAGGATGCAATAGATTTTATGATTCCTTTGTTGGAAGCAATACCTAAAATGAATCCTGTTGTAAGTCCTCCGCCTGTAGATTATCAAGCTGCGGTTGAAGATGTAGTTAGTAAAACAAATGCGCGATTTCCAAATGTTAAAGCTGCTTATACTTCGTATGCAAACGACAATGTGATTGCTATGGTGCTTAATTATATAGTGGGTCCTGCAGATCATGTGGTATCTAACCAAGTCCCTATGGTTACTGTATGGACTAATGCATGGCGCGTAACATGTGATACTGGAGGCCAGTGTTTAACACCTCCACCAGATGGTGATTATAAACATGGTAATCATACGGCTGAAGTAATTGCAGCCAAAGCTGAACTTGTTTCTCTAGGGCTTTGGACATGGACCGAGAATAATCTCCCTGCTCCTGGTGACACAGCAGCTATACAAAAATATGAGTGGATGCTGGTATATGGAGTAAAACAACGGGTACCAATTGTCAGGGCTATTCTACTGACATCGTTGCTTTCCCTGATGGATATCTTTATGACGTGCTACGTGGGTGCGAGAGAGACGGAGATAAAGATGGAGCCTGTCCAACATGGGGATCAGCTGCGTGTTTACCTCTAACGCCTAGTAAATACAGACCTGCGATATAAAATGAGAAAGTTTTTACCTTACATTCCTGTCCCGTACTAAATTTTTGATTAGACAACATTAAAACAAGAAATGATTAGAGAAAATATAAATAAATCAAAAACTAAAATTTTAGTGTTGGGATTAATACTAGTTGTACTGGTTGGACTTTTTAGTCCTGTAAGTCAAATAAATGCACAGACCGTGACCGGTTGTTATAATGCACAAAACGTAATTCAAGGTAATCCTCCACTTGATTATAACCAATGTATAGCAATGGGGTCTCAAGTGCATTGGGTTGTTGTAGGAGAAACAACAACACCAACAGATACTTCAAAAGTTCAGGATGTTGTAGATAAAAATGATTGCGGATTATTTAGTAATTGGGATACATGTATCATGAATGGTTTGACGAGAATAGCTTTCATAATTATGGGGGTTATGGCACTTATTCTATGGCTCGCTGGAACTCTTTTAGATTCTGTTCTTAGTTTCACAATTATAAATATGCAGGCAAATCTGGATAAATTGACTGGTATAAATACTGCCTGGAAAGTTATTCGCGACATAATGAATATCGCTTTTATATTTCTACTTGTATATGAAGGTATAAAAATGATTATAGGATTAAGTGACCTAACTAAAATCAAAAAATTTGTTAGTATGATTGTTTTAGCTTCTCTGCTTGTAAACTTTAGTTTGTTTTTTACAAAAGTGCTTATAGATGCTTCTAATGTGGTTACTTTGGGTGTTTATAATTCTATCATTAGTGACCCTAACCAAACACCTAGTACTACCAAGGTAAGTGGATTATCCATGCCCTTTATGAAAGCGTTGGGTGTGTCTAGTTTTTTTTCATCCACATCGTTTGATGATATGTTAAAAAATTCCGGTAATGGCAATAATCTATTGGTTATAGCACTTCTTGGGTCAGTAGTTTTTCTTGTTGTTGCTTTTGTATTTTTCGCTGTGGCTTGTATGTTTATTATTAGATATATAACCCTGATTATTCTTCTTATGCTTTCGCCCGTTGCTTATATGGGAATGGCTTTACCTTTCGTAAAAAAATATGCCGATGATTGGTGGGATTCGTTAAACAGTCAATTACTTTTTGCCCCTATCTATATGATTATGACATCCATTATCTTGATTCTCATGTCGAGCCCTGGTTTTATATCGAGTAGTGGTAATTGGGGAAATCTTATATCGCCGACTGGAGTGGCAACAGCCACTTCCACTTCTGTCGCAGCTACTGGTAGTATTAGTATTCTTTTTAATTTTACTGTGATAATAGGTCTTATTATTGCTTCTCTTGTAATCGCAAAAAGTACCTCTAAAAAAGGCTCTGAACATATTAGTGCCGCCACAGGTAAATTAACAACCTTTGCTGGTGGAGCTGTAATGGGTGGAGCAGCTAGATTTGGAAGAAATACTGCTGGCAGAGCTGGAAATATAATAGCAAATAGAGAAGGGCTTAAAGAAGCAGCCTCAAAAGGTGGAGTTGGTGGATTTTTTGCTAAAACAGCTCTAAGGGCTGGGACAAAAACCGCAACCAGTAGTTTTGATGCCAGATCAACAGATACTTTTGGAGCAATATCAAGCGCGACTGGTGTTAAATTTGGTGAAGGAGCTAAATCAAAGAACGTAAATTTCCAGAAAGACCTTGAAGCAAAAGCTAAAAAAGAAGCAGAATTTGCAAAATCATTGAAACCTAGTGATGCTGCTACTGAAAAAATAAGAAAGGAGCGTGGACAAGATAAATTGGAAGAAGAAGAAAATAAAACAAAGGTCAGTCTTAGTAAATCAGAACATGAATTAAAAAGATTACGGGATGAGGAAGAGAGATTAAGAAAAAATATAGATGTAGCGGTAACGACAGCAGAAGAAATGAAAATCCGTGAAGAAATGACAAATATCCAAAATCTCGCCAAAATTGAGACAGATAATATCGACTCCCTTAAGAAAGCTAGCGAGAAAGCATCGAAAGCCTCAAAAGCCGGTGAGGAAGATATAAATAAAATATTCGAAGATCGAGTTGGTGCGTATGCTGAAACATTTGAAAACGAGAAAGGAATGCGTTGGTTTAAAAATATCGCGAAGGTAGGAACTGGGATGGGGCTAGGAGCACTAACGGGTATTGTTGGTGGAACAATCGGGGGAGCGGGAGGTTCAACATACATTACAACAAAAGCTGATAACCAGGAAATTGCTAGAAAAATCAGGGGGGTTTTGAAAGGAAAATCAGCAGATCAAGAGCTTAAAGAATTATATAAAAAGAAGAAAAAGGAAGCTGAGGAAAAAGGGGAAGAGTGGGAAGAAGATGAAGATAAAGAAAAACTAACTGAAGAAAAGAAAGAGGAAACTCCACCAGCCCCACCCCCTACACTCCCATCAACACCTCCTATAACATAAAAATATGAATGAAGAAACACTAAAAAATATGCCAGAATATATGAAAGGGTTACCAGAATCTGTGCAAGATTTAGTTTTTGATGGTGTCTGGGAAGAAAGAACAGAAGAAATTGCAAAAAAATATTCACTTGGTGAGCCACAAACAGACTCTCTAATAAATAATGTTTTGTTTATTTTGATAGGACTTAAAGACCCGGATGATTTTTTAGAAACCCTCATTTTAGAACTAGGAACTTCGCGATTGTTAGCAGAACAAATAATAGAAGATTTGGAAGTAAGGGTTTTTGAATATGCTGTTAAAAGCATACAAAATAAAGAAAAGAAAACGGGTGGTTTGCCCGTGCAAGTAGATAGCCAAAAAAACGAAAACAAATCAAGTGATACTAAGATGCCTTTAATATCAGAAATACCAGAAATAAAACCTGATAATTTACCCATGATAGAAAAAGGGGAAGTTGCCCATGATGTTCTGCGTCAGCCTGTGAGCCCTAATCAAGAACTAATACAAAAACCAATTTCTGTTCCCCGTTACACAGGAGTACCAATAGAAGGAGAAGGTAAATCAAGTATTGAAACAAAACCAATAGAAAATCTTCCGCCTGTTCCAAAACCTATTCCACAACCCCTAATCCCTTCCGAACCAACAAAACCACCAGAACCAGTCCCTCCACCAGTTAAAAATTACGCCGTTGACCCATATAGAGAACCTTTAGAATAAAATGAGATATCAAGTACCACAATTTATAGAAATAGAAGATAAAATTATAGGTCCTTTGACCATAAAGCAATTTGTCTATCTGGTTGGTGGCGGGGGAATGGCTTTTATTTTTTATACATTTTTACCCATATATATATCGATATTTTTAATAGCTGGTATTATTCCTCTTTCTCTAGCATTGGCATTTTACAAAATAAACAACAAGCCATTTATTGATTTTTTGGAATCGGCTTTCGTTTATTATACAAAACAAAATCTTTATATCTGGAAGAAGGAAACAAGGAATAAGGCGATAGCTACGACAGCCCCAGATACGACAGTAAACCAAATTTACGTACCCCGTTTATCTGATAGTAAACTCAAGGAACTTTCATGGTCACTTGATATAAATGAGAATTTGAATCCGCTTACAGGGGAGGGGGGAAAGAATACAAAATAGTTTATAAAGTCAATAAAGTTAAAAGTTTTTAAAATAAGATTAGAAAATTTTTTATGTTATAATTATCCATATGGCTGTATCTTCAAAAGCAACCCAAGAATTTGTCCCAATAAAAGAAGTGCGTGATGGCATCGTTATTCTGAAAGATGACTCAATGCGCGGGGTTGTTTTGGCTTCTTCTTTGAACTTTTCTCTTAAATCAGAAGATGAACGTAGCGCTATAATAATGCAGTTTCAAGACTTTTTAAATTCTTTAGATTTTACTGTGCAAATTTGTATACAGTCAAGAAGACTTGATATAAGACCATATATTGCTCTTTTGGAAGAAAGATATAAAGAACAAATAAATGATTTGATGAAAATTCAAACTAGAGAATACATTGAGTTCATTAAAAAATTCACTGAATCCACTAATATCATGACGAAAAGTTTTTTTGTTATCGTTTCCTATGACCCAGCAATGATTAATGTTAAAGGAGGGGTTGTGGGAGGATTATTTAAGAAAAAAACAGCAACAGAAGAATTAGAAAATAAACGAGTGAGTTTTGAGGAAAACCGAACACAATTGGAACAAAGGGTTTCAGTCGTTGAACAAGGTTTATCACGATGTGGAATACGAGTTATAAGGTTGGGAACAGAAGAAGTGATAGAATTGTTTTATAAAATATTTAATCCTGGAGACACAGAAAAACCAATTAAACCAAATTAATTTTTATGAGTATATTAGATTTCCTAAAACCTAAAAAACCGGAGCAAAACATATCTACTATTCTTCCCCAGGAGATATATGATTCCAATTCGTTGGAATTAAAAGACATCATAGCCCCAAGTGCTCTTAAAATAACTCCAAAAGAAATTAATTTGGGCGAAAAAGTTTTGCGTAGCTTCTTTGTTATTTCTTATCCTAGATATTTGGGAGAAAATTGGTTTGCTCCAATTATTAATTTGGATAAAGTTTTCGATGTAGCTATTTTTGTTTTACCCATAGAAACCTCTCAAGTTCTTAGAACATTTCAGAAAAAAGTGGCTGAAGTTCAAAGTCAAATTAATACTCGTGAAGCAAAAGGTTTGGTTAGAAATCCTATGCTAGATACCGCCTATCAGGATTTGGAAAACCTGCGAGATCAGCTACAGCAGGCACAAGAAAAACTTTTTGATGTTGGTTTGTATGTCACCATATATGCCGAAACAAGTAATGAGTTGGACAAAATAGAGTCTGAAATTAAATCAATTCTTGAATCAAAAATGGTTTACATAAAACCCGCCTTATTTCAACAAGAACAGGCTTTCAAAACAACCATTCCTTTAGGGGTAGATGGCCTTCAGGTTTATAGCAAACTAAATTCATCACCACTATCTTCTCTTTTTCCTTTTGTTTCATTTGACCTAACTTCAGACAAAGGAATTCTTTATGGAATTAATAGACATAATTCGTCTCTTGTTTTATTTGATAGATTTTCTTTGGAAAACTACAACTCAATAGTTTTTGCAAAGTCTGGTTCTGGAAAATCATTTATGACAAAATTGGAAATCCTGCGTACTTTAATGTTTGATGCGGATGTTATTGTTATTGACCCCGAAAAAGAGTATGAGTATTTGGCTGAAGCAACAGGAGGAAGATATTTTAATATTTCACTTAACTCTGAACATCATATAAACCCATTTGAACTACCAACTCCAGGTGAGGGAGAGTCTTTTGCCTCTGTTCTTCGTTCAAACATTATTAATCTTGTTGGTTTATTTCGTATTATGATGGGAGGGCTAACTCCAGAAGAAGATGCTGTTATTGACCGTGCTATTACAGAAACCTATGCATTGAAAGATATCACCGCAGATTCAAATTTTGAAAATGTTGAACCCCCTCTTATGTCCGACTTTGAATTAGTTCTCTCTGGTATGGAAGGGGGAGATTCACTGGCCCAACGTCTTACAAAATACACTCGTGGTACTTGGGCTGGATTTATAAATAGACCTAGTAATGTGGATATAAACCAAAGATTTATCGTTTTTTCTTTGCGAGATATGGAAGATGAACTTAAACCTATCGCAATGTATATAATCATGCACTATATTTGGAACATGATTAGAAAGAAATTGAAAAAGCGACTTTTAATTATAGATGAAGCTTGGTGGATGATGAAATCGGAAGACACGGCATCATTTCTACTATCTTTAGCAAAAAGAGGACGAAAATATTATTTAGGGCTTGCTACCATAACACAGGATGTTGATGATTTTATGAGATCTCCCTACGGCGTACCTATTATTACAAACTCATCAATACAAATACTTTTGAAACAATCCACAACATCCGTTGACAAGCTTCAACAAACATTCAATTTAACAGATGAAGAAAAATATTTATTGCTTGAATCGGATGTAGGAGAAGGAATTTTCTTTGCAGGATTAAAACATGTAGCTATAAAAATTATTGCTTCTTATACAGAAGAGCAAATAATTACATCTGACCCATCTCAGATTTTGGCAATAAAAGCAGCAAAAAAAGATTTGGAACAAAGTTCATAGTATACTAGGGTTATGGAAAATGAAAAAAGTCCTATTTCAGATACGGTTGCAATTTTAATGATTTTTGTTGCACTTTGTCTTGATGGGACACAAGCTATTATTGGTTGGATACCGATATTTGGTAATGTTTTGGCCGATTTTATTAGTATTTTTATTTTTTTAACTTTCTTTTTATGGTTTAAGATGTATGGAATAAACATGATGACCCCAAAAAGATTCGGTTCAATGATTGGAGGTTTTGCTGTTGAAATGATTCCTTTTATAAATATATTGCCAATATGGACTGGTGTTGTGGTTTATCTTATAGGTACCACAAAAATAAAAGGGTTGGTATCCAAACATGCAACCTTAACAAAGGGAGTAGCGAGTGTGGGAGGAAAAATAAAAAGCATGAATAAAACTGGACAAATTCCTAATGTTCCTTTTGTGGATGAAGAAGAGAAATAATGTGTATAAATACGCTATTTGGGTTATTTATTATGATATAATTACACCAATGAAACAACTTGTTTTTATCTTGTTTTTTATGTGCATTTTAGGATTTTTTGGTATTGCAAACGCACAACTTGGTTCCTTGCCCCAGACTGAAAT
Source organism: Candidatus Zambryskiibacteriota bacterium (assembly GCA_026394815.1). Lineage (GTDB taxonomy): Bacteria > Patescibacteriota > Minisyncoccia > Phycocordibacterales > DATDWN01 > C7867-006. The sequence goes on along the minus strand of JAPLZX010000012.1, from coordinate 14,404 downwards.
AAATGTCGAGATGATTCCTGAAGCCCCTGGACCAAATGAGGTTGTGTATGTCTCTGTTGTCAGTTATGCAACAAATATAAATGCAGCAAATATTACATGGAAAATAAATGATAAAACCTTAAAATCCGGTGTTGGAGAAAAATCTTTTAGTTTCACCACTGGAGCAATGAACACAGTCACAACGCTGGATATTGTGGTAGAAACTCAAGAAGGAGAAGTGATAGAAAAAACCTTTAGTATAAGACCAGCTAGTATTGATTTGGTTTGGGAAAGTGTTGGTTTCGTCCCCCCATTTTATAAGGGCAAATCACTTTTCAGTCATCAAAACCAATTAACCATAATCGCTTTGCCTCATATTATATCTGCGAGCGGGACGGAAATTGGAGCAAAAAATTTAATCTACACTTGGAAAAAGAATGGAAGTGTAGTTGATGGTGTTTCAGGATTTGGTAAAAATACTTATTCTTTTATTTCCTCTTTAATTTCAAGACCAATTAATATAGAAGTAGAAGTTGCAACACCTGATGGTTCTGGGTCTGGTTACGCTACTTTAGCCCTAACTCCAGCAGAGCCTTCTGTTCTTTTTTATAGAAAAGATCCTATATATGGGATAGAATTTCAAAAATCTCTCTATAACACCATAGGGCTTAAAAATTCAAAAGAAATAGTGGTGGTTGGTATTCCTTTATTTTTTGGAATAACAAATTCTAATGCAGGAGAATTGGTTTATAAATGGTCTATCAATGGTTCTCCAGTAAATAATAGTCCGGAACAATCAACCCAGGTCTTCAGACAAAACGAAGGAACCTCTGGCACATCAAACATTTCACTTTCAATTGAAAACACAAAGAAAATATTACAATATGCATCAAGTAATTTTAATTTAATGTTTGGGGAATAAAACAAATGAGAAATGTAAATATTAAAATAAGCATAATGGCTGTAATGATGGGAATAATGTTTTCTGTTTTTTCCACAACCTATGCACAAGGAACACCCACTCAACCAAATAACGATTATACGGTTCTTGCTCCTTTACCAGGAATTGGGGAAAATGGAGCTACAACTAACCTGGGGACATATCTTCCTGCTGCATTTAACATAGCTATAGCGGTGGCTGCTGTTTTGGCTTTTCTCGTGATTACCTATGGTGGTGTTCTTTATGCAACGTCAGACGCTTTATCTGGAAAAGCACAGGGTAGGGAATATATTGAAAATGCTATATACGGACTGCTTTTGGTTATAGGTGCCTGGGTAATTCTTTACACAATAAACCCACAAATTCTTGATTTTAATTTAAGCCTACCAAGACCAAATATACCGACAATACCAACAGTAGTAGTTGGTGGATGTCCAGATTGTAAAACATTAAGTTCTTTGGGTATTCCAACACAAGGAAGTGCTGTAGGTAAATCTCTATCACAATCCTCCTTAGCTAAATTTGTTTTATTAAACGAGCGTCTCAGAGGAAGTGGTATTACATGGGCAGTTACTGAAGGATATCCACCAACAACAACACACCAAGATACATGTCATGCAAATGGAACATGTGTCGATGCAACCATAACAAACAAAAGTGCTAGTAATATAAACTCAGTCGCTCAATCAGCAGCAAGCGTTGGTTTATCTGCTTTTTGGGAAGTACAAACTCAAGTAGAAATGGATGCTCTCATAAAATCTGGGGTACGTCCGTTAATTGTAAGGGTTATACCTTATGCAACTGGATCTCATTTTCATATTCAATAATATGTCAAAAAAACTTTTAATTATCATAATATCTGTGGTCCTTGGCTTTTTTTTGGTCAGTTTGATTGGTTATTATTTTATTATCCAAAACAGTGCAGATACGTCTGGTGGAGGAAATAGTATATTTAAAAACTTTTTTCCTTTTGGAGGAAATACTGTCGCAGAAATACCTGTAACAGGAGAGCCTATTATAGAACCAACACCGCCAGAAATATCAAACTACGCATTGAAACTGCGTAAAATATCTGCCGAACCAGTGGCTGGAGCTGGAGTTTTAGATTTTAAAGCGGGAACGGTTGTTCGTTATATAGAAAAAGCCACAGGACATATTTATGAAACAGAGCTATTTTCACCAAACCAAAATCGTATCTCAAACACCACCATACCAATGGTTTATGATGCTATCTGGGGTAATAAAAATAATTCTCTTATTGCCAGGTATTTGAAGGATGACAATCAAACAATAGATACCTATGGACTTTTAATCAAAGGGATTTCTACAACCACCGAAAATCTTGTGTCTGCGGTAAAATTCCCTGAAAACCTGAATGAAATGTCTGTTTTTGGAAGTAGTGTTTTTTCTTTGGAACAAAAAATAGATTCTTCGGTTGGATATATTTCTAATTTTGATGGTAGTAGAAGAACCCAGATATGGAATTATCCTATCAGAGAACTCCTGTCCCAATACGTCAATGCAAAAACTGTTGCTTTAACAACTAAACCAGATCAAAACACCGAAGGGTTTTTGTTTTTTGTAGACACAGGAAATGGGCAGATTAGAAGAATACTTGGTAATGTTTTTGGACTTTCCGTCTTGGTAAATGATTTAGCCACACAAATACTTTTCTTAGACCAGGGAGGTGCTCCCCAAATGTTTGTGTTTGATATAAAAAATAAATCATCCATAAGCACTACACCAACTACTTTTCCAGAAAAATGTGTGTGGAGTAAAAAAGATAGAAACATTATTTATTGTGCTGTTCCGCAAGAATTTATTGATAGAGATAGTTTAACTTTGTGGTATAGAGGGTTTGTTTCTTTCACTGACGATATTTGGAAATACAATATAAAAAATAACACTTCCAGTGTTGTGGAAAGTTTGGTTAATGAAAGCAATGAACAAATTGATGTTATAAAACCTATGTTGTCTGAAAATGAACAGTATCTTGTTTTTATAAACAAAATTGACAATTCTTTGTGGAGTTTAGATCTGACAAAATAAAAAATCTTGTTAACTCAACAATATTTACACTACCGTTATATCTTTATGGTATTTCTTCCTTATATATATCTCTTGTCCAATAGCAAAAAGATTACTTGTGATAAAGTATATGGCAATAGCTGATGATATGGTGTAAGCAATAAAAGTCATAAGTATCGGGAAAAAATATTTCATTTGTATAGACATGGCTTTGGCGATATCTCCTTGTGTGCCAGTACTGGTTTGTGTTTGAGAATTAGAAGCATGGCTTATTTGAAAATACGTTGTAATTCCTGCAATAAGAGCTAAAACTATGCTTTTTTCAGATATGTTTATAAGACCAAGAAACATCATGTTGGGAATTATTGATATAAATGTAGAAAAAAATGGGTATAAAAGTACTTCATTTATTTTTGGTAGTCCAGATTTTATGAAAACCTGGTACAGACCAATAAGAATAGGAAATTGAATCAGAAGGATAAAAATACTAGCAAAAGGATTAATTCCTCGTTCTTTATAATATTCCATTGTTTTTTTTGATTGCTCATTTTTATCGTTTTTGTATTTCTCTTTTATTAGTTGTAGATCCTTCTCTGTGCTTTTCATTTCTATTTGGGCTTTTGATGCTTTGATTGAGAGGGGAAGAATTATTATTTTTATAATAATTGTAAAAATAATAACAATCATCCCCGCATCAAAAAAAGGAAATGTTTTCATCAGAAAAATAAAACCATTGTAAAAAGGTTGGAAGATGATTGTGTTATATAAATAAGCCATTTGGTTATATTAGCACAAGAGAGGAAGAAAGTAACTCCAAAATTTCTTTCTCTAGGGCAGAAAAAATGATTGGTTTGGATGTTTTTTTGAAAGAGAAAAAACAATAATATTCAGGTTTAATTCGGTTTAAATTTTTAGAAATAACAGAGTATCCTTGTCTTCTATATTTATTCCTGTCTGTTGCTTTTGGACAAACTTTTTTTGATACAGAAAAAGAAAATCTACTTTCTTTTGTTTTGTTAGAATTTATGGGTGTTACATGCAACAATAAGTTAGGGGAGTTGTATCTCTTGTTTTTTGAAAGAATGAGTGGAAAATCTTTCCTTTGTATTCTCCTCTTTTTTGGCAACATAATAGTTAAATCCAAATTCCCAAAAAATTGGATTTTGATTTTAACATTGGAAATTTGGGTTTTGGATTTTAAACTGTACTCAGTTTTGCTCTACCTTTTCGTCTTCGTCTCAAAATGGTATTCCTGCCTGTTTTTGATTTATTACGCACTAAAAACCCATGGGTTTTTGCTCGTTTTCTTTTTTTAGGTTGGTATGTTTGTGACATTATTTTATAAGAAACCAGGGAAGGTTACACTCTCCACAGTTTGTACACATATTATTAACATATTACTGGTTTTTTAACAAGTATTTTAATTTCTTATTCTCTATATAATAGAAACATGATGGACAATAAAAAACTTTGGGATAGTGTTTTGGTTGAAATGGAGTTAAATCTTTCTAAACCAAATTTCAACACATGGTTTAAAGATACTTCTATAATGAAACAAGAGGAGGGAGCGGTATATCTCGGTGTTCCAAACACTTTTGTCCAAGATTGGTTAGGAAGTAAGTTTCACAACACAATTCTCAAAGCACTACGCACTCTTTCTCCCAACGTTCAATCTCTTCATTATATTATTTCAAAAGAAAATCCTAAAGAAAAATTGGTTGTTGAAAAAACACCCCAAGTTAATAAGGAGTTACCTATAGCGGATATTTATATAAACAAAGAAGATAATCTTAATCCACGTTATACTTTCGAATCTTTTGTTGTTGGCCCTTTTAATGAATTTGCACACGCAGCAAGTCAAGCTGTCATTAAAAAACCTGGTATTGTCTATAATCCTCTTTTTATTTATGGTGGAACTGGTCACGGAAAGACACATCTTATTCAGGCGATCGGAAATTATATAAAAAACAGTAGTAATAAAAAGGTTTTTTACACCACCTCAGAAAAATTTGGCCAAGAATATATTAATGCTCTTCAACTTAATAAACCGAATTTTTTTAAGGAAAAATATAGAAAATATGATGTTCTTATTATGGATGATATCCAGTTTTTTTCAGGAAAAATGAAGATGCAGGAAGAGGTTTTTCATCTTTTTAATCATTTATACGACAATAACAAACAAATTATTTTTTCTTCGGATAAACATCCGGGGTTAATTCAAGATTTAGAGGATAGACTTAAATCTCGTTTTAGTGCGGGAATGATTGTTGATATCCCAGCTCCAGACAACGAATCCCGAGCGGCCATCATTAGAACAAAATCTACTTCTTGCCTATACCCACTAACCAAAGAAATTATTGATTATTTGGCTTATTCTGTTGTGGGAAACATTAGAGAGCTTGAAGGTATTATTAATTCCATTTCCTGTCAAACACAACTAAAAAACCGTGAATTGTCACTTGTTGAGGTAAAAAACCTTGTAAAAAATAATGTGGGGCCCAAAAAACTTGTATCAACAAAAGAAGTAATAAAAACGGTTGCTGAGTTTTACAATATAGAAGAACATTTAATTTATGCTAAAACACGCAAAAAGGAAGTTATAAAACCAAGACAAATAATAATGTATATTCTTCGTGAGGATTTTAATATATCCTATCCGGCAATAGGGGAAAAACTTGGAGGGAGAGACCATACCACAGTTATGCATTCCTGTGAAAAAATAAAAAACGATATCAAGTTGGACGAAATGTTGGTACAAGAAATCAACCAATTGAGGTCTATCTTTGTGTAAAAGATTGTGTATAGTATGTAGATAAAGCATTTAAAAGGTATGAATAAGTTGTGTTTTGGTGGGTTAATTAAAAAATCAAACAAAATTATACACAGGTTTACCACACTTATACACAAACAAAATCAATAAAAAACGACTTAAAATAAGGGTTTTGTGAAATAAAACCAAAATAATCACCCTTAATAGTAATAAATTCATTAAAAAGATAAAATTAATACTATGAATATAGAATGTATAAAAGAAAAGCTTTCCTACGCTATCTCAAAAGCAGAAAGAATAACAGGTAAAAACATTACACTTCCTATTTTAAGTTGCATTTTATTAGAAGCACACGATTCAGTTTTAACCATAAAAGCAACTAATTTAGATCTTGGTATTGAAATTACACTTCCTGTAAAAGTAATAAAACCAGGAAAAGTGGCAGTATCAGGGGCTGTTTTATATAATTTTATTTTAAACATAACAAACGATAAAAACATAACTTTGGAAGTTGTTAACGATAATTTAAAAGTATCAACAAAACATAATTGTTCTACAATCAAAACTTTTCCTACTGATGATTTTCCAAACATACCAAAAGTCTCAAAAGAAAAAACCTTTACATTTAATGTTCCGGGATTAATAAAAGGGTTTAAATCTGTAATGTATAGTTCGTCTGTTTCAACAATAAGACCTGTGTTGTCTAGTATATTTTTATCCTCAGAAGAAGAAGGGGTTGTTTTTGTTGCCACAGACTCTTTTAGATTGTCTGAAAAAAAAATAGGAGTAAAAAAACACAAAGAGTTTAATCAAATATTAATTCCTTTTAAAAATACTGGGGAAATAATAAGAACTCTGGAAGACATAAAAGAAGATGTTGAGGTTTGTCTTAATGAAAACCAAATAGCCTTTTCCTATAACGACCTTTATATAACCTCACGAGTAATAGATGGTGTTTTCCCCGACTACAAACAAATTATTCCAAAAGACACAAAAACAGAAGTTGTTGTTTTAAAACAAGATTTGATAAGTAGTTTACGTATCTCAAATATTTTTTCAGACAAATTTAGTCAAGTGACTTTTCATATACACCCCAAAGAAAAGATTTTTGAAATTACAACAAAAAACATGGATGTTGGAGAAAACATAAACAACATTGATGCTGTTATAAAAGGGGAGGAGCTTTCCATTAGTTTTAATTACAAATATATAATTGATTGTTTTCAATCCATTGATTCGGATAGTGTATCGCTTTCTTTTTCTGACACAAACAAACCCATGATAGTTCGAGGAGTAGGGGATAAAAGTTTTTTGTATTTGGTAATGCCAATGAATAAGTAATATGTTCAACATCTCCTTGTTTTTAGAAAAATTTTCCAAAAACATACAATCTGTTGAAATTTATAAAAAACAAATCCTTGATATTATAGAAAAATACACACAAATAAAAATTTCTCCAAAAGAAATTGAAATAAAAAACTATATTATTTATTTAAAAACATCTCCCGCAATTTTAAACAAAATATTTATATATAAAAACAAAATATTGGAAGAAATTATCCAATCCATACCAAACTTAAAAATAGTTGATATTAGATAGTTTTTATTGTAACCCTTGACTCAGAGCCCAAAGTCTAATTGAATATTCCCATCTTTCAAATTGAGGGTCAAGATAGGGAATCACTGGCTCTATTCCCCGAGGATCGTCTTTGTTTACCCAATACAAAATAGAGTGAACACCACCAGAAAGAACCTCTTGTAGGGTATTATATGGGATATTAGGGTCAATCGTGGTGTTTTGTGTGATATTTGATATTCCTCCCTGCCATTTACCTCGCAAAACAGGTTTTAGGTCATAGGAGTCCTCCTTCATTGGTTTTATAAAAGTTTCAACGGGAACAGTTTTTAAAACCTCATCCATAAAAACTCTCCACATCGGGGCAACAATAAGCCCAGACACCTTTTTTGCCATTGGTGTATTGTCATTATTTCCTGCCCAAGTTCCCACCACAACACTAGGTGTGTATCCTAGAATCCACGCATCTTTATAATTATTTGTTGTTCCTGTTTTTACTGCCACCTCACGGTCCCCAAAGTAAATAACAGAATCTGCTCCATATAAAGGAGTTCGTGCTACGTTGTCGGACAATATATCAGATATTTTTCTGGCAACCTCAGCATCTAATACCCGATTTAATTCTGGCTTTATTTCTTCTAAAACTTTTCCGTTTTTATCTTCCACTTTTAATATACTAGTATATGGGGTTTCCATTCCCTCGGTTGCAAAAACACCATAAGCAGATGCCATATCCAAAAGAGACACCTCACCACCCCCAAGAACGAGAGTTAATCCATAAATATTTGCGTCACCTAAACTTTTAATACCCATACTCGTAGCAAGGTCTATGGTTTCTTTTATCCCAGCCAAATACAAAGTTTTAACTGACGGAACGTTTATTGATTGAGCCAACGCTTCACGTAAAGTTAATGGCCCACGAAACTTATCATCATAGTTTACTGGAGCATAACAAACACCATCTAGGGTAGTGGTAAAATTATCCAACGGACATTTTACAGAAAATTGTGTAGGCAAATCAAACAAAACAGTATCTGGGGTATATCCTTTTATAAAAGCTTCAGCATATACAAAGGGTTTAAAAGCAGATCCTGGTTGTCTATGTGCTGTTGTAACATTAAAATTCCCATCTATTTTTGTATCAAAATAATCACGAGAGCCAACCATGGTTAAAATAGCTCCGGTTTTTGGATCTATGGCCACAAAAGCATCATTTGTGCCATTGAAACTTTTCTCATTTATTTCAGCATATTGTTTTGCAATGGCCTCAGCTTTGGTTTGTAAGTCATAATTAAGAGTTGTGGTTACTTTTAAACCTCCTTGTTCTATTACATCAATACCATATTTGTTTTCTAAATAATCCTTTACAAACATTACGAAATGAGGAGCCTTTATACCCTTGTCGGATTTTGGAAGGAAGTTCACTTTTTCTGTTAATGCATTTTGATATTCCACATCACTTATTTTCCCATCACGAAGCATTTCTCTCAAAACAACATTTTTTCTCTCATCCAATTTGTCTTTATGTGTCCCATAGGGAGAATAATAAGATGGTGCTTGTGGTAATGAGGCTAAATAAGCTGCTTCAGCTTCAGCTATTGTCACATCGGATGATTTTTTCCCAAAAAAAGCCTGACTTGCTTCTTCTACCCCATACAAACTGCCTCCATAAGAAATTTCGTTCAAATACATATCAAAAATTCTGTCTTTCGAAAGCATTTGTTCCAACTTTAAAGCCAAAACGAGCTCCTTTAGTTTTCTTGTTGGGGTTTTGTCTCCGGTCAAAATGGAATTTTTTACAACCTGTTGGGTGATTGTTGAGCCTCCTTGGCTGTAACTTAGAGAGGTTGTGTTTACAATAATTGCGCGAAGTATAGATAATGGTTTTATGCCGTGGTGTGTGTAAAAGTCCTTATCCTCAATAGATAAAGTAGCATCTTTTATGTATTTAGAAATTTCATCAAAAGGGACAACTGTTCGTTGGGTGTTTTGATAAACGTCAAAAAGAAGAATTTTGTCCGTACTGTCGTAAATTTTTGTGGATTGACTTATTTTTCTTGCTTCTATGGTTTCAAGGGTTGGTATTTGGAATGTGGAAACCCATATAAGCATAATACCTGCGAATAATATCCCACAAGAAAACAAAAAAATAAAGATATTGCGCAATTCGTGTTTTTTAAAGAAATTTTTTCGCATTGCTCGTATTTTATCATATTTATGGTAAAGTGATAGTATGTTTGGATTTAAAAGGGAAAAAATAATAACTGATGAAGCTAAAATAGAGGAACTTTTGAGTCGCGGAGTGGAAAGAGTATATCCTGACAAATCCACACTCAAAACAGTTTTAATGTCTGGTAAAAAAATCAGACTTTATTATGGAATTGACCCTACAGGGAGTACTCTACATCTAGGTCATTTGGTACAGCTTCTTAAATTAAGAAAATTTCAGGACCTTGGTCACGAAGTCATTGTTTTAATTGGTGATTTTACGGCACAAATTGGAGATCCAACAGACAAACAAACAACCAGAAAACCTCTCACTCATCAACAAGTTCTAAATAACTCAAAGGGATACAAAAAGCAGATTGGCAAAATTTTGGATTTAAAAAGATCAAATGTTCGCTTTGTTCATAATGAAAAATGGACAAACAAACTTACTCCAGAAGATTTGTTGGAATTAGCCTCCCACTTTACAGTTTCAAATTTACTTACAAGGGATATGTTTCAAGAAAGAATTAAAACTGGTCGAGAGATTTATGTTCATGAATTTCTTTATCCTGTTTTTCAGGCATATGATGCTGTGACAATGGATGTTGATTTACAAATTGGTGGCAATGACCAAATGTTTAATATGCTTGCTGGTCGCGATTTAATGAAAAGAAAAAAGCATAAAGAAATGTTTGTTTTAACTACAAANNAGAAAAAAAATGGGAAAAACTGAAGAAAATATGATAACTCTAAATGACTCAGCCAGCGATATATTCGGTAAAGTAATGAGTTGGCCTGACAGCATGATTACTTTAGGTTTTGAAATTTGTACTGACTTGGATTTTAGTGGTTTTATAGAAGAAAAACCGCGTGACCAAAAAATAAAACTTGCTCATGAAATCGTAAAAATTTATCATGGAGAGAAAATAGCACAAGAAGCCGAGGAAAATTTTGAAAATATCTTTACCAAAGGTGGTGTGCCAGAAGATACGATTGAAGTTAGTGTTGCAAGCGGGGTTTTGTTTTCAGATATACTAATGGTTAATGAGATAGTTGTTTCTAAGTCAGACTTTAGAAGACTTGTTTCTGAAGGGGCAATAACAAACATGGATACTGGAGAAAAAATTATAAATCCTGATGTGACTGTTTCCGATGGAACTTATAAAATAGGCAAAAGACGCTTTATAAAAATTAAAGTTTTGTAAACTGGTAATAAAAAAAACAACCCCAGTGTTTTGGGGTTGTTTTTTTTATTACCACAAATCTTCGTCGTCGAATGAATCTTCTGGCAACACACCTTCTTCTTCGTCGGCCAAGGCATCAAGGGATTCAATAGGGTCATCTTCCAGATGCTTTTTTGGTTTTTTACTTCCTAAAATCAAATCGTCGTCTAAATCATCCAACCCCTCTCCCACAGGAGCGTCTTCTAAATCTTTATCTTTTTGATCTAAATCATCATCCATAATTTTTATTTAAAAATATCTTATAATTTTTACTAAAAATCTTTATTCGATAGATTTCCCATATTTGTATCAAATTATATATATTTTGCAAATGCCCAAATTTTTTGTTTCTGTGGATAACTATTTTCTCTCTTTTATCCTTGGTGCTTTCACACTTTTTCTGCTAAAGTATCTTTATGTTTATAGACGAATTAACGGTCAACATTTGGGCGGGGGATGGTGGTAATGGCATTGTTTCATGGAGACATGAGAAGGGCATTGATCATGCTGGTCCAGGAGGAGGAGATGGTGGAAAAGGAGGAGATGTGTACCTAAAAGGAGTTCACGACATAGGACGTCTTTCCGAACACAAGTTTATAAAGGATTTTAAGGCGGAAAACGGGGGCCTCGGTTTAGGTGATTGTATGCATGGTAAATCGGGAGCAGATATTACAATTGAATTGCCCATTGGTAGTGTTGTAACAAACACAAAAACAGGAGAATTTGTTGAGGTTCTAAACACTGAACCAATCTTTTTTCTAAAAGGGGGATGGGGAGGTTTTGGTAATAATCACTTTAAAAGCTCAAAAAACATAAGACCAAGAGAGTCAACTCCAGGGAAACCGGGTCAAGGGGGTGAATTTTTTATTGAATTAAAATTGGTCGTTGATTTAGGTTTGGTTGGGTTTCCCAATGCCGGCAAATCAAGTTTGCTAAATAGTCTGACACGAGCAAAGGCGAAGATCGGTAATTATGAGTTTACAACATTGTCGCCAAACCTCGGTGATTTATACGGATTTATAATAGCCGACATTCCAGGACTTATTGAAGGGGCTGGAGAGGGGAAAGGTCTTGGCCATAAATTCCTAAGACATATAACTCGCACAAAAATGTTGTTACATTGTATTTCATGTGAACATGAAAATCCTAAAGAGATTTATAATATCCTTCGGGAGGAATTGAAAAAATATGACCCAACCCTTCTGAATAAAACAGAAGCCATCCTTTTAACAAAAACAGATTTAATAGATGGAGATAAATTGCAATCATATATCAAATTGTTTAAAAAATCTCACGACAATGTTTTTAGTTTATCTATCCTTGATGATAATTCAATAAAAACACTAGGCGATCAGTTGGTAAAGGTGCTTCGAAACTTGTAATATTAAATGTATGAAAGATGAATATAAAATGACAATTGGGTTGGAAATACACGCGGAGCTAAAAACCAAAAGCAAGATGTTTTGTGGGTGTATAAACCTTCCCGAAGAAAAAAGTCCAAACATTTATATTTGTCCCATATGTATGGGTCACCCTGGAACATTACCTGTAATAAACAAAGAAGCAGTTAAAAAAGTTCTTCTTGTTGGAACAGCACTCGGTTCTGAAATAGCGGATTTTACGGAATTTGACCGAAAAAACTATTTTTATCCCGATATTCCGAAGGGATATCAGATTAGTCAGTATAAAAACCCATTAGTTAAGGGGGGGTCTCTGGTTGGTGTAGAAATAACACGAGTTCATCTAGAGGAAGACACCGCTCGTTCTTCACATGAGACTCCTGATATGAGTCTGGTTGATTACAATCGAGCTGGAGTGCCTTTAATGGAGCTAGTTACAGAACCAGTCATACATAGTAGTGAAAAAGCTGTTGAATTTGCAAAAGAGTTTCAGCTTCTTCTCCAATATCTTGGGGTGTCGGATGCCAATATGGAAAAAGGTGAGATGCGAGTAGAGGTAAATTTATCAGTGTCAAAAACAGAGGACTTTGGGACAAAAGTAGAAGTAAAGAACATTAACTCTTTTCGTGCTGTGGGTAAAGCTATTGATTTTGAGTTTGATAGGCAGACAACTCTTTTGGAAAAGGGTGAAGAAGTGGTGCAAGAAACCAGAGGGTGGGATGAAAATAAAGAAATAACTTTTAGCCAACGATTAAAAGAATCTGCCCATGATTATAGATATTTTGAAGATCCAGATTTACCAAAACTTATAATCAGTGAAATCCCAGAATTTTCTAAAGAAGAATTAAAAAAATTATTAGTTGAATTACCAGAAGAAAAAAGAAAAAGACTGACAAATGATTTTAGTTTGAAACCAGAAGATGTAGAGATATATGTGGGGGACAGGGAAATTGGAAAATTCTTTGAATCGGTTGCAGAGGGACTTTCAACATATGGGGCAGGAATAATTAAAACAGCATCAAATTACATTACCTCAGATATTCTAGGACTTTCTAAAGCACTTGGTAAATATTTTACACTAGAGAAGATTACCAAAGAAAATTTTATAAAACTTATTTTGATGATTAATAAAGGAAATCTTTCTTCTCGAGGAGCAAAGGATATTTTAAAGATTATGTTTGAAACTGGAGGCGACCCAGAAATTATTGCAAACGAAAAAGGATTAATTCAAAAAAACAACACAGAAGAAATAAAATTAATGGCAGAGAAAATTTTGAAAGAAAATCCAATGGTCGTGGAAGAATATAAGAAAGGAAAAGAATCCTCACTACAATTTTTTATAGGGCAGGGAATGAAAGAAACAAAAGGAAGTATAAACCCCGAAATACTAAAAAAGATTATTTTAGAACTTTTACAAAAATAATTCAGAGTATAAAAAATCACCCTTGACCTAGGTGTTTTTTTGTATCTTATTACTCATTTTCTAGATGCTTCACAATAAGCTTTCTAACCTCTTTTTTAGTACTTTTTCGAAGTCCCGTACCAACCTCTATTTCTGTTATAACTTTTTCAAGATCTTCAATTTTATAAACTCTATAATTATTCATAGGATGACGGTGAGCTTTTAGTTTCCCATTTTTATCCCAATTACGAAGAGTAAGGGGAGAGACATTTAAAATTTTTGACGCTTGTTTAATTGTTATATATTGATTAGCCATAACACTTACTATTATAAACCTTATTAAAGGTTAGTAATAATTATATAAAGTTTATGATAAGTTATCAACCCTTAAAGTTGATAACTTTAAAGACTAAATAATTGGAATTAGACACTTTTAATCTCCAAAATTCATAATTTCTAATTTTTAATGCTCAATTAACTCAAGGAAATCACTTTTTTGATTTTTAAATGGACCAAACCCGGTTTAATGATAGATTGATTTAATTATCAGAAATGATTTAGAAACCAGAAATCATGAATTAAAAATTATTAATTTTACCCTTCTCGTTTTGCCGAGATATCTTTATTTATCCACATATTTTGCTGTTTTTGAAAAAATTCAAATTGTATAATTTTAGTGATGAGTTCTGATCTATTTTTTGAAAATAAAAAATATATTTCTGCAAAAATTGCCGCTTCTCTTTCTGGCTATTCTAAAGACTATATAGGGCAACTTTGTCGTGGTAATAAAATTGGTTCACGAAGAGTTGGTCATGTCTGGTATGTTAGTGAGGAGGCACTTCTCAAATACAAAAATTCCTCAATCTCCAGTGGTTTTC
>JAPLZX010000005.1:13716-16270 GCA_026394815.1 Candidatus Zambryskiibacteriota bacterium | reverse complement strand
GATTACCGCTTCCTCAAACAGTGCTTCGGGCTGGCGTATCTCGTCGTTGTTTCTTAATTGCCTCCGCAGTCTCTAAAAAATCAAGTTTGGGATTTGGATAGGATGGCTCGACGAGATTCTGTTTAGTGATAGACTTAAAAATATGAACGATATAAAGGAGATAATCTCCCTATTACAAAATCCGACCAAGGAAGATATAACTTTAATCCAAAAAGCTCATGATTTTGTCCAAAAAGCTCACGAAGGTCATGTCCGTAATAATGACGAACCTTATTTTAGCCATCTGTTTTCTACTGCTAAAAATATTGCTGAATTAGGTATGGGAGCGACAACTATCGCTGCTGGATTCCTACATGACTCAATAGAAGATGCCAAAGTAACACCAAAGGAAATCGAAAAAGAATTTGGTAAAGAAATCCTCTTTCTGGTGGAGGGAGTAACAAAACTGGGGAAAATAAAATATCGTGGCACTACTAGATACAACGAAAGTTTACGAAAACTTTTTATGGCAATGTCACAGGACATCAGGGTTCTAATAATAAAACTTTGTGACAGATTACATAATATGCAGACACTTGAATATGTATCCAAAGAAAAACAATTACGCATAGCTAAAGAAACTTTAGAAATATATGCCCCTATTGCATACAGACTTGGTATAAAAAAACTTCAAAGGGATTTGGAGGATTTAGCTTTTGCTTATGTTTATCCGAAAGATTTTGAAGAAATCAAAAAAATCTTAAAAAATAAAAAAGAAGAAGTGGAAGATCATCTTGAAAAATTTGAAAAATCACTAAAAAAAGAATTGGCTAAAAACAACATTACCAATTTTCACATAGACCACAGAGTAAAAAGCTTATTCTCCCTTTATAAGAAATTACAAAAATATGAAGGTGATGTAGAAATTATTTATGATATTTCAGCTTTACGTATAATAGTTCCTGAAATACCTGATTGTTATAAAGTATTAGGTATTATTCACGGAATGTGGAGACCTTTGCCTGGACGTATAAAAGATTATATAGCATCACCAAAACTTAATGGTTATCGCTCAATACATACAACTATCTTTACTGGAGATGGAGGTATTATAGAAGTTCAAATAAGAACTGAGGATATGCATAAAGAAGCTGAATTTGGCATAGCTTCACATGTTTCATATAAATATGGTCTAAAAGAGAAAACTACAAATCCAAATCTAGTATGGTTAAGAAACATCCTGCCTGGAAGAAGTTCTCTCGATTCAAAATCAGATAGTGAGTCTAGTACAAATGATGTCCCTGGTTGGATAAAAGAACTCGTGGAGTATCAGAAAGAAGCTGGTGAAGAATTTCTTGATAATGTAAAAAATGATTTTTTTGAAGAAAGGATTTTTGTTTTTACCCCGATTGGTGATGTTATTGATTTACCTAAAGATTCTTCGGTTATTGATTTCGCTTATGCAATACATACCGATATCGGTAACCATATGTCAGGTGCAAAAGTTAATGGAAAATTTATGGCAATAGATACCATACTACGAAACGGAGATAGAGTAGAAATAGAAACTAAAAAAAGTGCAAAACCCAGTCAAAGATGGCTTGAATCTTGTAAAACCACTTTAGCCAAAAGACATATTAGGAACGAGCTAGAGAATAATAAGAAATAATTTCTACACGCTGAAATTTTTGATGGAGTAAATCTCCTCTTCACTGTTTTCATCTTCCCTTTTTTGCTCCGGTGTACGGTCATCTAAATTCTTTAAGTCTTCAATGGTCATTTCGGCTATGCTTGGGTCTCGAACATAATCTGGAATAAATTCATTTTTAGGTGGAATTGGATTTTCTGATATATGTCTATCAAGTCTCTCTGTTGGAGATTTTATTTTATTTGTTTCGATAAGTAAAAGAATTTCTCGCAAATCATCATTAGAGAAAAAATCTATCAAAATTTTGCCCCCATTTTCTCTTTTTTCTATGGAAACTCGTGTGCCTAATGTTTCGGTCAATTTTTCTTCCAATTCTTGGGTCTCTGGGTCAAGAGTTGCTCCTTTTTTGCGAATTTTATCATAGGCAACACGACGACCTATAGCTTCAGCTTCACGCACAGTTAATTTTCTAAACATTATTTCCTTGAATAATGTCATCTGTTCTTCCAATCTATCACCGAGCATCATAAGTGGTCTTGCATGACCTTCAGAGATTTTACCTTGTGATAAGGCATCCAAAATTTCCACAGGCAATGCCAGAAGACGAACTGAATTGGAAACATACTCGCGACTTTTACCAACCTTTTTAGCTATCTCTATATGTTTAAAACCAAATTCATCTATTAAACGCTGAAAGGCACGAGAACGATCAACCGGATTAAGATCTTCGCGCTGAATGTTTTCAATGATGGCAAGTTCCAGCTTCATCAAATCATTTTCCTCGTCACCCACTTTTATCAACACAGGCACTTGTGGAAGCCCGGCCAATTTTGCAGCGCGTAATCTCCTTTCTCCAGCTATAAGTTCATATTCAACTCCAAGACCGCCATCTTCTTTTTGAAATTCTTTACGAGTAACAACAAGGGC
>JAPLZX010000005.1:9939-13684 GCA_026394815.1 Candidatus Zambryskiibacteriota bacterium | reverse complement strand
ACAAGGGCCTGTAGAACACCATATTGTCGTATAGAATCAGACAGACTCTGTAATTGAGTTTGGTCAAATTCCCTTCTTGGTTGAAATGGGTTTGAATGTATTTTATCTACATCAATCCAGAAAACTGAATCATTATAAAACTGTGTCATAAAAGTATTTTATCACAGAATAAACTACCGCTCAATCTAAAAATGTAGATAAATAGTGTATATGTTATAATCCTCAATATGAAAAAAGAAACTGATGATTTTCAGATTATTGGTGGTAAAAAATTATCCGGAATGATACAAACAAACACTTCTAAAAACGGAGCTCTTGGTCTTTTTTGTGCATCTCTTTTAAACAAACAAAGCACCACATTGCACGATATTCCTCGTATAGAAGAGATATCTCGTATTATAGAAATATTTGAAAGTATTGGTGTAAAAATTGAATGGATAAAACATAATTCTGTAAAAATTACTCCCCCTAAAAAATTCAGCTTAAAAAAAATTGATAAAAACTCTTCATCCCGCATTCGTTCTGTTTTGATGATGATTGGTGCATTGATACATTTTGAAAAAGAATTTGAAATGCCCCACGCTGGTGGATGTAAAATGGGACAAAGAACCATCGCAGCTCATAGATATGGACTTGAATCACTCGGAGTAAAAATAGTCACAAAAAATTCAGTTCATGAAATTAAATATCAGAAATTGAAACCGGCTGATATTGTGTTATATGAAGCCAGCGATACAGCCACAGAAAATTTATTAATTGCATCTGCTCTAATTCCTGGCATAACTACTCTCCGCTTTACGCCACCAAATTATCAAGTTCAAGAAGTTTGTTTTTTCTTAGAAAAATGCGGAGTAAAAATAGAAGGAATCGGCACAAGTACACTGATTATACATGGAGTAAAAGAAATAAATAGACCAATTGAATATTACAACAGCGAAGACCCGACCGAATCAATGATGTTTATATCCGCAGCAATAATAACCGACTCCATATTATCTATAACAAGATGCCCTATCGATTTTCTTTCTCTGGAACTTCTGAAATTAGAAAAAATGGGATTGAAATATAAACAATCAAAAACATATCCTGCTAAAAATGGCTATACTAGACTTTGTGATATCACAATATATCCATCAAAACTTATAGCCTTAAATGATAAAATACATCCGTCGGCATATCCAGGAATTAATTCGGACAATCTACCTTTTTTTGTGCCGATTGTCACACAAGCTGTCGGTTCAACACTTATTCATGATTGGATGTGGGAAAACAGAGCAATTTATTTTACAGAACTTAATCGTCTTGGAGCAAATATAGTTTTAGCTGACCAACACAGAGTTATAATTCAAGGTCCTACTGAACTTAAGGGTAATGAGGTTGTTTGTCCACCAGCTCTCCGCCCAGCCATGATTGTTTTAGTAGCCATGCTTGGAGCTAAAGGTACATCTATTTTACGCAACGTATACTCAATCAATCGTGGTTATGAAAATATTGCTAAAAGATTAAATGCTATTGGAGCAGATATAACAATGCTCAACGGTTCATAAAATTGATTTTTTGATAAAATAAAGATAGACTTTTGTATGTCACACATTGCCGGAGTGGCGGAATTGGTATACGCGCACGACTCAAAATCGTGTCTCGCAAGGGATGAGAGTTCAAGTCTCTCCTCCGGCACAAATGCAAAAAATCCTAGTAATCCTTGGGCCTACTGCTACAGGCAAAAGTAACTTAGCCGTAAAACTTGCCAAGAAATACAATGGTGAGATTATTTCTGCTGATTCGCGACAAGTTTATAAAGGCTTGAATATCGGCACTGGGAAAATCACAAAAAAAGAAATGCTGGGAATTCCCCATCATATGTTAGATGTTATATCCCCGAAAAAAGTTTTTTCTGTTTCAGGATGGCAAAAACAAACTAAAAAAATAATTGCCGATATAATATCTCGTGGAAAACTTCCTATAATATGTGGAGGAACAGGATTTTATATACAATCAATAGTGGAAAGTGCTGTTTTACCTGAAGTACCACCAAATAAATTATTGCGAAAAAAGTTGGAGAAAAATGGTTTAGAAGATTTACAAAAAATTCTTGCAAAGTTAGATGTAAGACGATTTTCAAATATAGACATAAAAAATCCTATAAGACTGATACGCGCTATAGAAATAGCAACTTATCTTGGCTCTGTACCAAAAATAAAAAAACAGAAAAATCAATATAAGTTTTTACAAATTGGATTAATTCTCCCAAATGATGAATTAAAAGAAAAAATTTATAATCGATTGTTTTCTAGAATTAAAAGAGGAATGATTAAAGAAGCAGAAAATCTGCACAAAGACGGTTTGTCTTGGAAGAGAATGCGAGAATTGGGATTAGAATACAGATATTTGGCATACTATCTTAAAAAAAGACTCTCTAAATTAGAATTCATTAAAAAACTAGAGACGGAAATTTGGCACTATGCCAAGCGTCAAATGACATGGTTTAAAAAAGATAAAAAAATTAAATGGTTTAAACCAAATCAAATAAAAGAGATTGAAAAACTGGTTACTATCTTTGTTGATTATTAATTGATTTTGTAGTAATAATAAAAGAGGAGGGTTCCTATGAGCAACAAACCAGAGCTAATCGCCGAGTGGGGCGAACCAGGAAAAGAGAGGCAGATTTGGTTGTCCCCTGGGGGGAAAATCGCAGTCTCCAGATGGATTCTCCTGGTTGGTCTCGTGCTGGTAGTGCTGGGGATTGCATCACAGCAACTCTGGCTACCAACACTCGTTGGGTTCTTGACGAGGTAATCTGCGAGAACTCACACGCTCCGCGCGCGCAACTTGTTGCGCGTGCGGAGTTTTGCTTAAAAGATAAAAATTGTGTAGCATAAATAAACCACGGGAGATTAGTTAAGTGGTATAACAGCGGTCTCCAAAACCACTGTCGGGGGTTCGATTCCTCCATCTCCCGCAAAAAACAAAAAACCACCGATGGTGGATTTTTGTTTACTTTTTTGATTCTTTAAAAGTAACTCTTTTTCGGAGCTTTTTGCTGTATTTTTTGAGCTCTATTTTACGCTCAACTTTTTTCTTATTTTTAGATGTCCAATAAATTTCCTTGGATTCTTTGTTCCTTAATTGTATTAATCGGTCTTGTGACATAGTTTTTATAAAGTAACAGAAATGACCAAAAAAAGCAAATTATGTATAAAATTTTTTTATGAGTGGATTAATCCGCGTAACAATCTCATAGGAAGATGTTCCTGCCCAATCTGCTACTTCTTCGGCTGAAATGGTCTTCTTACCATCTGCCCCAAGTAGTGTAACTTCACTCCCCACTTTAACTCCTGAGATGTTAGAAATATCTATTGCAATCATGTCCATTGATACTCTACCTAAAATACGAGCTCTTTTGCCACATACAAGCACATTACCAATACTAGAAAGATTTCTAGGATATCCATGCCAATACCCAATAGGGCAAATGGCAATGGTGGAATTCTTTTGAAATTTCTCCGTGAAATCATAACCGACTCGACTATCTTTTGAAACGTTTTTAATTTCCCCTATAATGGTTTTCCATTGTAATATTGGTTTTAGTTTTACTTTTGAAGATTTCTCCACTTCTTTGGACGGCCATAATCCATAAAGTGCAATACCAATTCTGACCATATCAAAATAAGCTTCAGGAAATACAAATGCTACACTGGATGCTCCTGCATGAACAATAGG
Organism: Candidatus Zambryskiibacteriota bacterium; assembly: GCA_026394815.1. Lineage (GTDB taxonomy): Bacteria > Patescibacteriota > Minisyncoccia > Phycocordibacterales > DATDWN01 > C7867-006. The sequence goes on along the minus strand of JAPLZX010000005.1, from coordinate 9,964 downwards.
ATTAAATCCTTCTTTTTTAAATTTA
>JAPLZX010000005.1:0-9896 GCA_026394815.1 Candidatus Zambryskiibacteriota bacterium | reverse complement strand
TTGTTTGTCTGTAAGTTTTGAAAATGTTGAGTTTTTTATTCCAGCAAAATGTGTGAAGAGGCCTTCGACTTTGATTTTTGATTTAAGATTTTTAAGTTTTGTTATTACTTTGTCAATTTCATGTTCTTGAAAACCTTGTCTATGCATACCTGTATCAACTTTTATATGCACTTTTATTTTACCTGCAAAAGATGTTTTTGAAATAACATCAAGTAGTTCAAACGTTGAAACTGTAATACTTATATCTTGTTCCATTGCTTTTATAAGCATTTCGGGAAGTGTATATCCTAATACAAGTATTGGTTTTTTGATACCAGAATCTCGTAAAGCGGTTGCCTCAACGATTGAATCTACACCAAACCAATCCACTCCAAGTTTTTGCCCTTCTAACGCAAAATCAACAAGACTGTGACCATAAGCGTTTGATTTAACCACAGACATAAATTTAATACTTTTAGGTATTATCTTTCGCAATAGATTATAGTTATGGGAAAGTGCTTTTGTGTCTATTTCTATCCAGGTTCTCAAGCCCTTTTTATCGAAACCGTTTTTCATATAAACTAAATCTAGCAGATTTTAAGAGGGAAGACAAAAAGACACCGGGTAGGATTCTTCCGCGAGTAAAAATTTTTGGTCTAAATTTTGTGGTCAGGAATAATTTTGTTTTCGTCAAAACAAAATTTTCATGACCTTGACTCGACTATTTTCTTGCTAGAAAATATGTCTCCGTCTCGTACAAGACAAAAAATCTGGAGCAGTCCAGATTTTTTGTCTTGTGCGCCGGGTTGGATTCGAACCAACGAAGACCGAAGTCAGCAGATTTACAGTCTGCTCTCGTTGACCACTTGAGTACCGACGCATATTTCTAACTTAATTACTCTAACACAGGAGAAGATTTAGGCCAATGTTTTATTACTAATAAAACTATCGGTTACAAAAGAACCGTTTTTACCTTTTTTGACATTAAAAGTAAGTTCTCCATCTTTCACGTCAACTATCATAGAGCCGCCTTTTGACAAACCTTTACTTACCATAAGTGATGCTATTGGCGTGAGAATTTTGGTTTGTATTAGACGTTTTAATGGCCTTGCCCCGTATTGTGGACTATATCCTTCTTTTGCAAGGTATGTTAAAACTGATTCCGAAAGAGTAAGTTTAATTTCTTTTTGTAACAATCTCTCACGAACAACACCGACTTGAATCCTGACAATTTCTGCCACAGCTTCGTGACTCAAGATATCAAAAACAATGATATCGTCCAAACGATTAAGAAACTCTGGACGAAAATTATCTTTTAAAGCATCCATTACTCTGGCTTTAGCATCTTCATAGTTTGCTTTTTCACTACCACCCGAAGCAAAACCAATTTTTTCCATTTTATCTATATAGTGCGCTCCAATATTTGAAGTAAGAATTATGACAGTGTTTCGGAAATTCACCAACCTGCCTTTTGCATCGGTTAATCTTCCATTGTCTAGAATTTGAAGCAAGATATTAAACACCTCTGGATGAGCCTTTTCAATTTCATCAAAAAGAATAACGGAGTATGGTCTATGACGAACCATTTCAGTTATTGTTCCCCCTTCTTCGTGACCAACATATCCCGGAGGAGCACCAAGTATTTTTGATATACTATGTTTCTCCATAAATTCAGACATATCAATACGAATGAGAGATTTATCATCATTAAAAAGAAATTGGGCTAGAGCTTTTGTCAGTTCTGTTTTACCAACTCCTGTTGGACCTAAAAACAAAAATGAACCAATTGGTCTATTTGGATCTGCAATACCTGCACGACTTCTCTTTATTGTATCTGATATTTTTTGAACAGCCTCCTTTTGACCAACAATGGTTTTTTGAAGAACATCTTCTATTCGATTCAGTTTATCTGCTTCCTCTTCTAACATTCTAGAAACTGGTATGCCTGTCCATTTTGAAACAATAGTTGCAATATCATTTTCTGTAATTTCTTCTTTCAAAATTCTTCTTGAACTTTGAAGTTTTTTCAATCTTTTTGATTTGCTTTCTAAATCTTTTTCTAATGCTGGAATTTTGCCATATCGTATTTCTGCAGCCAAAGAAAGATCTGATTTTGCTTCAGCAGTTTCTGCCTCACGACGAAGTTCCTCGAGTTGTTTTTTGATACTTTTTATATTATTTACCGTTTCTTTTTCATTATTCCATTTGAGTTCTATCTCTCCTGTTTCTTCTTTGAGATCAGCAATAGTTTTTTCAATATCTTTTATACGACTTTTTGATTTTGCATCTGTTTCTTTTTTCAATGCCTCGTGTTCAATTTGAAGTTTTATTATTTTTGAATGCGCATTTTGTAAAACCGGAGGTTTGTTTTCCAATGCAATTTTTAAATATGAAGCTGATTCATCAATAAGATCAACTGCTTTGTCTGGTAAAAATCTATCTGTAATATATCTACTGGAAAGATTGACTGCAGCAATTATTGCTTCATCTGTAATACGAACACCATGATAAAGTTCATATTTCTCTTTAAGACCACGAAGAATAGTTATAGCATCTTCTATACTTGGTTCATTAACATAAACTGGTTGAAATCGTCTTGAAAGAGCAGGATCTTTTTCAATATATTTTTGATATTCCTTGAGTGTCGTTGCTCCTATAGCACGCAATTCCCCTCGAGCTAAAGCTGGTTTTAACATATTTGAAGCATCAAGCGATCCTTCAGCAGAACCAGCTCCCACTATTGTATGTATTTCATCAACAAAAAGGACTATTTTGCCGTCTGACCTTTCTATTTCCTTTAAAATATTTTTTAATCTCTCTTCAAATTCTCCACGATATTTTGTTCCTGCAACCAAAAGACCTAGATCAAGTGATACTAATTCTTTTTCGCGAAGTGACTCCGGAACTTCTCCCATAGATATTCGTGTCGCCAAACCTTCAACTATTGCTGTTTTACCTACCCCTGCCTCACCTATTAAAATTGGATTATTTTTTGTTCGACGAGAAAGAATTTGTACAATGCGAGAAATTTCATCATCTCTCCCTATAACAGGGTCCAGTTTATTCATCCCAGCAAGTTTTGTCAGATTTCTGGTATATTTTGAAAGTGATTTGAATTTTTTTGGGAGATCGGAATTGGTTGTTTTTGTACTTCTTATTTCTTCAATAACACGAAGGACAGAATCTTTTTCTATTTTAAACTTCATCAGTAAATCCCGAGCAGGACTAGGAACATCAATCAGTGCCATAAAAAGATGTTCGGTTGAAACAAAATCGTCACGAAGAATAGAGGTTTGTTTTACAGATGCTTCCAGAACAGAAGCCATATCTGGAGTGAGATAAACCTGATACGAAGCAGAAAGAGTTTGCCCTGCATCAATCCCTTCTATGGTTTCCAAAAGAGAATCTGTTAAAAGTATTGTATCAATTTCTAATTTATCCAATATTGATGTAACTATTCCTTCCTCTTGCAATATAAGAGCAGTCAAAAGGTGTAAAGAATTAACATGATTTTGGCCACGTTCAATAGCAAGCTCGTGCGCCCTACGAATTACCTCCTTTGCTTTTGTCGTAAAATGATTAAATGGTGGCATAATTAGCTATATTATAGCGTATTATACGCCTAAGTCAAACTAAAATAAACCAGAAAATTTTTATTTATTGAGTTTTTGGGACTTCAGTAAGAGTAACTATTTCTTTTTTTAGAACAGAAACAGGAGTAAATGATTTAGAGGCATCAAGAGAAAGTTTTACACCAACCACATCACCGGAAAGATTAAATACTGGGCTACCGTCGGTTAGATTGCTTGTGGAAAGATCTGTATTGATATTTACAAGATATTTTACTGTGGATGTGCCTGTACCAGATTCTTTCATATCTAAAGATGTTACCCTACCAACTGAAACAGCATTTATTGTTTCTCCCCCAATACCTATAAGTGTCTGCCCAAGTTTTGGTTCCGTACTACTAAATACCGCGGGTATAAAAATATATATATTTGGAATTGTGTTACCAGTAGTTTTTTCTGGTTGAACCGCTTTGAATAAAATGACATTAGTTTGCTTGTCTATTCCTTGAGGTGTAAGTGTAAGCTCTACGCCATCACTCATTTTTGCAGTATATGCATTCCCGCTAGTTATTGTTTTTCTGTCCGCTGCTATAAATCCATCTTTGTTTACAATCAAACCAATGCCATAAAAACCAGTAGTTCCCAAAATTGCATCTTTTTCATTTATACGAACGATACTTTTTATATTTTTATCTATAGAACTAATTATCATATCTTCTTCCTTTACTACCACAGTTGTTACTTCTTTTTGTCCAGGCGTAGTAATGGATGGTGTTGTAACTGTTTCAATGGTTTTTTCTACGATACGATTTATATTTCTTGTTACTTCAAGCGGGGCTTCTTGGAGTAAAGACACGGTCATAATACCTGTTGCAATGGATGTAACAAAGCTAATAAGAAGTGTCAGTAAAATAATTTGATTTTTATTTAAATCTTCCATCCCGTACGAAATAAAAGTTATTTTTTTACCTTTATTTATTATTAACTATAATTTACTAATATATTTCCCGTAAGACAAACCACATAAATTTCGTACGGGATCCATAGATGTCATTATAACATAATCCTAATTACTATACCTTTTATTTTGCAAAAAACAATAATTTGTGTAATAATCATCTAATGCTATCTGATCCTCTATTTGTTACATATGGTTTAATATCATGTATTGTAATACTTATTGGATGGATTGTACGTATTGAAATAAAAATGTGGAAACTTCTTAGGGGGAAAAATGGAAAGTCCCTTGAAGATTCAATTGTTTCCGCTCACGAAAATTTGGAAAAATTAAATGAATTTCAAAAGGAATCTATTTTATATTTCATAAATATAGAAAAGCGTTTAAATCGTAGTATACAGGCAGTTGAGACAATTCGTTTTAATCCATTCAAAGGAACTGGTGAAGGAGGAAGTCAGAGTTTTTCCACTTCATTTCTGAGTGAAAATGGCGATGGAGTTGTTATTTCCAGTTTATATTCCAGAGATAGGGTTAGTGTTTTTTCTAAACCACTTATAAAATTTGAAAGTTCTTTTGAATTGACTGACGAAGAAAAAGGAGTGGTTGGGGGGGCTAAAAAAAATCTAGAAAAATAATCTTTAATCATGAACTTAATTCATTACCACAATGCAGAAACAGAAAACAAACTCTATAGAACGCGGACCTATTGTGGCGATAATGGGTCATATTGATCACGGTAAATCGACTCTTCTTTCCTATATACGTAAAAACACCGAGCCATTAAACGAGGCGGGTGATATTACTCAACATATTTCTGCCTATGAAGTAGAACATATTTCAAAAGAAGGGAAAAAACATATTATTACATTTTTGGATACTCCTGGACATGAAGCATTTTGTGGTATAAGACGACGTGGAGCGTCTGTGGCAGATGTTGTGGTATTGGTTGTTTCTGCTGAAGATGGAGTTAAACCACAAACTCTTGAAGCCCTGTCATCTATCAAAAATAGTAAAACTCCATTTATTGTTGCTATAAATAAAATAGATAAACCAGATGCCAATATTGAACGAACAAAACAAAATCTCGTTGAAAATGAAATTTATATTGAAGGTTATGGTGGAGATATACCTGCAGTAGCTCTTTCTGCAAAAAGCGGAAAAGGTGTGCCAGAACTCCTTGATATGATTATTCTTGTGGCAGAAATGGAGAGTTTGACGGGAGACCCAACTGTTCCAGCACAAGGAATAGTCATTGAAAGCAATAGAGACATTCAGAAAGGAATTTCTGCTACTTGTATTATAAAAAACGGTACCATAGAAAAAGGTATGTATATCACATCCGGCACCGCTAGTGCTCCAGTACGTATTATGGAAAATTTCTTGGGTAAATCTATAGACAAAGCATCGTTCTCAAAACCAATTAAAATCATTGGCTGGGATGAACTTCCTTTGGTTGGAAATACTTTTGAATCTTATAAAACCAGAGAAGAAGCTCGTGAAAAAATAGAAAAAGCAAAAATTATTAAAGATGCTGAACAAAATCAAGAAAACAAAAGTGGTTATGAAAATTGTGATGGCTCTTCCACAAACAACATCCCTATTATTATAAAAGCCGATACGGGAAGTAGTTTAGAAGCTCTTATATCTGAAATTAAAAAATTAACTACGGATCGCGTGTCTGCTCATATAATATCTTCTGGTATTGGCACAATATCTGAAAATGATGTACGACTTGCAAATGGTAAAGAGAAAGCTGTTATAATTGGATTTAATGTAAAAATTGACTCTCCAGCAAAAAATTTAGCAGAAAGAAATGAAATAGAGGTTAAGATTTTTGAAATCATATATAAAATGAACGAATGGTTGAAAGAAATGTTAACAACACGCACCCCAAAAATAAAAACGGCTGAATCGCTTGGTACAGCAAAAGTTTTAAAGATATTCAGTAAAGTTAAAGATAAACAAATATTGGGAGCAAGGGTTGAAAAAGGAGTGATTACTTTGGGTTCTCAAATAAAAATAATGCGTCGTGATGAAAATATTGGAGAAGGTAAGGTACGAGAATTACAAAAACAAAAAGTTGCCGTTACGGAAGTAGATGGTGGAGAATTTGGAACTTTGATTGTAGCAAATATTGAAATAGCTCCCGGAGATTATATAGAAAGTTTTGTTATTACAGAAAAATAATGAGTACTAGAAATGAAAAAATAGCGGAAATATTACACGATTTAGGAGCGCGTTTTTTGTCTTTAAACGGAAACAAGTCTTCTCTTATAACAGTAACAAGAGTTAATTTAACGAGAGATGGAAAATATGCTACTATTTTCTTTACGGTATTCCCAGATAATTTTGAGAAAACAGCCTTAGAATTTGCCAAGAGAAAGCGAAGTGAGTTTAAAAAATTCATAAAAGAAAATTCAAGGTTGGGTAGAATTCCTCAAATGGATTTTGAAATAGATTCTGGAGAAAAAAACCGACAAAAAATTGACAACCTTCTAAATCAAGGTTAAAATCATAGGCGTAGTAGCCAAGTAGTAAGGCATTCCTCTGCAAAAGGAATATACGGCGGTGCAATTCCGCCCTACGCCTCCCTAAAACATTTAGGATGTTTGCCCGAGTGGTGGAATTGGTATACACGCAAGACTTAAAATTTTGTGACCGTAAGGTCATGTGGGTTCGATTCCCACCTCGGGCACCAAGAAAATTATTGTAAATAATTTTTTTGTACCCGAGGAGCAAAACCATGTTATGGTTTTGCGTTGGGAATCGAAAGACGGAGCGGGCACCTAGTCAACAGACTAGGTCGCGAGTCGCGGACACGAGCAAAATTTTTGACGAAAAATTTTGACTCGCGGAAGATTCCCAAAAAGATTCCCCCCATAATTTTATTTTGCGCCCATAGCTCAGCTGGTAGAGCAGGTCCCTCTTAAGGACAAGGTCGTAGGTTCAAACCCTACTGGGCGCACAGGTTAAAAATTTTTTGTGATTTTTAACCTGTGTGCCCAAGTAAAGCAAATTTATTTGCTTTACGAGTAGAGTTTGAAAGACGGAGGTATGTTTTTTCAGTAGAAAAAACAACCGAGTCGGGGAAGCAAAATTTACGAGCGACGGCGAGTAAATATTTGTTGACGATCCCTGCTGAGGAAAATAATTTTTGGGCGAGTGGTGCAATTGGTAGACACGCTAGTCTTAGGAACTAGTTCCGTAAGGATTGGGAGTTCGAGTCTCCCCTCGCCCACAAAAGTAAGCCGAGGTGGCGAAATTGGTAGACGCGCTACGTTCAGGTCGTAGTGAGGGCAACCTCTTAAGAGTTCAAATCTCTTCTTCGGCACAATTAAAAAACAGCTTTGCATAGAACCATTTTTCGTATATAAAAAATGTTGACTTTTGGATATTTCTATGATAAAATCCGAATTAGAACTAATAAACTACCTTCAGATGTTCTGAAGGAGTTCATTGACATCTAGATTGGAAAATAAGGAGAGTGTGCTATGACCATTGTGTTACTATTTCTGGCAATCGCTGGAGTTGGGGTCATTGTTCTCGTCCAGCTGGGCGCGCTAACACGTATCCAGACGGACAACATCAAGTTCCGCATGAACGGAGAGTCTCTCGCACGAATCATACACGATAAGCGAGGGAAACATCTCGACGACAACGGAGAAACTGATTCTGGAACGTTTGTTGATGGGAGCCAAAAGAAATCTCTACTCAACAGACATTTCGGTCTGTGGTGGGTAGGGATTCCTGGGATCTCATCAACCGGGAAATTCTGGATTCACAAGAAGAAGGAAAACCCGAATGAGGACAGCCCTCTCAACGAATGGGTGTTGGACCTCGGACGAGAAGAAGTCGATACACTTCGCGGAACATTTCCACACCCCTACCTAATGTTGGCTGTGGAGCTGATTGACGGCACATCCGTCAATGTTCTGATGAATACTAAGTTCGAAGTGGTAAAGCCGGGAATCCCGGTAATCCGACTGAAGGGCGACTTCTTCACCAACGCCGGAAGTATCATCAACGGTGCTACCGGAGACATCCTGAACAATCTCACCATCATGGAATTCGTCGCCGCCGACAAGGGTGAGGTGAACGGTATCCTCGCTGGATTGAAGAGTCTTGATAGCCCACTCAACGAGAAGTTGATTGAGCAAGTCGGACTTCGTCTGGTCGGTATCTCCATCTCACGATGGGACCCGGCCGACGAGAAGACTCGCCAAGCCATTGAGGCCAAGAAGATGGCCGAGCTGGAAGGCGCAGGGCATATTGCCGAGGCTACTGCTGAAGCAACCGCCCTGACCATCTCAAGCACAGCCAAGCAAGAGGCTGGTATACGACTTGCGGAAGCAGACGCAGCCCAGTTCTCACGAATGGTCGCGGAATTGGTTGAGCAAGGAGTCAACCCAAACGTCGCCGCAGAACAAGTTTCGCGTATCTTGGCAGCACGAGCGCAACCGAGCCTGACTACCAGAGTGGATGTCGCAGCCGGAGGCCAAATGCCACCGGTAACCATACCACTGCCCCCTCCCGAGAAGAAGTAGGAGGACCAAGTGCTTTACATTCTTGTTGTAATCTTGGCAGGGTTGGTGGTGATCTCTGTCGTCATCAGGCTCATCAACAAGGGAGTACCGGCAGGAGCCCAACGCCAGTTGATACCGACGACACATCTCCACCAGTGCTAAGACAGCCTAGTGCGTCAACAACACCCACACCAACCAAACGCAAATCCACTAGAAAAGGTGGTGTGTGGGTGTGGGTGAGTCGAGCAATTTGGCTCGTCTTGATACTCGGCGGGTTGATAGTGGGAAAGGCGATTTGGGATTGGACAACAAGAGAGCCATTCTTGACCGTTCCCCACATGACAAAATCAATCGAGTATACCACCATCGCCCCGGTCGGAAGTTGGGGTGGGCAAATACCAACTTTTCACGGAGAGATTATCCGCCCCCACGGGCCAATTCTCCTTCGTGACGATAAGGGAAATGTCGTTGAACGTGACGACGTCGCCATCAAGAAGGAGATGGCCCCTATCCTGAAAACCAACTGGGTGCAAGTCCAATCTAGAATCTCGGAGCCGGTGAGTGTCACTGTCTCCAGATGAAACTGTACACAAAAAGCGCGTGACTCTCTGGAGGAAGAGTCCCGCGCTTTCGTTTTATCCGCACACCAATTTTAGCATTGTGTTTTTGTTGCTTGTTAAGTATTCATCACAAAATACAATTACATCATTTTAAAATTAGATTGCCTACGCCGTGAAAACACGATGCAACGATGCTAAATTTGGTGTTCGGATGAACCTTTTTTATTATCTCAAAAATTGTCCTGCACTAGAATCTGGCGGTATATTAACACCAAATGTAGCCAGTATAAATCTTATTATTCCGTAA
>JAPLZX010000009.1:41861-45381 GCA_026394815.1 Candidatus Zambryskiibacteriota bacterium | reverse complement strand
AAACTTTTTTTGAGCTTCTTTTCTGTTTTTATCCCCCGCTTCAAGTCTTAGAAAATTAACTATGCCGTAAGTAAAATAAACAAAAGACAGACCAAAGGCAAGCGCAATAAGAGGATTCAAAATCAAATCATTTACCCTGGCGAGAAAAGGAATAATGGTCATAATTATTTATAACTAAAATCAGGATGATGAAAATATTTATTGAGGAAGAGTTGCAAGCTGAATTGTCCCACCACCAGCAACATTTAAAGTATTTTGTAACCAACCAACAAGACCATATATGGAAGCCATAACAGCGATTGCAATAACACCATAAATCATAATGCTTTTACCTGCAGCTGCTTCTTTTGGATCACCAGCTGAACGAATGAATTTGATAACTCCCCAGAAGAAATAAGCGATAGCAAGAGCAAACAATAATGGCACAACTCTGCTCAAAACTCCTTGCAACTGAATGACTAATGTTTCTATACCAGTAAAACCGGCTGCAAAGGCCAGTACTGGTGAGAAAGACATTAGTCCATATATAACTTTTTTCATATTTTATTAAATTATTACTAAATTACGTATAATGCTTAAATTATAATACAAAAAGAGAAAATAAACAACAAACTGTGGATAAACAAACTAATGGGATGGAGTGATTGTGACAGGAATATCTATAGCACTACCAATTGCCGCTAAAATACCATAAATAGAAACGAACACGAACAAAGCAACAATTCCCCACATTATTTTTTTCTTCCCTTCATCGCGAGTTTTCTCATTACCAGCGTCATGTAATATAAACTGTACTACCCCCCAGAGAAAATAAACAAGTGACAAACCGAAAAGTACTGGCACGATTGAGTTTAATATACCTTTAAGAGCTACAAGTAAACCTCTAACCCCATCCAATGCAGCAAAAGTTACTATTGGAAGAAAATAAATAAACGCAAGGAGTGTGTGTGATAATATATTTTTTTTCATCCCGTTAGAGGCAGGTCGCGGTCTTCCACTTCCCTACCATTTATGATTATTTTAATAATTTTTTTACTCATCTTTGTTTATTTTTCAATATCTTAGCGACCGCGGTCTCTAACGGGATTCATATCCTATAATAAATTCTATGGTGTTGTGGTTGTTTTTAATGTAGGAATGATAGGATTTTTAGCGCCAATTTGTAATTCATTTGATACAAAACCAATAATAGTCATGAAGGTAAGTAGGATAAATAATGTAAAAACTCCCCAAATCATATAATTTTTACCATTTTTTATTTCTTCTGGTTTATTTGAATTAAGAATAAATTTTGATAACCCCCAGAAAAAGACTAAGAAGGCAACGCCGGAGAGAATCGGAATGAGAAGACGGATAATCTCTAATATATAATTGATAGTCGTTTCAAAAGTAGTATCGGTATTAACACCAAGAGAAAAAGCAAATATAACACTAGGAATAAATAGTATTGAAACTATAAAATATTTGATTTTGGTTGTTTCTTTCATGTTTATGGGATTTTTATAAGTGCTCCTATTGTATTCTGTATCACCGCCGATATACCCGCAGCTCCAAGAAGTATTCCTGCACCAATAAGAGACCATAAAAGTCTGCCTTTAGCCTTTTCTATTTCTGCTGGTTTACCCTGTGCTGTAATAAATGTAAAACCAGCCCAAATAATCCAAATCACCACAGCCACAGCAGCAATGGGCATAACCACATTGTTTAATATGGCTGTAATTAGTCCCGAAAGACTATTACAATCCTGACCAGAACCAGAATCACATTTAAGTGGATTGGAAATACCAATATGAATGGGGGTGGTTGGAGTAGCTTGAGCGTATAGAAGAACAGGAATAATAAAAATACTTAAAATAAATAAATGTATTGAGATTTTTTTTAATATTTTCATAATTTTACGGACTAAATTTTATAGCATCTTTTAAAAGTGTATTTGTAATCAAAGTGACAATAAGCCAGGCAGCTAGAATAAAAATAATACCCAGAGCTATTTTGCGAAGCATTTCATTTGCCTTTGTTCTTTCACCAGCATTATCACCAGAAATCATATATTTATAACCTGCAACAGCGATGACAATAACAGAAAGAGAAAGGGTTATTATTGCTGCAAAATTGGTAACTTTTTTAACCGCATTCATTAAATCTTGAAAATCACAATTGCCATAAACAACATTACCATTTATGGTCTCGGCACATTCATATGTGATTCCAGTTCCCTCAGCTCCTGTTTTTTTTGAAGTTGCGCTCTCTGCTGAGTATACAAATGAAGGCAAAGACATTAAAGCAAATAAAAAAAGGATTGTTACAAATCCACCTATTTTTTTTACATTTGATTTAAACATAATTATTTCAAAAGTTGACTAAGTTCAGTATCTGCAGTATCAAGAGCATCACTTAATCTTCCACGTCCGCTTGTTATGGTTTCTATCATATCACGAAAAATTTTTTCACTTTCCACAGAATCGGGGTCAATCCATGAATGAGAGATGAGTGCGGAATTATAAAACACTGTACGAAAGGCATCTACTGGTTTATTCACCAGTAAATCTCTACGAACTGGAGGTAGGTTTGTAATGGTTTCTAATTCTTTGATAGAAGCTGATTCTATTAGACCATTTACCGCGAGAAAAGCCCCGGCAATTTGTTTGGATTGTTTAACAATAGCCAAAGCATACATTCGCCCAAAAACTGTTTGTTTTACCGCATCACGAATCTGGGGAACATTTGTCACATCAAAATTTAGATTTGAATTTTTTTGCTGTATAGAGAAAACTTCACTAGCAAAACCTATATAGGTAGCTAAACTTCCAGAGAGAAACATATTAAACGATGAGGGTAATGAACGATTCCAAGTATAAGATGGAGATGTTGGATTGGAGAATTGGGTATAAAAATTTACAGCACTCTGGCTAGGCACAATTGGATAATCAAATTTTGAGTTCAAAACAGAAATAACTACCCCTGTAGTATCACGACTAGTTATAGGAGTCCCCGCCTGCAGAAGAATCATAGAAAGAATTTCTTTTGCATTTGTTATATTCCCCCATTCTCCCAGAGCTATTGTACTTTGGAGAATGTTGGCATTATTGTCACGATGAGTGATTTTCTCCACCAAAGAATAAATTTGATCCCAATATTTAGGAGGCTCTGAAACTAAATTATTTGAAAACAAATCTCTATTCCAATACATAACCAATGGGTCTATGATAAAAGGTAAGGCAACAATCCCATCAGGACTTAAAAATATTTCTCCTGCTTCAATAAAGGTATCTTTAAAGCTTCTTTGAGTATAATTTGCATAAGGGATGACAAATAATTTATTACGATTTTTATATATATAATCATCACGTAATATTACAATATCCGGACCAACACCTTCGGCTAAGGCTTCTACAAAATCAGTATCAAAAGTTGAGCTGTCTTTTTTGACATATGTTATTGTGATAAGTTTATTCGATTTTAGAGATGAATTTCTATAGGCCACATCAAATGTTTCGCTTGGAATAGTGCCCCAGATAAC
>JAPLZX010000009.1:28003-41835 GCA_026394815.1 Candidatus Zambryskiibacteriota bacterium | reverse complement strand
AAGAGCAAAAAGAGCAATTCCAACCAAAAAAGATATGGCAAAAATTGCGGTAACGATTATCTTAAATGTACTCATAATTTTTTATATATTAGGCCGTAGTGATGCTCTCCAGCTAAAATTTCTCTATCAAGATGAAAACTATATTTCTCAAACATCTTCATGGCTACATCTTTTTTAAAAACCACCTCTGGTTTAGGACCAAGGCCGCCAAATGAATCCATCCAATCAATAACTAACACCCTTCCACCAGATCGAAGCACTCGTACTACTTCTTTAACCACTCCTTCTTTATCATCAATTTGAAAAAGTATATTAGAAAGAAACACTAAATCAATAGTGTTATCCTTTAATTTCGTTCCATTTATTTTTTCTATATCTCCCCAGATAACTTCAATATTATAAATACCTTCGCGGGTGGCTGTATTCTTTAGTTTTGTTAGAAGTTCTTGCTGAATGTCAATGGCATACACTCTTCCTGTAGATATCAGAGCTCTAGCTGCCGCCAAACTGTAGTGCCCAGACCCGCTACCAAAATCAGCAATTTCCATACCAGCTTGTATACCGCATTGCTCCACATTTTTTACTGGGTCAGAAAACATACATATATTATAGTATGAAAAAATATTTATAGTAAGTGGGTTGTTAACAAAATCTCTTTATCGACGAGATTTTGTTTATTTTGTATTTATTTAAAGCAAAACCCGCCAGACTGCACGGGTTGTGCTGTCGGCGGGAGATTGGTGTCACCCATCCACAAGCTGTTGAAATCGCCAGCTTGCGTGTCTGATGATGTGTACGGACCAAACCACTTGGATTGGTCCGATTAACACTACGCCCAATTGCAGAAGACGCCCTGGCCATGGGATCCTGACTCCAATGAAACCGAAAAACGACAGGGAGTTCAGGACTATAATCAGGACCAAGAGCATGGCACCGTACTGAAGACCCACCAACCAAACCGCCCTGTCCCAGTACTCTGCAGTGAAGTGATCTGCCTTCTGGTCGATGTTCTTGTTCCAGTTCTTCAGGAAATCAACGAACACCAATACCAGAATGCTCAGCAGAAATAGCAGAAACCAGGGGACTTCGATGAGTATCCGTAAGCGTCTTAGCATTAGCACCTCCGAGAGAATAGTAGAATAAATAATAGTAAAAGTAAATTCACCAAATAATCTCGTTGAAAAAGAGATTATGCGAAAACTAGAGACAAATCAAGCTGGCAATAGAATCCCCTTCGCGCAATTTCATTACCCTCACACCTTGGGTTTGACGACCGAGAACATTTATTTCTTTTACATCTACACGAATAACTTGAGATTTTTTTGATATTGCCACCACTTCTGCTTCGTCACTAGCAAAAACTTTTGCTGAAATAAGTTTTCCTGTTTTTGCAGTGACTTTTGCTGTTTTTATACCAGAACCGCCACGATTTTGAACTTTATATTCATCTATATCTGTTCGTTTACCATAACCATTTTTGGAAATAACCATAAGAGTAGCACTATTTAACTCATTGGGAACTGTCTCGGCTGAAATAACTTCATCACCCTTGCTAAGTTTTATTCCTCTAACCCCCATGGCTGTTCTGCCCATTTCACGAATATCAGATTCTTTGAAATGAATTGATTGCCCATTTGCAGTAATTATCATAACTGTATCTTTTTTATGGACAAAACCAGCAGAAATCAAAGCGTCACCATTATCTAATTTTATGGCTATAATTCCGGAAATACGAACATCGTGAAAACTAGCTGTTGCAACTTTTTTAGCCACGCCATGTTTTGTAACCATCATAAGAGAGGATTCTGACTTTTTAACCTCTTTCGGCATTGGTAAAATAGATGTAATCTTTTCGCCTTCAGATAAAGGTAAGAAATTCATAACAGACTTGCCTCGTGTTGCACGGCGACCTTCTGGAATATCATACATTTTTGTTTGATAAGCCTTTCCTTTGTCTGTAAAGAAAAGCAAATCGCTGTGAGTTGAAGTAATAAGCAAATTTGTAACAAAATCCTCTTCTTTTGTATCCATATCTACAACACCTACCCCTCCACGCTTTTGTTTACGAAATTCATCTGGATTTGTACGTTTAATATAACCACCAGCAGTCAGAACAAGAGCATTTTCTTCGTCTGGAATCAAATCCTCAAGAGATAAGATTTGGACACCTCCTTTTATAATCCTTGTTCTACGCTCGTCTCCATATTTTTCTTTAATTTCTTTACATTCATCTTTTATGATTCCAAGAATCTTTTTTGGGCTTGCCAGAACTATTTTCATTTGTTCTATAAATTCTTGAATTGTTTTTAATTCATCTTCAATTTTCTTTCTCTCTAATCCAGCTAGACGTGACAGTTTCATTTCCAAAATAGCTGTGGCTTGAATGGAAGAAAACTTGAATTCAGACATCAATTTCTTATGCGCTTCTCCGGTATCTTTTGAACCTTTTATAAGTTTTATGATTTGGTCAATATGGTCTAGGGCTTTTTTGAGACCAAGTAAAATATGCTCCCGTTCCAGAGCCTTCTTCAAATCATATTCTGTTCGACGTTTTATAACCGTTACTCTATGAGAAACAAATTCTTCCAAAATACCTTTAAGTGACAGTGTTTGAGGAATACCATCTACCAAAGCAACCATATTATAATGAAAAGCTTCTTCTAGTTGTGTGTGTTTATAAATATAATTGAGAACTGTTTGTGGATGACTCGTTCCCTTGAGGTCAATAACTACACGAATATCTTTTGTAGATTCATCTCGCATAGCTTTTATCCCATCAAGTTTTTTGTCTCGAACCAGTTCGGCAATTTTTGTTATAAGATTTGCTTTGTTTACTCTATATGGAATAGAAGTAATTATAATTTGTGGTTGCCCAGCTTTACTTTCCACTATTTCTGCTTCACCGCGGGTGACAACTCCTCCGCGACCCGAAGCATATGCGTGAGCCATATCTTTTGCACCAAAAACTAAACCACCAATAGGGAAATCTGGACCTTTTATAAACTGGAGTAAATCTTCAGTCGTCGCATCTTTATTATCCACCAAAAATGAAAGTGCATCCATTACTTCACCTAGGTTGTGTGGAGGAATATTTGTGGCCATACCAACAGCAATACC
The DNA here is from genome assembly GCA_026394815.1 of Candidatus Zambryskiibacteriota bacterium. Taxonomy (GTDB): domain Bacteria; phylum Patescibacteriota; class Minisyncoccia; order Phycocordibacterales; family DATDWN01; genus C7867-006. The sequence goes on along the minus strand of JAPLZX010000009.1, from coordinate 38,718 downwards.
TAAAGTGCCATTTAGTAAAAGTGTAGGAACAGTAGTCGGTAAAACTTTTGGCTCCTTTTTTGTACCATCATAGTTTGGTATGAAATCAACAGTTTCTTTTTCTATGTCACGAAGAAGCTCACTTGAAAGTTTTGTCATTTTGGCTTCCGTATATCTCATTGCCGCCGCATTATCGCCATCTATAGAACCGAAATTTCCTTGACCTAAAACAAGTGGATAACGCATGGTGAAATCTTGTGCCATTTTGACCATAGAATCATAGACAGCCACATCACCATGTGGATGATAATTCCCCAACACTTCTCCGACAACTGCTGCAGATTTTCGCGACTTTGCCCCCGAGGTTAAACCTAATTCGTTCATAGCAAATAAGACGCGACGATGTACTGGCTTCAACCCATCTCTGACATCAGGAAGAGCACGGTCAGTAATAACTGACATTGCATAGTCAATAAAAGACGTTTTCATTTCGTCTACTATTTCCTGCGAGATAATGCTTAATCTTTCAGGGATTTGGGGTTCGTCTGACTCCTTTACTTTCAGGTTTTTAGGCATGTTTAATAAAAATAAGTGCCTCTATTATAGCATAATGAGTGAAATAATAAAAGTCGTTTTTATCTAAAATTATTGCCCTAAAGTCGTAGTCGCCACATCAGAAGAAGTAAGATCCTTAGAAATTGACGAGATTGATTCTTTTAATTTTGTAAATTGTTCTCCTATTGCAGACATTCCTGTTTTAAACGTCTCTCCAAAAGTTCCAAGTGGACTTGGTTCAAGTTTAGAAACTACTTCTTCTTTTAAATTGCCCTGCTTAAAATCTGGATAAACAACAGATAACCATATGACAAATATAATACCTGTCAGAAAAAAGGCCACCAAAAAAGCTATTTGTTTTTTGGTACGATCTGGTTTTTGTCTTAATTTTTCAATAAGTTCAAACATTTTAAACTTGCTCTAGTATTATTATTTCTCCTTCTTTGCCTTCCAAATCTTTCTTTTTGATTGTTAATTTATCAACAGGTTTTACTCCCTCTTCTCCTGCTTCTTTTAAAAACATTTTTAAGGAATTTGTAATACCAACTTCTCCATAATGACTAGGAATAATTATTTTTGGTTCAAATTGTACAGCTAATTTATGCGCCACAGCTGGGTCTAAAACTCCTTCTCCCCCAATTGGTACAAAAAGTATATCAATACCGTCAATTGCCTCTTTTGTTTCAATGGAAAGTTCTTTGTCTCCCAAAGCTCCAAGAAAACACAAATTCATTCCTTCAAGAGCTACTGTATATATAGTGTTAATCCTTTCCTGTCCAAGATAGTTTGATTTTGAGAGAAGACCTTTTATAAAAACTCCAGACACTTCGTATTCCCCCGGACCTTTTATAAGAAAAGATTCTTTATCCCCACGAGAAGTAATATCCGCCCCATTATGTTCCGGACTATTAAGAGAAATGAGGGTTATGTCACTACCAAATGTAGTACTTTTAAATTTTGAAGCTTTAGAAATAGGATTAACAGCTATAGTCGTGTCGCCAAATGAAACCTTAAAAAAATCCACGCCGTGATATGTGATAATCATGTTGGCAGTATATCAAAAATAGTTACCATTGCAAAACTGATTTATTTCTGTATACTGGATGGGTATTTTATTAGCGGAGATTAAAGGGAGTTAAACCAATATACTCGTGTAGTTTCCAAGGGCATCCCTTGGAAAGAGTGCATTGGCCTCCTCTCCATTACTGCATGAATACAATATTACCAAAAAAAGAAGTTGATTTGACTTCACAAGAATTAGTAGCAGATGAACAAGTAGAACTAAAAGACGAAAGTTTGATGTCGAAGGTTCTGACGGCCAGTGCAACTCCCCCATCAGTTGATGATGTTATAGAGGGAACTGTTTTGAGTATAGAAAAATCAGCCGTTTATATAGATATACCACCGTTTGGTACTGGTATTATTTATGGCCGCGAATATATAAATGCTCGCGACATTATAAAGAAAATAAATATCGGAGATGGTGTTGCAGGAAAGGTTACTAGTTTAAATAATAAAGACGGCTATATTGAAGTTTCCCTAAAGGAAGCTCGCCAAGCTTTAATTTGGAATGAAGCAGAAGATGCTATTAAAGAGAAAAAAATATTTGAACTACTCATTCAAGAAGCAAATAAGGGGGGACTTATACTTTCGTGGCAAGGTATTTCTGGCTTTCTTCCCGCTTCACAGCTTAAGACAGAACATTATCCTCGAGTAACAGACGGCGATAAAGACAGAATATTGGAAGAACTCCGAAAACTGGTTGGTCAGAAAATTTCCGTAGCTATTATTGGTGTTTCTCCAAAAGAAGGAAAGCTTATTTTCTCTGAAAAAAATCCGGAGCAAAAAAATAAAGATTCCATTATCGGCAAATACACTCTTGGCGAGGAAGTTATGGGTGAAGTTACAGGTATGGTTGATTTTGGAATATTCGTAAAACTGGAAGAAGGTCTGGAAGGATTGGTTCACATTTCCGAAATAGATTGGGCTCTGGTAGAGAATCCAAAACTGATGTTCCATATCGGTGAAAAAGTTAAAGTAAAAATAATTGAAATCAAGGATGGAAAAATCTCACTTTCTATTAAGGCTTTGAAAGAAAACCCATGGAAAGAAGCGGAGAAAAAATATAAAAAAGACGATATTGTAGATGGTGTCGTAATTAAATTCAACAAACACGGCGCGCTTGCAAGTATTGAGGAAGGTATCGCTGGTTTGGTTCACATTTCCGAATTCGGCAGTGATGAAAAATTACATGATTCATTGGAACTTGGTAAAAACTACAAATTTAAAATTACATTGTTTGATGCAAAGGAACAGAAAATGACTCTCTCCTTTATTGACCCAAACAAAAAAGTAGAAGAAAAGTAATTAGCATCTAGATAAATTTATATATTGAGAAAGGCGACCACAACATCGTGATCGCCCTTTGCGTCGATGATACACTGGTCATCTCACTCAAACAGCTTGGAAGAAAGAACCTCCGTCCAAGGCCCGAATGTAGCCGTGGTAATTCTGTAGCATGAGCGTGTTGGCACGATACCTTAGTGCCTCATCTGCAGATGAGAACCTTCTGTTGAAATCTGGCTGACGCCGCTGTCGTTCTATTGCCTTACTCCACAACACCATCCGCACTGGTGGATTTGTTGCTGATGCCGGCACTGGGTTCATACACATTTCTCACGCTCCTCCTGGGAACATTGGACTCAAAATGAATCTCTTTCTTTTAATGTTTTACACTAAAATAAAATTATTGTAAATGATTTGAGCCCGACCAGTTTCCCGGTCGGGCTCTTCCGTGCTCACTTCATGTCATGTAACGCTCTTCACCGTCGTTGAGAGCTGCGACAAAAGTAGCATCGGCAACCTTCATCGCGGCTTCGCGCTTCTTGCGCTCGAGGCTTGTAACCACCTCGTTGATCAGCTCTACGTGGTGGCTAAAGGTCGGATGATTGCAGAGAAATTGGATGTAGTACCTGATCGCGGTGATGAGCTCGTCGTGATGCTTTTTCACCGCCGCCCTCTTGAGAAAGCGGATGAGATGGAAATTGCTACCTGAGTCAACCGAGCAGGTCTTGAGCTCCTCGATTACAGCAAGCTCCCAATCGAGATCTTGATCTTCTTTGTCGACGCTCTCTTTGGCCATAACAGACTCCTTTCTGGCTATATTTATACGCCTATTTATATTATCCGTCAAGTATTAATTAAATCCCGTCATTGCTAACTGAAGACCATCCGAAACAAAAGTTTCAAGAGCTTTATTGATTTTTTTGGAGAGTTTTTTGAGGGCGAGAAGTTCTTCTGGTTTATACTTCCCCATTATTACTTTCATCACTTTGTCGTCGCCTTGAGGTTTGCGAATTTTCCCGGTCGGAGATGTCGGAGAAATACCAACGCGTATTCGAGCAAATTTTTCCGTCTTTACTGCTTTTATAATTGATTCTAATCCTTTATGCCCACCAGATGATTTGTTGAAGGAAATTTTTGATGAACCGAAAGGTAAATCCAAATCATCATAAATAACCATTAATTTTTCTGCTAATTTAATACTAGTTACAAGAGGTTTAATTGATTTGCCGGAATTATTCATAAATGTGTCTGGTAAAATCAAAGTAACCGGAGTTTTACCAATTTTGATTTTTGCAATTTGAGCCGACAACTTTCCGTCCGTTTTCCATTCAGCATCATACAGTTTACCAAACAAAGTAAGTAAAATCCGTCCCGTGTTATGACGAGTTCCTTCATATTCCTGCCCCGGATTTCCCAATCCCACTATTACATATGACATAATAGAAAATAATACCACAAGCGAAGATTAAACAAAATCTCGTTGAAGTCATATCTTTTTGAGAGCCCCCGCAGGCTTCCAGCACGGTGTTGTCAATGACCCGAGCAAAGCGAGGGCTCTTGACAACTGGAAGCCGAGGAAAAGCCAACTCATTCGCCGGAATGAGTTGGGTAGCTCTCAAAAAGATATGACGAGAAAGAGATTTTGTTTGTAATTTATCAAACTACATTAAATTCTATTGTGTCAAATGAAACTTCCCTGTATACTATCGCCATGAATCCTGAAGAAACTCCTATTTTAACCACCCAAGCACCTAAAAAAAGTACTTTGAAAGGAATTCTGAGAGAAATTTTTATATTTGTAATTATTGCATTTGGGGTTGTGCTTCCATTTCGTATTTATATAGCTGAACCTTACCTGGTGGATGGTAGATCAATGGACCCAACATTTGCCACAGGAGATTATTTAATCGTCGATAAAATATCCTATAGAATTGGAACACCAGAAAGAAACTCTGTGATAGTTTTCAAATATCCAAAAGATACAACTAAGAGTTTTATAAAAAGAATAATTGGATTACCCGGTGAGACAGTTATTATAAAAGATAATGTTGTCACTATTATAAATTCGGAAAATCCAGATGGTTTTGTGGTTGATGGTTCCTATGTAACTCACCCATCTACTGGTTCTTATGAGACAAAATTAGGAGAAGATGAATATTATGTTCTGGGAGATAATAGAGCAGAAAGTTTTGACTCACGTTTTTGGGGACCACTTCAAAAAAAATATATGCTTGGTAAACCAGTCATACGCTTGTTTCCAATAAATAAAATTGATTTAATGCCTGGCCACGATGATAAATAAATATGATCCCGTTAGAGATAAACGGAAATCGAAATATATGATAGTTAAATTATTACAACTTAATCAATTTAGGAATCAAAACGAAGTGTGTTTGATTTCCTATCTCTAACGGGATGACAAAGAAAGAAAAATCTGAGTCAAAAAAATCATATTTGGAAAACATAACTGATAAAACAGGAGAAATTGCTGTGCATTATGGTTTTTTAGTGATAAAACCACCACAAATAAATAATGAGGATATACAAAAGTCAAAACAATTTAAAGAATTTGACCATTATGAAGATGTTTCAGAAAAAATTGCTTTGACTCGTTGGTATATGGAAGAAAGATTGGATTTAGAAGCTCAACCATTGGCTATTCATTATAAAAAACTGCTAGCTGGAACTTCAACCAAAAAGAAACCTCGAATAGAGACCTATGGTTTTGAAATTATGGGCAGTTTTAAATCCACAAGTGAGGCCCTTCTGCTTAAATGTGCGCTTGCAGTACTTGAAAAATACGGTTATGCAAATCTTTTTATTGATATAAATAGTATTGGAGACAGAGAATCAATTGGTAAATTCGAACGTGAATTGAGTAATTATTTTCGTAAACAAGCTCATACTATACCAGCAAAAATACGACAAGAATTCAAAAAAAACCATCATCTGATGTTAATGGACACAAGAATAGAAACATCAGATTTTAGAAAAAATGTTCCCCAACCAATCGGTTCTTTATCAGAAAACAGTAGATTACATTTTAAAGAGGTTCTAGAGTGTGTGGAAACATTTGATACAGCCTATAAAATCAAACCAAGTATTTTGTCCAACAAACTTTATGCATCAAACACTATATTTGAAATCAGAGATATGACAAATAAGACGTCAGCTACGACAGAAGCTACAACAGATGGGGAACTTTTAGCTTATGGTTATAGGTATAATCATTTGGCAAAAAAAATTGGAGGAAAAAGAGAAATACCCACAGTCGGAATGACGATTTTTGTCAAAAAAAATCCAGAGATGTCCAGAAAGATAATAATTAAAAAGATAAAAAAACCAAGATTTTATTTAGTACAACTTGGCCCAATTGCAAAATTAAAAGCCCTTCAAATTGTAGAAATGCTTCGAAAGCAAAAAATTCCTGTATATCACTCTATAACAAAAGATAAAATAACGGGCCAACTTTCTGGCGCAGAATATATGAAAGCCACTCATGTGTTAATAATGGGACAGAAGGAGGCAATTGAAAATACTACTGTTGTTAGAAATATAGCTAATCGAGAACAAGAAACGGTACCATTGGATGAGCTTTGTGATTTTTTAAAAAAAATAAGTAAAAAATAAAGATATCAAAAAAACGATTCGGTAAAAATATTTTCTTCTTTGACTTCAGAAACTAGTAATTGCTTCCTAAAATCTGAAACAAAACTGATAGGACCACAAATATAGAAATTTTTATTGGTTAAATCCCCTAATTTTTCTTTCAAATATTTAATATCTAGTCTCTCATATCTATCGATAAATTCATTTTTGACTTTATCTCTGGTTAAACAATAGTGAACTTTTAACTTATCGTTTTTCTCGGCAATTTTGTTCATATCTTCAAAAAAAGAAATATCATCAAGGGTTTTATTCGTATAAAAAATATCAACTTTTTTTTTGATATTTTTATTTTGGCAATCTTTAATAATACTTAAAAAAGGAGCAATGCCTATGCCGGCAGCCAAAAAAACCAAATTATCCATATCTTTATTTGGATAAAACCAACCAAAAGGACCTGATAAATAAACGGGATCGGAAACTTTCAGATTGTGCAGTGCAGATGAAAAATTACCTATTTTTTTAACAGACAAGGTTATCTTTTTCTCTTCTGGTGCGCTTGAAATAGTATAAAATTTAGCCTGACTGTTTTTGTCTTTGTCCAAATACACCGACACATATTGCCCGGCTTGAAATGTGAAAGTTTTATCCGTCGCGGATAAAAAAATAGTAACGACATCTTCCGTCTCTTTTTTAACACGATTAACTATAAATTGGCCTTTGTTTATCCTATTTTCCATTTGCTTGGTAATCTTCAATAGCATTTCTCAAAGCTTCTTGGCCTAAAACCGAGCAGTGAAATTTACGGTCAGGCAAGCCTGAAAGACGATCAATAATTTGTTCTGGTTTAAGTAATATAGCTTTGGCTAGTTCCATGCCACCATTTTCTGTAACCATTATAGACATCATTGAAGTTGAAGCGATAGCTTAAGCGCAACCAAATGTTTTCCATTTGCATTCTTTTATTCTTTGAGTTTTTTTATCTACTTTAATCCAGACAATCATCATATCACCACAAGCTGAACTGCCAACTATCCCCTTACCATCGGATTCATATTTTTCGTCATCAATTAAAAAATTTTTAGGATTTAAAAAATGCTCCTTTACAATATCGCTATACAACCAATCAGAGTTGTTGTAATAAGAATCATCATTGTTTTTTATATTTTCATTTTCGTTCATTTTTGTTTATCTTAATCGCCGATATACTTCTTAAATTACTAATAATCTTTACTAATTGGTTGACCAGGATATCCAAATCACTCATTTTTGTATCTCTGCCTAATGTTATTCTTAAACTGCCATGAGCCAACTCCGGTGTTAAACCAATAGAGAGTAGAACGTGGGATGGTAATAAATCCAAAGAGGAACAGGCCGATCCTGTAGAGCAGTATATTTTAGCATTATCAAGATATAAAACCAGAGCCTCCCCTTCAATCCCAGTAAACGAAAAATTAATATTATTCGGCAATCTTTTTGTCCTATGACCGTTCAAAAAAATATACGAAATATTTTTCTCAATTTTATCAATCAGATAATCTCTTAGCTTTAGTAGACGTACATTTTCTTTTTCTTGTTTACCAACGGCTATTTTTAAAGCTTCTGCAAGACCAATAATGAGAGAAATACTTTCTGTCCCCGCTCGTTGTCCCCATTCCTGACCACCACCAACTATTTGAGGTTCGATTTTAATTCCTTTCTTAATAAAAAGACACCCAACCCCTTTTGGACCATAAATTTTAGAGCCGTTAATTGTCATTAAATCAACTCCTAATTCCTTAATACTTATATTAAGTGCCCCAGCTGCTTGGCAGGCGTCAGTATGAAATAAGGGATAGTTTGTCCCGCTATGACTGGAACGAAAATTCTTTATAATTTTGGCAATCTCTTTCATTGGCTGAATCGTACCAATTTCATTATTGGCATATATTATAGAAACAAGAATAGTATCTTCTCTTAATAATTTTTTAAATTTATTTATATCTAATATTCCATCTTTATCAACCGGAGCATAGGATATTTCAAAACCTTCTTTCTTTAACCGTTCAGCCGATTCTAATATTGCTTTGTGTTCAATGGTAGAAATTATAATATGTTTCCCAAAATGAAAATGTTTATTGGCGTGAGCAATTCCAAATAAAGCTAAATTATCCGCTTCGGTTCCAGATCCAGGAAAAATGATTTCGCTTGATTTAACTTCCAAAATATTTGCCACCAGAGTTCTCGCTTCTTCAATTCTTTTTTTAGCTAGACGACCAGGTTCATGAAGAGAAGTGGGGTTTGCATAAAATGAAAGACAAACATCATTCATTAACTTCAAAACAGCCGAATCAATCGGGGTAGTAGCGGCATAATCCAAATAAATACCTTTTTTTTTCATTGAGATAATTTAATGGCCTGAACAGGGCAATTTCTTACGGCCTCTTCCACTTGTTTTACTTGTTCCGGCGATAAATCAATCAAAGTAGAATCAACTAATTTGTCATCCTTTTTTATCTTGCATTTGAAATTTTGCATATCAACTTCAAACACCTCTGGGGCATAATTTGAGCAAAGATTGCAACCGAGACAATCTTCTTGATTTATAGAAATTTTAGTCATCCTGGTATTTTAATTTATTTTTTGAACTTATACTACCTAAATATTTTTATATCACTCACAAGAGATTTGTCAAATAAACGTGTGAGAATTCTGTGGTGGTACAAAATATAGTAAATTGATGTCAGGTGTAATATGTAAAACTTGAAGTAAATATCGCTTTATGATAGGATATTGACCACTATGATAAATGCAGAAGTAATAAAAACAGGTAACGAGAATAATTTAAACCTTATAAGACGATTCACAAAAAAAGTACAGAGTTCTGGTGTTTTATCTCGCGTCCGTAGTATCCGATATTCAACGCGTAAGTTGTCTCCATATGTAAGACAAAAAAAGACATTAAAAGTCCTAAAAAGACGCGAAGAAGTGGCAGAATTGATTAAGATGGGTAAGATGACAGAGTACACTCGAGGAGGTAAAAAATAACAATGGAAGAAGATGGTTTTACCATAACAAATAAGACAAAAAGCACGCTTCCTCGCGTGCCTTTTGCTAATATCAAAAATGTTGTCCTTGGGAAAAAATATTCCTTATCTCTTGTTTTTATTGGAGAAAAAAAATCTATAGACCTAAATCTCTCCTATCAAGGAAAAAATAAGCCAACAAATATTTTAAGTTTTCCTTTAGATAAAAACGGACCTGGCTGTGCAGGTAGAGGTGAAATATTTATTACGCTCACACTCGCAAAAAAAGAGGCTGGGTTATTTGATAGAAAACCAGACAATTTTGTTGCTTTCTTGTTTATCCATGGTCTTTTGCATTTGAAAGGAATGAGACATGGTAGTACAATGGAAGGAGCGGAGAAAAAACTTCGTAAGAAGTTTAACATTTAGTTTACTAAATAATTCTCAAGTTTTTTCCGAGCGCCATTTAAACAATGATGCGCAACATTACAGTGGGAATAGATGTCGGCACACACCAAGTAAAAGTGGTGGTTGCAGAGTTTGTAAAAGAAAATAATAAGCAAGTTGGCCATATTATTGGTACAGGATTGGCTGAATCAAAAGGTCTAAGACATGGCTACATTATAAATAATGATGATGTGGTTGAAAGTATAAAAAATGCCATAAAATTAGCAGAAAAAACATCTGGAATTAAAATTCGTAAAGCATTTGTTTCTGTTGGTGGTATTGGCCTATCCGCAACAACGGGAACAGCTAGTATTGTAATAAGTAGAGCTGATCTACAAATTACCGAGCTAGATATTAAAAAAATAGATGAAATATGTGAGGAAGGATTGTCCCCAAATTCAGTCCAAAACTATCGTATTCTACAAAGTATACCAATGCAGTATAAGATAGATGGAAAAGTTGTTTTGGCTAAAAGTCCTTTGGATATGAAGGGAACGAAATTGGAAGTCAAGATGTTATTTGTAACGTGTTTGGAACCACATTTAAATAGTTTATTAGAAGCCATAGATGAAGCCGGAATTGAAATTATAGATTGTCTGGCTTCTCCTATAACAGCTTCTTTTGTCACTCTTTCTAAATCACAAAAAATGGCCGGCTGTGTTCTAGCAAACATTGGAGCAGAAACTCTTTCTATTGTGGTTTTTGAAAATAATATACCCATATCTCTAGAAGTTTTCCCCATTGGGTCAACAGATATAACCAATGATATAGCCCTAG
>JAPLZX010000009.1:19355-27968 GCA_026394815.1 Candidatus Zambryskiibacteriota bacterium | reverse complement strand
TGGTTCTTTTTCAAAGAAAAAAATAGATGAAATAATTTCTGCTCGACTTTATGATATTTTTGAATTAATTGAAAATCATTTAAAAAAGATAGGTCGTAATGAACTTTTACCTGCAGGCATTTTTATTACAGGCGGTGGTAGTTCCATTGTAAACATTGATGATTTTGCAAAAACAACTTTGAAACTTCCATCACATATTGCAAATATAAGTTTGGGTGATCAAAAAAATAATGCTAAAGATTCTATTTGGACTGTGGCCTATGGATTATGTATGCTTGGTTCATCTAAAGAAGAAAAAATAAATTTGGGACTTCGAAATACAATAAACAAAGCTGGAGGGAAAATAACTGAATGGATTAGACACATCTTACCTTAAAATTGTTTTTAGTTTGTAGAATATACAAATATTAGGCCGAAACAAGACATAAAAAACTATAATATGTCAATTGTTTTTATTTAATCTCTTTTCTGTTATGATAGCCATACTAATTAGATATAAATTAACTTTAATTACAAACTATTATGCCTCAAATCAAACCAGACGTAGAAGCCTTTGCCCGGATAAAAGTCCTAGGAGTTGGTGGTTCGGGAAAAAACGCCTTAAACCATATGATAAATTCCAAAGTCAGAGGAGTTGATTTTATTGCCATTAACACAGATTCCATAAAGGGTGCAGATATGGTTTTCATTACCTGTGGACTTGGTGGTGGTACCGGCACAGGCGCTGCCCCAATTATAGCTAGAATTTCAAGAGAAATGGGAGCTCTTACGGTAGCCGTTATTACAAAACCATTTTTCTTTGAAGGTCAGCAAAGAATGAAGTTGGCAGAATCAGGACTGGAAGAACTTCGCCAAGCAGTAGATGCAATTATTGTTATTCCAAATGATAGATTGCTTTCAACCATAACCAAAGAAACAACAGCAAAGAGTGCTTTTGCAACCTGTGATGACGTTTTGAAATCAGCTGTTGAAGGTATTTCTGATCTTATTACCACACCGGGAATTATTAATATTGACTTTGCTGATATAAGAGCAATTATGGAAAATGCTGGTTCTGCCCTGATGGGTATAGGCACGGCTACAGGAGAGAAAAGAGCGGAAGAAGCGGCAAAAATGGCTATTAATTCCCCTCTTTTGGAAGTTTCTATTAATGGTGCAAAGGGTGTATTATTCTCAATTGCTGGAGGCGATGACCTTGGTATGTTTGAAATTCAAGATGCAGCAAAACTTATAACCGAATCAGTAGATCCAAACGCAAGAATAATTTTTGGAACTGTAAAAGATGAAAAATTAAAGAAAGGTGAAGTTAAAATTACTGTTATTGCCTCAAATTTTCCAGAAAACTTCACTAAAAAAACACTTTTTCAATCAACACAGATATTGAGTGGCGATAAAGAAAAAGAAAATAACAAAGAGGAAAAAGGTAAGATTTTTAATTCCATCCCAGCTCAAATGCAAGAAGTAACAGAAAAAACAGAGATTACAGATGATGATGAATGGGGTGCGGTTCCCGCTTTCCTAAGACGGTCTAAGCTTAAGTAAAAAATTTAACAAACAAAGACCTCTCAAAAAGAGGTTTTTGTTGTTCTAAAATTTTGGTATAATTTATCAGCTATGATTTATGATTTAATTATTATCGGTGGTGGACCAGCTGGTGTATCAGCTGGTGTTTATGCTGCGCGGAAAAAATTAAAAACTCTTTTGATTACACCAGAGTTTGGTGGGCAAAGTACAGTATCCGAAGGAATTGAGAATTGGATTGGCACAGTAAAAATTTCTGGTGAAGAGCTTGCAAAAAACTTAAAAAGTCACCTCTTAGCTTATTCCGGTCAATCTTTGGAAGTCAAAGAAGAAGGGACTCAAGATATTAAAAAAGACGATGATGTCTTTGTGGTGATTACAGAAAAAGGAGAATACCAAACCAAAACTATTTTGATTGCTACTGGTTCAACCAGACGTAAATTAGATATACCTGGAGCTAAAGAGTTTGATAATAAAGGTCTGACCTATTGCGCCTCCTGTGATGGACCTCTTTTTGCAGGACAAGATGTGGTAGTTGTTGGTGGTGGAAATGCCGCTTTTGAGTCAGCTGCTCAGCTTTTAGCATATTGTAAAAGCGTGACTCTTTTAAATCGTACTGACAAATTCCGAGCAGATGAAATAACAATCGCCAAACTTAAACAAAATCCTAATTTTAAAATCATCACAAATGCTGTCCCAACAGAAATAAAAGGTAACGGTTTTGTAAAAAGTATTGTTTGGCAAGATAAAAGAACAAAAGAAAATCATGAAATAGAGACGCCGGGAATATTCGTAGAAATAGGGCTTATTCCTACCACATTTTTTGCCAAAAATATTTTAGAACTTAATGAAGTTGGGCAAATCCCCGTAAACCCAAAAAATCAACAAACAAAAGTGTCTGGTATTTGGGCTGCCGGAGATTGTTCCGACGGACTATATCATCAAAACAATATAGCTTCGGGAGACGCTGTAAAAGCTTTGGAAGATATTTACATTTACCTACATACCAAATAAATATCTCTGGTCATTTATTTATCTTATATCTGTTATTTCTTTATTTATCTTAGTTTCAATATTTTCAAGTTCATCTTTCAATTCTTCTTTTGTTTTTTGCTCTCTTCTTTTTATTTCAGATGGAATCTTGGCATTAACTAGATACGCCACATACTTAGACAAGCCCTCCTTTAAAGTTTCAAATGATTCATGTAATACATGCTCAGCTTCAGATATTTCATCTGTTTGTTTTTTCTTTCTTTTTCTGTAAAAAAACCACAATAGTAACAAGAGTAATATTATAAGTAATAGAAATAGTAATAGAAGAATTATAATTGTATCGTAATTAATAACCATGCCGCCTATTCTGATAAATGTCGGAGCAATCACTTCTACGGTAACTGGGTCAGAAAGACCACTTTGATTTCCATCTTCAGCCACATTTCTAGCCCAAGCATTATAATATCCTGTATTTACCTTATCTGCATATGTAAATCTAAATTTTCCATCAAAACCAGCAAAAGTAAATCCACTGATTAATTCGTCGGAGTCTTTTTGAATAATTACAGATATTTTTGTTAAAGGATATCCAAGACCTTCTATGGTTAAAGTATCACCTTCATTCAATTGTCTAGGCCATTTTGTTATTATCGGCGTACTAATAGTTTTTTGCACCTCCACAACCTCGGTGGGTTCCTTTTTAGGAGTAGGTTCAATAATAGGAGAATCGGAAGGAGTAATAGTAAAAAGAGCTCCTTTCAAGTTATCTACTATGTTAGTTCCCACACCATCATTGGCAAGAATTGACCCAGATAAGAAATTTACTGGTGCTTGACCCGAAGCTATTCCTTTGAAGGTCATCCTTAATATACTTCCTGAAGCCCCTGTAAACCCTGGGCTTGGAATTCCCCCAGAAAAATTAATTGTGCCTGCTGGGTTTGAGAAAACCGGAGTGCTTGTCCAGAGATCAAATATGGATTGTGAAAAACCTAGGCTTACAACTTGAAGTCTAGAATTATCAAAATTAATCTGTCCCATGCTTGCATTTATTGACTCCCCTCCCGTATTTATGTTTACAAGAACAGAAAAAAGTTCTCCTACTTTATAACTTCCCGTAGATGGTGATAGAAAAAGAGTTCCTTGAGCTTTTGCTGTAAAAGGTAATAACAAGAAAAAGAATGTAAATATTATAAAATGCTCTTTTAATAATTTCATTTTATATTTTTATTTTCTACGCATGTATGATGCCCTTTTTGTGAATATGCGAGTAAGTATTATGGAAGCCAACACTAAAAACAGAATGAATACAACAGTAGGTACTGTTCCAAAAGGTTTATCTGCCTTAGAAATTGTACTATTACCTGCTCCATCTATCGCCTTCACCTCAACCCGACTACCCCAGGACTGGAAAGATAAAACGTATGGGCTTACAGCTTCCTTCCATTGTGTTGAAAATCTATCGGTTAAAAGAGAAATTATTTTTGGTATCTCACGTACTTCATATCGGGCTACTCCAGAATCCTTATCCACAGCAGAAAATGCTACAAAATAAGAATCATCGGCAATAGACGGATTATGACTAACCATTGGAACAAAACTTTCTGGGGGAATTTTATCCGGAAGTGTTACAGATTCTTCTTTGGGAGTACTTTCCGTTGGAGTTGGGGTTGGAGTTGTTGTGGTTTTTGTGATATTTAAAGTGAGAGGTATCATTTTTAACCCTTGCAATTCTCCTCCACTTCCATCATTCAAAAGAACGTGGACGTCTTTCAAATCCATCGTTATAGTCCCTACTTTTTTTGGTTTAATGACAAAAGTGAAGAGTGTTCCAGAACTTCCACTAAAACCTCCCGGAATTCCTCCAGTAAAGTTTATTATTCCTAGAGAGTTGTCGGCAGTTGGTTTTACAACCCAGAGTGAAATGATGGAATTACCATATCTAACATCAGAAACAGTTAAGGAATTCCCTGAAAAATTAACCTGTCCTTCCGCAGTATTAATTTGTTGTCCTTTTGTTTGAACAGAAGCTGTAATTAATATACTATCACTCAATGCATAACTTGTTTTATTAGCACTTAAAGAAACTGATTGAGCATAAAGTAAATTTGGATTAATAAAAAACGAAGATAAAATAAAAAAAAGACAAATGACGACAATGTATCGTTTAGTAAAAATCATATTATCTAAATTGTATCACGAATTATATTTGATTTGCATTAAAATTATCCACTCCACCAGAAGAGCATGATTGAAAAGTCAAAAATATTAACGATGCCATCTTTATTTATATCTGCGCAAGGATTTTTTGGGGTTTTTTGCTCCCAAAAGAATAAGAGTATGGAAAAATCAATTATATTTACCTTTTTATCATTATTAAGGTCTCCATTTTTATTACATGCGCTTCCTGTGGCAGGAGAACCAATCACTTTGCCAGCGACAACATCCTTATCTCCAACAAGAAAACCAACACTCTCTGAGAAAGGAGAAATAATACTGTCCGGAGCTACTATTTGACTTTTTGAAGTGTGTGAACCTAGTTCAAGAGGTTTTGAATTGAGAGTATAGCTCCAAAAACCTAGTTTATCAGACTGAGTTTTATCAATTAAAGTTACCTCGGAATTTACAACAACATTAACATCTGACTTTGGATAACCGAAACCAAAAAATTTTATATCATTTCCCGATTTTACTTCTGATTTATCAGACCCAATGGTTGGAGCTATGATAATATCAGACAAAGTTGTTGTCTGACCTGGAGGAACATTAGCAGTAAAACTTGTTGTAAGCGATCTTCTATTATCTTTATCTATTGCATAGGCTGAAAAAGTATATATGCCCCCAACTACAGTTAAATCAACTTGAAAATTACCATCATCATCTGCAACGGGGGTAGAGACCGTTGTACCATCTTTAAATACTGTAACTGTTGCTTTAGGATATGCCCGACCTTTTATTATAACCTTGGTCTGACCTGATGGCATTATTCCTCCACCTCCTCCACCCCCTCCTCCTCCACCAGAAGGAGGAGTAACTACAGCAGCTGCAACTGGAGTAGCTGAAACCTGTGAAGAAGTAGCGATGAAATTACCAAATGTATCTTGAACTCGTATAACAAAATAATATAGAGTGCCATTTGTAAGACTGCTACGAGTAGAACTTGTTATATTTCCTAAAGAAAAAAGAGATGTGTAGGTATAAGGTCCGCCGGAAGTAGTAGATTGTCCTACCGTATAACCACTTGGAGTCCAACCAAGTAAACCTGTTGGAGTAGACCAAGATAGTGAGACCTGGGCATCACCAGCTGTTGCAGAAACAGTTGGACTGGAAGTAAATGGAAAATATAAAAAACCAGCATTTGTACCAAAACTACTGGAAGTGCTTGTCCCTATAGCCATCTGAGATATAACACCAAATAATTTAAAACTGGCTGATGCACCATATCCCCCAGCATTCATTACAGGGTCAAGTACTTTATAACTAGGGGAAGTAAATTCCTGAGAATAAATATGCCCCGCACCAAAAAATAGTGTGTAAATAATTAATACCAAACAGAAGAAAAGAAATCGTTTTTGTAAATTTTTAAAATACATATTCTAAACATACTCTTAAACACAAGGATTTATTGCGTTGGTGTGGTTGTTGCGGGAGTTGAGGTCGCATCCTGCAGAAGCTCTTGCACTACTTCCTGAACTAATCCTTCGTCAATTACATCTCCGGGGGGTGTTGAAGTTGCCACTGGTTCAGGCGTGGGCTCTGGAGTAGGTTCTATTTGCGGAGGTGTTGAGGTCCCCACTGGCTCCGGTGTAGGTTGTGGCGCGGGTCCTGGTTGAGGTTCAGGGTACTGGGTAGAAACTATCACCTCTTCTGGATTTGATTTTACTGTAATAGGAACTTCTGGAACAACTTCTGGTATAACTGGATTATAACCCTCTATAACTTCTTGCTTAGGGTCTATTAATTTTCCAATAAGACCAGAATATTCTGTGGTGACTATTTTTTGAGATTCTCCTTTTTCTTTTTCTAATTTCTGAACTCTCTTTAAATAAGACAATTCGTAGCTGATATTCTCTCCCAACTCTTTTGCTACATAAAGTCCAAGGTCTTTTCCATCTAGAGTTTCTTTACTTACTGTCAGAGTTTTTTCTATTTCTTTGTTTTGCCAAACACTGTCTTCAATCACCATCGTCTGATATGAATAGGTGGCATAATAATTTTTCTCATCTTCAGTGATAGAATTTATCCTTAAATTAAAATTGTAGTTATCTAGGTCGGCCGAAATAATCCAACTATTATCAACAGAAACTACAGTTTCTTCACTAGAATAAATCGCATCTGGATTAGCGGCAAAAGTTACCCCAAAACCAAAAAAACATATAACAAAAATAATAGTGAAAGCATTGTTATATTTTATAAAATTAAGAATTTTTTGATACATGCTGTAATTATACTAAATTACAAACTACCAATCAATGTTAGGTAGATTTTATCAAATCCACCACTTCCACCCTAATTCATTTATTTTCTTTATTTCTTCTCTTGGTATTCCGTTGACTGTTTTTATTATATTTACATCTATAGCATCTATTTCATTTACTGTTTTTATTTCAGCTTCCGGTGCCGACGGACTAGGTGAGGTTGATGGTGAAATCGAAGGACTAATACTAGCCGAAGGGCTGATTGATGGGGAGACTGATGGACTGACAGATGGTGACACTCCTGCACTTGGTGAAGCCGATGGACTCACTGATGGTGATATAGATGGAGAAACTGATGGACTAAGTGAAGGAGAAATTGATGGCGAGACAGATGGACTGACTCCTGCAGATGGACTAGCTGATGGAGAGACCGAAGGCGAAATACTTGGTGACACCGATGGACTAGGAGAAGTCGATGGAGAGATTGATGGAGAAGCTGAAGGAGAAATACTTGGGGAGACACTCGGACTTGGACTAGCAGATGGACTAGTGGATGGTGAAATACTTGGGGAGACAGATGGACTGATACTTGGACTGACTGATGGTGACGGACTAGCGGAGGGTGAAATGGACGGAGAAACTGATGGCGAGATAGAAGGACTGATGGATGGCGATGGACTAGTCGAAGGACTGATGGATGGCGAGACCGACGGTGAAATACTTGGGGAAACCGACGGTGACGGACTGGTTGAAGGTGAGATCGAAGGACTAACACTCGGGGATATGGATGGAGACACACTTGGGCTAGGACTGGTGGACGGTGAAATGGACGGAGAAATTGAAGGGCTAACCGAAGGACTGATGGATGGGCTTGGTGAAGCACTTGGAGATACCGAAGGACTGATGGATGGGCTAACCGAAGGTGAAATTGACGGACTTGGAGAAACACTTGGTGAAACCGAAGGAGAAATACTTGGTGATGCACTTGGTGATATGGACGGAGAAATTGAAGGGCTAACCGAAGGTGACGGCGCTGTGGATGGACTGGAACTAGGAGAGATGGATGGAGATACTGATGGAGACACTGATGGACTGATTGAAGGACTGACAGATGGTGATGGACTGGCTGAAGGTGAAACTGATGGAGACACACTTGGAGATACTGACGGTGAGACACTAGGACTTGGAGAAGCTGAAGGGCTCACCGACGGACTAATTGATGGGCTGATACTTGGACTAACAGATGGAGAAGGAGAAGCTGATGGTGAAATAGATGGAGAGACGGATGGAGAGACCGAAGGACTGATAGACGGGCTTGGTGATGCACTTGGAGAAACAGATGGACTAGCACTTGGTGATACAGATGGGCTGACACTTGGGCTTGGACTAGCAGAAGGACTCACTGAAGGTGAAACAGATGGAGATACAGATGGTGACGCACTTGGAGACACAGATGGAGAAACAGATGGAGAAACAGAAGGGCTTGGTGATGCGGACGGTGAGATAGAAGGACTAACGCTCGGAGATACCGAAGGACTGACACTTGGTGAGACGGATGGTGATACGCTCGGACTTGGAGAAGCTGAAGGGCTCACCGACGGACTAATTGATGGGCTGATACTTGGACTAACAGATGGAGAAGGAGAAGCTGATGGTGAAATAGATGGAGAGACGGATGGAGAGA
>JAPLZX010000009.1:18878-19313 GCA_026394815.1 Candidatus Zambryskiibacteriota bacterium | reverse complement strand
GGCTTGGTGATGCACTTGGAGAAACAGATGGACTAGCACTTGGTGATACAGATGGGCTGACACTTGGGCTTGGACTAGCAGAAGGACTCACTGAAGGTGAGATGGATGGAGATACTGATGGTGATACACTCGGTGAAGGACTGGTAGAAGGACTGACCGAAGGACTAACGCTCGGAGAAACTGAAGGTGAAACAGATGGAGATACAGATGGTGACGCACTTGGTGAAATGGAAGGACTGACAGAAGGAGATACACTCGGACTTGGTGATGCGGACGGAGATATTGATGGAGACACACTTGGAGATACTGACGGTGATACGCTCGGACTTGGAGAAGCTGAAGGGCTCACCGACGGACTAATTGATGGGCTGATACTTGGACTAACAGATGGAGAAGGAGAAGCTGATGGTGAAATAGATGGAGAGACGGATGGAG
>JAPLZX010000009.1:0-18772 GCA_026394815.1 Candidatus Zambryskiibacteriota bacterium | reverse complement strand
TGACCGAAGGAGAAACACTCGGACTTGGACTAGCAGATGGACTCACTGAAGGTGAGACGCTTGGAGATACCGAGGGAGAAGCTGATGGTGAGACAGATGGTGAAACACTTGGAGACACACTCGGAGAAACAGATGGTGAAACAGATGGACTGATACTTGGGCTAACACTCGGAGATACCGAAGGAGAAGCTGATGGTGAGACAGATGGAGAGACGGATGGAGATATCGACGGAGAAGCTGATGGTGAATCTGACCAATAGGTAATTATGATTACTCCATTACCTCCCGCACCACCGACGGATAAGTTTCCGGTAACGTTGTTTCCTCCCCCCCCACCACCTCCTCCGTAATTAAATCCTCTTGTACCGGGGGAGGTTCGGTATACTCCGTTACCTCCACTTCCTCCCGGAGCGACTCCAGCTCCTCCAGCCATATTTCCAGCTGTAGTGTTTCCGTTCTGTCCGGTTCCGGCGCTACTTGCTCCCGCCCCTCCTCCTCCTCCTGCTCTAGCATTACCGTTTCGTGCCCCGTTACCTCCGGCATATGATATCCAGGTGCCACTATTACCGCTATTGCCACTGTTAACATTGGCTGAGCCCGGTGTACCCCCCACACCGTTATTTAATCCACCGCTTCCTCCTGCCGCCTGGATAATAATATAAGCATTGGCCGGACCGTTGAAAAATGAAATTGAACCGGCGGTTCCGTTTGCTCTGTTCGCTCCGGCTGCTGACCCGGCCACGTTATACAGGTAAGTTGTGGACTTGGTTATCGGGACGGTTACTTTCGCGTATGCTCCTCCACCACCGCCTCCACCGCCGGTAACTAAATTTGCGGCTCCACCTCCGGCACCTCCACCTCCAAAGACCTCAATAGTCGCCCCGGTTGCGGTTCCGCTAGGCCAAGTTCCGACGCCTACAAGATTTGCTGATCCCATTTTATCTTGGGTTAATGTTAACTACCGTCTGCTGTAGCAAACTATTTTGTTTTGTCAGATTTAAAAAAAACATAATTTTTTTAACGACCGGCAAAAGCCAGTTTTGTTTTTTTTTTTGCCCATATATTTCCCGCTTGAACTTCAAAGTATATGTCAAATTCAACAAGTGCGTCTTTGACACTTTGTCTGTCCAAGTCGTGACCGCAAAGAATCTTTTTACACTTCGGATACCAGGCATTTAGGTCCTTTAGAACGGACTGTTTGTCATGGACGCCATCTATAAAAACCATATCAATAGAGTTATCTTCAAAGTGCTTTGCTGCCTCAATACTATCCATTTTTAATATTTCAACGTTTTTAAAACCTGATATATTGCGCCTTAGGTCACGCTCTGCATCAGGATTAAATTCGGAGTGCTGTAAGAAATTATCGACAAGTGTAACTTTTCCGAGGCAACCGGAAGCGATGGCGTGACTGCCTTTACCTTTCCAGGAACCGATTTCAACAACAGAATTCATTTTTTGGGCGGTGAGATAAAGCCAGATTAGTTCCGGGTAAAGCAGATATCCTTCGATTTTTGGATCTTTATAATCACTAATTCCCCAGTTAGCCAAAACTTTTCTTATTTCTTTCACTTTATCTTCGGCGCGTATCGTATATGCATGCCAAAGGTAATTACCTGCGTCATTTATTTCTTGCATAATTTGGACAACGGTTTTAAATTTCAACCCGTATTTGGCTATATTCCTTGAAAGCGTATAGTCGTCAATTAAATGATCAGGGGTTATTATGGTGTTTGTTTCGTTTTGGGTCGGAAAAATATTTTCACGGGCTTCTTCAAAGGAAATATCCGAAGGGTGCCAGAGGTCCAGACACCAATCCGAAGCAATAGCAAACCAGTTACAACTGCCGATATTACGGCCATCGCGTATGAAATATTTATCATAACGCCAACGGTTATTGGCCATATCAGCACCGTTATGAACCACGGTATCTTTCTTGATAAAATTTGTCACATCAAAAAAATCAGGGTGAACAATAGCATCCGAGTCAATATATATATTCCAATCATTTCCCATCTTGCGTCCTAAATCATATATCTGTAATTTTTCATAAACAGGTGGCAGATGAGGTGATTTACGCTCAGAAATTATGTGGAAATCCGCGCCGATTTTTTCGGCGTAACGTTTAATGAGAGGATAAGTAAGTTCGGTTATTTCCGGAGCGTAACCGTCGACATTTAAGGTAAAAATTGTTTTTTTAAGTTTTGACATTTTTGATGTAATTACATTATAAATACTTCCAAAATTGCAGTCTCTCATTTATTTTTTTAATTTTATCTTCTCGGGGAATTACTTCATGATAAATATATTCTTCCCCAAGCCGGCCGATTTCGTTGAGAAGACTGATGAAAGTTTTGAATTTGAATCCGTATTTCGCAATATTACGGCTAATTACGTAATCATCAATCTCCCATCCATCGGAGCGCCATCCCAGTTTATCATTTTCGATGATTTTGATGTTTTTTAGAGCTTCTTCAAGTGTAATGTCCTTTAAAGGTTCCCAAATTTCTCTGGTGAGATAAGAAGCAACCGTAAAAAAGTTGTTGCCACCTATGTTCCTGCCATCACGTTTGAAATATTCGTCGTAGTGAAAACGGCCACCGGCAAAGTCAGCGTTAAAACTCAAAACGGTATCTTCGGGAAGAACTTCGGTAATGTCAAAAAAATCCGGATGAACCAAACAGTCCGAGTCTATATAATAATTCCAGTCATTGTCTGCTCCCAATTCATAAATTTGAAATTTTTCATACGTCAAGGGATATTCAGGGAAAACACGCTTGGTTATTATTTTGAATTCCGCGCCGATTTTTTTTGCATACCTTTCAATAAAGGGATAAGTGATTGCGGTTATTTCGGGAGCGTAGTTGTCAAAATTAAGGGTAAAAATTGTTTTTTTCATAGGTTATTTTTTATATCCCCAAGTTTTAAGCTGTTCATTAATCTGTTTGACTTTCTCTTCTTTGGGTAGACCGAACTGATGATAAATACAATCGAAATCGTTCACACCGCTTTCTTTCAAAAACTCTCTTAAGGATCTGTATTTTAAATGGTATTTGGCGACATTCCGGGAAATCAAATAATCGTCAATCAGATAATCGGGCGTATATCCTATTAATTCTTCATTTCGCCAAGGATGAAAACGGCTAAGAATTTCGGGGAGGGTTAAATCATCAATCGGCTTCCACATTTCACGGCAAAGATTTGAAGCAAACGTCATACAGCTACCGACCGACATTCTTCGGCCATCGCGCCAAAAATATTCGTCGAGGTCGTAATGGCCCTCCAAGGAATTAACACCAAGTGATGAAACTGTATCCATTGGAATAACTTCGGTAATATCAAAAAGTTTTGGATTGATTAAAACATCGCAATCAAAAAAAAGTCCCCAATCAACATCTTTGGTCATTTCGTAGATTTGAAATTTTTCATAAATAACCGGATATTCCGGAAATTTTCTTTTGTTAATTTCCACAAAATCGGCATCTATTTTGTCGGCATAGAGTTTCATGAAAGGATAAGTCAGGTCGGTTATTTCCCGGTTATAGTTGTCGATGTTGAGGGTAAAAATTGTTTTTTTAAGTTTAACCATATTAGAAATATTATATTATAGTATTTTCCTTTCCCCAACCAAAAAAATCATTGGGGGTCATTCCAACTTCAACAGCTTCTCAACAACTAAATACTAACATTTAGCTGTCCTATTATCTTAACAAATATTCTAAATTATACCAACAAAATCTCTTTTAATTCTTAGTCATATATAGTCTTGTGTTCCATATCAAACAGAGTTTTCCAAAGCCTTTCCAGCACCCAAGGAGAAAAAAAGCGATATTCATCTTCAACATATGGTTTTTCCCTTATCATAAAATCCATTATTCTTTGATATGTCATTTTTGCATGAAACAATATGGCTTTTTTTGACACAATGAACTGCGCTCCGGCCGGAAATTCAAAAAAATCTATCTTGTTTAAAAAAATTTTTCGCGCTGATTCGGCAATCTTAAGTCCAAAGTGATGTGGTCCCCCATATCCATCGGCATATAAAATATCATCTGACAAAGCAAAAAAATCGCATTCTCCTTTAAAATTATTTATTTTTTTTATCAATTCTTTTGAATGGTCGAGTGGTTTATCCTGTAAAAATATTGTGTAGTCCGGAAGATTGTCATAATTATCTATGATATATGCTAAATAAGTGTGTGATTCCCGTCCTATATTGGGCAGTTTAACTACATTTTTTACCCAACTCGGCAAATTATCCTCACCCTTATCATAAATAATGTAATTCCACGGTAACTCTTTTAACCAGTCCAAGTTTTCTCTATATCTGGATATGACCATTGTCATTTTGAGATTCATCACGAGATTCATGTTCTAATTTTTTTAAGGTTATTAAAATCTTCCTGGATCCACTCTGTTTTTAAATATTCTTTCAGAGCTTCCTGCCAAGGACGCATAAAGTCAAGTTTGCTTGCTAATCCTTCGTTTTTTGACCTTTCGGCATCTAAATTAAAACAGGAAGAATTCACCGGAATAATCTTGGTCTTTGATCTAAGAATTTTTGCGATCTCTAAAGCGAGCTCATAGCGCGAACAACAACCTTTCCCTGAGAAATGGAAGAGCCCTGTTTTATTTTCCAATAATAATTTTTTAATAGCTTCCACTAAATCCTTAGCAAATGTTGGCGAACCCATTTTATCATTAACTGCTTTTACTTCCGGCTGAGATAACTGTTTTATGATCTTGGCCACAAATTTTTTGTCTTTTTCCGGACCACCGCCAAACATCCAGCCTGATCGAATGATCAAGTAATCCACTGACAAATCCCTGACTATAAGCTCTCCTAAATATTTAGACCTTCCATAATAATTAAAGGGATTAGGCTCATCTTCTTCAGAGTAAGGCGTCTTTTTAGTTCCGTCAAAAACGCCGGCGGTAGAAATATAAACCATCTTAGCGCCAATGCTCTTTGCCGCCAGAGCTATATTATACATCCCGACGCTGTTTACAAAATAGGCATCAGCTGGGTTTCGCTCACATTTATCAACATCGGTTTCGGCCGCTAAATGAATGACCGTATCCGGCTTATAATTTTCAATTTTTTCTGAAACCTCTTTGATATTCGTTATATCCAAAGAATCCGCGTCCGTTCTTATACCAAAATCAACATAGGAACCAACCATCCCTTCGGCGCCGGTAATTAAAGTTTTTGAAAAAGTTTTGTCCATAATTTCATAGATCTAACTAAATATTCAAACGATTTAAAATAATGTGAGGGAATTTTATTTCTGTTTTTCTGCAACTGCCTCTCAAAATTTTCCGAAAAATGAGCGAACATTGAAACATAATCCCCTGTTCTAACATCAGAAACCGCCTCATCCACTAATTCGCGGAAAAATGGCTCTAAAATGTGGGTATAATGTTCATGATAAAGAACGCGGGGCTGGTAAGATTCCCTCTCGTGAAAAATAATCGGTTTACCATAGGTAATCAGATCTCCTCTTTTTTGAATAAGTTTTTGAAGAATGTAACCCCCCCAAATATCATCATGACGCGATACTTCCCATTTGCCTACTTTAAAATTCGGCAAAAAGAGATAAGCTGGGATTATTTCCTTTAAAAAAGAATTGTTCATTCCGCTCAAAGGTACCAAACCCATAACGGCAGTATGTTCCCTTTTAATCTTAAACTTTTTTGGAGGTTTTTCCAAGACCTTATCAATAGCATTAATATCAACAACATTTTCCCAAAGACCCATATTTAGAACCACCCTTCCCTTACTCTTTGAGGTTTTTAACGTACCGTAATTATCACGCTGATCATATGGAAATCCCCGAGAAAACCATTGAGAATTTTCGAGCGGATTTATCCAACCTGATGCCGTTTTAACACCAGTCAACTTATTGTCACTTTTAAACGCCTCTAAATGACTCATGATAAAATCTTTTGGCACAACACAATCATAATCTAGAGAGACAACAAAATCATAATCCTGTTTATAGGCTAAGAAATGAACAAAATTCCGACAAGCAGACGATTTAAAAAAAACAGTAAATTCATCATAAAATTTCCCCAATATTTTCTTCTGACTTTTATAATCATATGAGAAAATGTTTTTTCTTTCCGGTAATTTTAATTTGCCGTTACTGTCGTCCGCTATCAGCCAGTCGTAATTTTTAGGCATAGCATTTAAAAACCTCTTCGTGGGAGTTGCCGGCACCGGACTAGCGATAACTATTTTCTGTGGGTTCATATTTTTATATATATCCAATCTTTTACCCAAGTATCCCCGGGACTGTCTTATTATTTTGCAGTGGCCAAGCTTTTATTTTTGCTCTGGCATCTTCTGTCCAACCAGGTACTGGCCAGAATTTTTCCAAAAGCCATGACAGAGGATAAATTTGTTTGTCCCACTTATTATCAAAAAATAATTCTCTGACTGTATGTTTTGCAAGTTCTACTTTTTTCCCCGACTGTTCATATGGGAAACCGAAATCCCCGCCTTGGGTTCTAAACATATGGGCATACCAAGTTTTATGATTAACAACCACCCGCCCTCCCGAAAGCCATGTTTTGCAGGCAACTTCTATTCCTTGTGAACCCCAACTGCCAAATGTTTCGTCACATATTTGGAGCTCCCAATACTTATCGCGAGTAATCATAAAACATGAACCTTGGATAGACATCGATTCGGTAATATCTCCCTTACCTTCTGGTCTGTGTTTAAATTCTCTGAAATACTGAAAGTGCGGTTCCATATCAAAACAATATGCTGTGCTTTGGGGATTAGTTTTAGCTATCCAGACAATATCTTTAGTTGTCGGCTTTCCACATTCTGTACACACCCCACTGGGACCTTGATATCTTCTATGCCCATCGGGACAAACCCAATCAAAAGCGTGCAGATTTCTCATAACTGGCACCATAGTCCAATTGTCTTGCATTTCAGCCATCATTTTTACATCAAATCCTTTATCAAATGCGCAATGTGCGTCAACTTTCATAATAAATTTTGCTTCCGAAATTCTACACGCTTGGTTTGTTGCCGTCCTTTGTCCTAAACTTGTTTCATTTTTTATTACACGAACTCTCGGATCGGCAGTTGGTAAAATTGGAATATCTTTCTCATAACCATCCAGCACAACTATAACTTCTGTTTTTCCTTCTATGTTTGAAAGAATATCCTCAACTGTTTTTTTGAGAAATTCTTCATTGCGTGCAGGTATTAAAATTGATAAATCTGTCTTAGCCATGTTAATTAAGAGTATTTGGGCAAATATTGATCTATAAAATTTTGCAAAAGTTGAGCATCCCTTTCCCTCTCCCATTCTTTTGAATTATAAATTATTTTGGCATCCCCTTTTTTCTTTAAATATTCTGTGTGGGTTTTATCGTTTAAAACCTCAACATGTTTCGCCATAATCGATTCCAAATAGACTTTTCTGTTTATTTTTACAGCAATATCAGTCACCCAATTATCCACATAACAGGCCCCAAAATAAGGAGGGAGAAAATAACCAACCGTATCAATCCAATTCTTATGAAGAAAACCAACGATAGCCAACTTGGAACCAAAATACCCGTCATTGAAATGAACGAGTAGTATTTTATCGACTGATTTGTCAAAAATTTCTTTAACACGTTTATCCCAGCCCTTGGTATAAAAAATTAGATCATCCATGGCATACATATAAATGGGGCCTGTTGCCATTTTCTGGCATTCGTTGTGCATTTGCGAGAGGAGTATTCTATCTCCCACCACTTCTTTATGATTACCAATATAGTTATAAACCGAAATATCATCATTATCATGATATGTAACAAACTCTATGTCGTTTGGGTCAAAAGCCGTACTCAAAGCCGACATACACATATTCTTAAACACTTCCGGTCTTTCTCTTGTTGGAAGACATATAGAAATCATGTGAATAAGGATTTATTAATAAAAGTTCAGACAGCTAGATATTATCATGAATCGACTAATACCCAAAGAGCCAAAATTTCTGTATTCCCGGCACCATAGTCCAATTATCTTGCGTCTCGGCCATCATTTTAACATCAAAACACTTATCAAAGGCGTAGTGGGCATCGCATCTGATTAAATACTTTGCTTTAGATAATGTTGCCAATTCATTTGTGCGAGCAAACAACATTTCATTTTTATCTCTAACGGGATTATCTCTAACAGAACTCATTGATAAAGTTTTACAACCTCGCTGGCTTTGCCCCAATAAGGTAAAGAGTATAACCTCTCGTCTCCTAATTTTTTCCTTTCTCCCTGCTGTTTATAATTTAAGGATTCAGGATGGTTAAACATAATTATTGGTATCTCTGACTGAAATTGTTCTGTTGGTCGGACCGTGACTCCTAGATGTTGTTCATATCTTCCAACTTCTCCCCAATACTGTATTGGAATCATTTCATCTTTTGGGTATTTTGCAAATCTTTCTTCCAGTGCTTCAATTAATAATTTTCTTGGCGCTATTAGGGCGTTTAATGTCATTCTTCCTCTGTTTGAAAATATCGGCGGTTCTGACCAGGTAAAAAGAGACCATTTGTTCATATTGTATCCAAATTTCCCCTCACTCGGTCTGTATTTATAATGACTTTCTGAATAAAGTGTATCGTCTTCTGCGGTCGCTATGAATTCGGTAGTGGCTTCCTTTGCCCCAATTAATAGTTGTTTGTAAATGTTTACATTTGACGCCCCTATATCACCTACGCAGATATTTTTTCCCAAATCCATGGGTTTGTGAGAAACACTTATAATAGGAATATCGCCGCTGGCTTTCAAAAGCACATCTTTGGTTTTTTGATAAAACTCGTCGCTTATAGTATTTGCCGAATAATAAATTATGGTTAAATCACTCATCCCGTTAGAGACAGGAATCGCTTCAATCTATTTCGTAGATATCGCTTACCCATCCCAGATTTTAAATATAATTCTCTCGACCTAGCATCAGTTTTATTAAATGACGCTTCATAATAAATAAGCTTATATGGTCCTCGTGATCTCGTATATTTTGACAAACCACTATGGTGTTCATTGAAGCGCTTCCGTAAATCGTTCGTAAAACCAGTATACCATCTGTTATCTTTTTTGCTCACTAATACATATACGTACCACATAGTTGTCTCTAACGGGATCATAAAAATAATTTTTTCTTTAATTCTACCGCCGAACCCCAGTAAGGCAAACTTTCCATTGGTCTTTTTTTTCATTACAACAGTACCTTTTCTCCCATTGGCTCCAGTTATTATGTTTATAATAGGAACTTCTCCGTGAAAATATTCAAACTTGTGTTCGGGTTTATAAAAAGGTAGTCCCCTTTTTTCCCTGCTCCACATTGGCAGTCCTGTAAGTGCTTCTTTTAATAGATTAATCAGAAATTCCCTGCCATAAATCATGCTACCATGGGTTTGCTCTTTTCTCCAAAATCTATTATATCCTTCTCTTTTCCACATTATCCAGACATTGTCCCAACTGTAAATAACATTGAGGTCCGTCGGAACAAAATCAAAATATCCCGTTTTTGGGTATAAGCAATCTGATTCGGCCATAACAACAAAAGGTGTTATGGCTTTTTCACATCCTATAAGTAATTGTCTAAAAGCATTCAAATAACTCTGCCCCACATCTCCTACACAAATATTATCACCAAAATCCATCGGTCTCTGTGACACGGAGATAATCGGCAATCCACAATTCGCATCCAAAATTCCCTGTCGGATTTTCTCTTCAAACTTTTCGTCTTCCATGTTGCCAGTATAATAAATTATCGTTTTGTTCATAGTGTATTATAATTACAATCTTTACAGGGCCCCGAACCAGAAGTTATTATAACCATTTTGAGCGATAAAAGATACATGGAAGGAATGTATTCCAAACTGCTTTATATCAAGGAAATGTCTACCACTAGGTAGGCATTTTTCAATACTATGGAAAATATTCAAAAACTCAAAGAAATAAGAATATTACTGAAAACTGGTCAAATAACATATGATGAGGCAAAAAAGATGGCTAAACCATATATTGATGGGGCAAATCAAAAAATAAAGGTGATTTCAAAAAGATTCAAAAAAGCTCCAAGTTTAATCAGTTTTACTTCATTTATGAGATGATCATATTTTTATTATATAAAGTATAAAAAGACGTTATGTAAAGTCTTATTTAACAAGAGAAATAATGTTAAGATAAAAATGTGAAAAAACAACAACTTAATTTCGTTGACCTTTTTGCGGGAGCGGGAGGATTATCAAACGGTCTTGAACAGGCGGGGTTTAAATGTATTCTTGGTGTTGATTTTGATAAACCTGCTATGATTACTTTCAAAGAAAACCATAAGCACGCAGAGGTTTATACTGAGGATATAAAGGATTTGACTGAGGAAAAACTACTTCAGCTAACAAAAGGACAAAAAATAAGTCTTGTATGTGGTGGCCCGCCTTGTCAGGGACTCTCTACTGTTGGAAAAGGAATTCCTGATGATTCACGAAATTATCTTTTTAAGCATTTTGTACGACTTGTGGAAGTTTTAAACCCAACATATGTAATACTTGAAAATGTTACAGGTATTGTTGGTAGAAAGAATGAAAACATATTACAAGGTATATTGACTGAATTTTCTAAAATTGGATATGACTTAACACCAAAAGTTCTCAGTGCACATTTTTACGGAGTTCCACAAAAAAGGAGACGAACTATTTTTATTGGAAATAATAAGGGGTACAGAAACATTCACCCAGAGCCTAAGTTTAACGATAAAACATTACGAAATGTTGGGGATATCTTCACAAATTTGAAAGCGAAAGATGGAAAGATTTATAATCACAATAAATCACAGGCTCAAATAAAAAAAGAGCTTGACTTACAGCGCATAAGACACATACCCGAAGGAAAATCCATAAGATATAAAAAAGATGAGGACGCTTATTTACCAACAAAATTAAAACTTGGTATTGACTGGTCCGAAATACGGGAAGGTCGTCTACGGCAGGAAAAATACAAACGTCTTGATAGAAAATTACCATCTCAAACTATTATGACAGATAGCCATACGTATTTTCATCCAACAGAAGACAGATACTTAACTGTTAGGGAAGCCGCATCTATTCAAAGTTTTCCGAACAATTTTATATTTCACGGAACAGTTACACAACAATGGAGGCAAATAGGAAATGCAGTTCCAACCCTACTTGCTAAAGCAATAGGTGAAGCAATACTTGAAATGGATTCAAATAAGGAAAAGATTGAAAAAAATCATCTTTCTGTTTCAGAAATTCGTAGTCAAGCTTTTAATTACAAGGTTGTTAAAAAAATTAATAAAAAACAACAAATCTTGTTTAAGGAGTAATTGGTGGAAAGTTTTGTCCAAAGCCACCCTCTATATTGTAATTGGATTTTTGTGGTTTATTTTTCACTTTTAATACAGCATAAAATCCGTAATTATGGACAGGTTCACTGTGAATTGTTTTTGCCCGTAACCTAAGAATGAATTTAGCATTAAATTTTGGCACCCCTAAATTTGCCGGGTCTTTTGATAGACAATAAAATCCATAACCATTACCTATTTGAATATAAAAAACATTTTTCTCTTCGTAGTATTTTAATAGTGCCTCACAGTCTATAATAAATTTTGTATCCTCAAAATTATGCTGGTCCTCCTTTTTATCAGCTAGTGTTAGAGAGTTAGTGGGTTTTGAATGTCTGTTTGGAATGATTCCTTTTGCCTTTACATAATCCAAAACCCCAAGACTAGTATACAATTCATTAATTTCGTCGGTAGTTCTCCAAAACCAACTGTTTTCCTTGCTCCACATAAACATTTTTTGTCCATAGTCTGCGAGTAAATCCAGTTTTATTTCAAGATTATAATCCTTTCCTTTGTGTGTGAATTGTGAATCCTGACCCGTACCAGCCCCCGCTCTTTTACAGCCCATTGATAGAATACTGCTTGTTTTCATTAGGTTGTATATCTTATCCTCATATGCATCTCCTTTGTTATAGGGTGTTTTTGTTTGGATGGCAACTGGGAGTTTGGTTTTTTTCATTATTTAACCTTACAACATAATTAGAATTCTGTAAAATTTTTCCAAATAAATTATGTAGTATAATAGAATCTAACGAGATGAATAACGCCATCAAAAAAATAGAAGATTACCTTAAGCCTCATTTAAAATAGAGAATTTAAAAAAATAATATGGATAAACTTTCACAGATTTCAAAAATTCCAGAAACATTTATCTTGACCTTACCTCAAAAAGCTTGGTACCAACAAGAAGTAGTAATATCTCTTTTGGGTGTTGTTATAGGTTTTATGTTGGGGTTTGTAGCCACTTTAATTAAGGAAAATATACAAAGAAGAAACAAGATGAGAAAAATGATAAGAAATCTATACGATGAAATTGGAATAAATTATGTGCAATCAACAATTTCTATATCAGAAATTACTGACATTAAAAATAGATTTACCTCTGTTGTCGCAATCTCTCCGCAAAGTTCCGAATCTCACACCCCACGATTAGAATATCACGGAAGTAATAATCCATTTTATGAAGTTTATTTTAAAGATTTAGACTCTTTGGAGTATGAATTAAGAAGGCGTATAACACATTTTTATAATGTTTTAAAATCAATTGATAACAGAAGTAAAACTTTAGCCAATATGTTCAAGGATTATTACAGTGGTAATAAAACAGTTAAATCAGGGGATGTTTTGGAACAGCTTTCTAAACTAATAAAGCAATACGAGGCAATTGAAGTTGTAGGGGCAGAATCACTGGCTATTATATCTCTTGATTATAAAGAAGGGGCTGTTAGTAATAAAAAGGAAGTTGATTATTTCAGAGAAAAAATTAGAAATTTCATAGAAACACTTGAAGTTAACAAGAAGTTTACGTTGAAAGATGTTGGAAATTCTACTGGTATAGGATTAATCACTTGTGCACATATTCTTAGAACATTTGATGATATAAAAAGTGAACTTTTTGGAAAGTATGAACATATAAAAATTTCATGAAAGTAATTAAATGCCCAACTCTCTCACACAAAAGTTGAGAAATATTTTTTCGGACATTATAATAATTTATATGTCAGCGAAACTAACTAAAAAACAAGAAGGATTTGTGAAAGATTACATAGACACAGGTAATGGTGTTCAATCTGCGTTAAACAACTATGATGTTACTAGTTATAGTTCAGCAGGAGCAATAGCAAGTCAGAACTTAAAAAAACTTAAAATTCAGGAGTACTTAGCCGATAAGGCAGAAGACGCTAGTACTATGGTATATAAGTTATCACAAGAAGCAGAAGCCGAAGCAATTAGATTATCGGCAAGTAAAGATATTTTAGATAGAGCAGGATTTAAACCGATAGAAAAAATAGAGAGTAAGACATTGAATGTGATTTCAAACACTCTTGACCCAAAAGTGTTAGCAATAACTTTGAAATATGAGGAGGAATTGAAACGGCTACTTTAGTGTTGTTTTAGTAAATTTTTAAGGTTTTTATTCGAGTTTCTTTAGGTATTCTACGAGCTCTTCAGAAAGTTTTATTGTTTTTTGAGATTTGTCAGTCATATTTCGTATTATTATTGAATGATTTAATGACTCTTTTTTTCCAAAGATTAACACGTAAGGGAAGGAGAACTTCTCGATTATTGTGAGCTGAGCCGCTAAACTTTTTTTGGAACTGTATTCTAGGTATGCAGGATGACATATGTGAAGCTGCGCATTTGTTAATGCTTTAATTATATATAAACTCTCTTGTTCCAACCCCAACCCCAATTGAATAAAAAATATTTGTGGTGTATTTTTTGCGATTATGTCTGATTGTTTTTCCATTTCTTCTAAATCTTCCCAGCCTTTTCTCGATTCTTCTAAAATTTCTTCTCTCTTTAAAGGAATGGGAATATAAGGAAAATGTACTTGCATAAAATTATCACTAGCGTTTAACCATCTTTGTAAAAGAAAATATAAACATTCTAATGCAAATGTTGAATGACTATAATTCCAATCAAACATTTCAACATCTGACTCTGACTGATTAATAAGATGTACCCTATTTCTGAGTTCTTTTATGTGGAAACATAAGTCCAATTCACTTTTAGGAAGTAGACTTTTTTCTTTTATTACATTCAACATAACTGAAAGATTTGTATTATCAACTAGTTCTTTTTTACATATTGTTTTAGGTAAATCAATGTTGTTGTGTTTAATAATTACGTAACAAATAGCTTCTACAACTGCACCTATCGCACACACAATCTGTTTAGTAAGTATTGGTCCAATCTCGCTTTCAAAATCACAATAAGTTCCACCAGTTATTTCATCAACCCAACTATAATCCGTGTATGATAATGATATTTCACAATCTATATTAAGTTTAATAAAAAATTCTATTAGTTGAAGTTGCCCAGCAATATTTGTAATGGTATTATCGTTTTTTTTATCTTTGTTGTTTTTTAACCACGGTAATCTAGAGAATATTTTTTTATATTCTTTGATTTCAACAGGGGTCCATCTTTTATCTCCTCTCTTTATACACTTCTTACAAATTGTTTCCATGATGTTTTGATTGTTTTAATTTTGCCAACAGACTGTGTCTGGAGCTCCTATTTTTTCTGAGAGGAAGTTTATTACATCGGGGTACAATCCAATTTTATCTATTAGGCCAGCTTTTAAAGCAGCTTCACCCATAACCGTAGAACCGTCAGCAAGTGCTTTTACTTTATCCACGCTTAAATTACGATTTTTTGCAACAATGTTTATAAAGTCGTTATACATAATATTTATATCTCTCATAAAAAGCTGTTTTTCTGCTTCTGTGAGTGGTTTGTCTGGATTACCAGAATCTTTAT
This sequence comes from Candidatus Zambryskiibacteriota bacterium, assembly GCA_026394815.1. Taxonomy (GTDB): domain Bacteria; phylum Patescibacteriota; class Minisyncoccia; order Phycocordibacterales; family DATDWN01; genus C7867-006. The sequence continues at coordinate 3,914 of JAPLZX010000009.1, read as the reverse complement.
ATGGACCTGAAGCCAAATCAATATAAGTTAAACCTTCTTTTGTATTTTTGTCTGCATTTTGAAGATAGGATTGAGTTACACCAATACTCCCCACGGTAGAGAACCTAGAGGCAAAAATAGTCTCTGCCCCAGTTGCAGCCATATACCCAGCAGATACACCAACATCACGAATGAATGCAACTACCGGTTTCTTAGAGTCTTTGAAGTCACGCATTATTTCTTCACCTGCAACTGCTGACCCACCATATGAGTCTATCTCAACTACAATAGCCTTTATCTTTTCATTATCATTTGCTTGTTTTACTGCCCACTGTATTCCATCAGAAGCAGTCTGGTCGAGTATCAATTTATCTTGGTCATTATACGCATTGTTACCATTGTAGGTTACAATCGCACCGTGAATACTAATTCCAGAGACATTACAATCTTCTGTTACTGGAGTTGTTTCAGTGCTAGAAGTATCGGAATAACTTTCACTTGTTGCAAAAGATAAAAATTCTTTTCCAAAAGAAATTACATAATATGAAATCAGAGAGAAAATAACTATTATCACAATGACAAAAATCGTAGTGTAAGAAGATTTCAATATTTTAGTTATTTTTTGCCACATAGATTTATTAATTATACACCACAAAAAGGAGGTTGTTTAAGGTGATGTAATTTAATTAAACCAAAGCATAGCATATTTGCCTTGTTTTAGGTTCAAACACATCAACACATATAAAGGGGCATATTCAACAAAAGAACCTTAGAGCGAGGATGTTGGAAGGTAATAACGAGATGTTGGAGGGTTGGTGTGAGTTAAAAAAATTATAATTGTTTTAAAATAATTTATTTACAGTTATATTTTCCATTTGTTACGTAACCTAAATAATAACTATTTTCCCCTTGATATTGTTTACAAAGCTGATTTATTGATTCGGTCGTGACACAAGAGCTTTGTTGTGAATTCCAAGTATATCCAACCGAACAATCACAAACTCCTTTTCCGTTTTCGGTAGTAAAATAGCTTCCTTCACCATAAGCAGTGATACAACCTTGGTTTGCCTGGCTTTTAGGCATACAAGCTGTATTATCAGGGTTCCAAACATAACCACTTGAACAGCCACAAGAATTTTTTCCACTTTGGTTTTGATTTGTTGAGTAACTCCCAGTACCATAAGAACTAACGCAATCCTGGTCGTAACTTATACAAGAACTACCATTAGATGTATAACCATAATTGCAAGTACACATATCATTTGCATTAGGATAAGAGTTATCTCCACAGGTTATTTCTGAGGGTTTTTGATACAAATAGACCGTTTGACATCCACCAGAACTATCAGTAATAATTTTTACACATTCTCCACCAAGGGATTTTCCTGAATTTGTTTTCAATAAATTACATATGAAAGTACCTCCTTGTTTTGCATACTCATCTGTGGTTAATATTACTTTCTCCCTACAATCATCATACTTTACTATTCCATTTACTTCTGTGGGAGGTTTGTTTATGACAGTATAATAACCATAATAACCCCCTATCATAATACCGACCACAGTAATCAAACCAAAAATAAGTTGCACAATATTCTTACCTTCATTCTCTGCCCAATTTTCTATTTGTTTTCTATAAAGGAGTATTAACCCAAAAATAACAAAACTAACAATTATCCATGTATAATCCATACCAAAATAAATAATCAATACAACCATTGCTACACCAATCCAACCCAATATATAAGGGGTTGGATTTGATTTTGTTTCTTTTTCCATATCTTTTAAAATTAGTTTTTATATACAAAAAACCCACAACTAGGAGGTCTTGCGACCATATACGAGTTTCCCCATATAACGTACATCACGCCCTAATTATGGGTTCTTTGTGATGTACGATTTACGACCATGCCCTTTAGGGTTTAGGTCTCGGTATATTTAGTTGTGTCAAAATTATATGATATTTTTATACAATAATCAATGATTTAGCAGTTTTTAGTTTTTTCCTATATATACACTAAAAAACTAAAAACTGTCATTTGTAACACTTTTATGTAGTATATGGGTATGGAGAAGATAAAAAATGAGGCAAAAACAATAATTGCCTATGCCCGCTATAAGTACAAAAAACCAAGATTAGCTCTTAAGGTTTTGGACTTAATCATGAATGGCGATAATTCTAAGCTCAACCAAACAGAGCAGAGTATAGCGGAATTTATTAGCGATAAAACATCATATACTCTTGCAGAAAAAGACTATGATGTTGATGTTGAATCAGGAGACTGGGGTATTCCAGTTATCGTTGGTGGGGGTGGAACCCCGATAGGCATAACAATTGAAGATAAGGATAATCTAATAATACTCAGACGAGAAGTTGATAATATTTTAAACAAAACCTCCAAAAAAATATCTGATTTTGTTTCAAGTAAAGATAAACCAAAATGGAAGTGTCAAAAATGTGACAGATTTTTTAAAAAAGAATTATCGTCTGTAAATGAGATTCAAGCATTATTGGATGATTTTAGTATTGGAAAATATTGGTCGTGTCGTTCGTGTAAAACCAAAAATTATTTCTGCATAGGTTCTAAAGGTGTGGAATTTAAGACGCACTCTTGACTAATGGTACCATTCGTGTATACTAGTCTTAGCTCATTGAGGTCCTGAGCCTTTATACACGGGATGTGTAAGTAAGGAATTGTCTCTGTTTTGCAGGTAACCCACAAATGTGGGCTGTAGAAGCCAGAACAATAAATAACAGTCTAACGACTGGTGTTTATTGTTCTGGTTTTTTTGTTTGAAAAATTATCCAGAACCTAAACGGCGGACTTTATTGAGCTTTAATAGCTTAATAAATTACCATCACAAATAAGAAAAAAACAAATAACCAACAGCAAAAGGCTGTTAACGAATCCGCCCAAAAAATAGCGGAGATTTTGGTTTTGATTCTACAAAATATCAAAGAAAATAATTTACCAAATAAAGATAAAAAAAATGAAAACAAGTAAAGAGTTGTCTGAAAAACTCAGACTTATAAATAGTGATAAATCTTATCTCAGCTTCAACACAACTGGTCAGATCTTGGAAACAGAATTTCCACCAGATAGATGGGTGGTGGATGAGCTCATTCCAGAGTATTCTATTACCGCCATTTCCGGTATTCCAGGAAGTTTTAAAACATGGATAACCGAGGAAGTAGCAAGGTGTATTTCATCGGGAGAAAAACTTTTTGGAAAATTCAATACAAACTATGGACCAGTAATGTTCATTGACAAAGAGAACCATCTTAAACATATACAAAAAAGATTGGTGCAGGTCGGATTCATTAAATCGCACGATGTTTTGTATATCAAAGAAGATAATTTTTTAATTGATAAAGATGATGATTTCAATAAATTACTGAAAACAGTAAAAAAACTTGAACCAATTCTTGTCGTGTTTGATCCTCTTGTGAGAATCCATTCAGGTAATGAGAATGAATCAAAGGATATATCTAAAATAATGGGGAGATTTAGGCAAATAACTAACCAAGGGGCAAGTGTGTTGTTTGTTCATCATCATAGAAAAGAAAACTCAAATTACAAAAAATCTGCAAACAGTTTAAGGGGTTCTTCAGATATTTTTGCGGGCATAGATTGTCTGCTTATGGTAGAAAAAAAAGATGATTCCCTGATAATAGAACAAGCTAAGCTGAGACAACAACAAGCAATTGAACCTTTTACTGTAAAAATACAGTCAAACAAAGAGACTGGGGAAATTAAATTCACGTATGAGGGTGAACACAATCCAGGCAAAACAGCGATTGAGGACACGAAGAAAGAAATAGTCTTACTTTTTAGAGAGGAAGAGACGGAGGAAATGAGCAGGCAAGAAATAATAGATATACTTTCTGATGATTATAGCTCTGGAACAATCGACAAGGCTCTGAAAGAATTAGT
>JAPLZX010000003.1:820-7161 GCA_026394815.1 Candidatus Zambryskiibacteriota bacterium | reverse complement strand
CACAAAATAAAATACGAAGCTTTTGATGTAGCAAGTAATTTGGAAAAAAGGAAAGAGATGATGAATAAATCAGGGCAACTTGGCGTGCCGGTTATAACTGTTGATAATGAAATTGTGGTAGGCTTTGATAGGTCTAGGTTGGCACAACTGCTTGATATTAAGTAATAAAATTCTAAAATCTCTTACTCCCCAAAATCTTTTCAGAGGCACTCGCTTTTCCAGCGAAAAGCTCGTTCTGATTCTCAGTCGTGACTTGTCAAGAGCCCCTCGCGAAGCTCGGGGTCATTGACAAGACCATGCTCACGACCTCCGAGTGCTCCGAAAAGGTTTTGGCTCAACGAGATTTTAAAATTTTGCCCTTGTAGTTCAATGGATAGAACAATCCCGTCCTAAGGGATAAATGTAAGTTCGATTCTTACCGAGGGCACAAAAATTTTAATTTGTGTGTCTATTTTTGTAGTTTTGATGATATTCAACCACAACAGGAATACTTGCTGCTATCGGTAGAGCTAGAAATGCGCCTAAAATACCAAATAAACTTGCTCCCAATATAACTGAAAGGAAAACTAAAGCGGGATAGAGATTAAGAGCTTTGTTGTAGATTGCTGGTCCTATAAAAGCATTTTCAATTTGTTGATATAACAAAAACAAAATAAGTACAAAGAATCCTTTTGTAGGAGATAGACTAAAAGCTACTAACAATGCTGGGACAGCACCGATTGTAGAACCAACCAGAGGAAGTAAATCCAATATTCCGGAAAAGATTGCTAGAGGTAGTGCAAAAGGGACGCCTATAATCAATAGGCCAACAAAAATCACAAAAATACTTATAATTGAAATAATGACATTTCCTCTAATGTATTGACCTGTTACTTTTGCTATTTCTCCAAGTATTTCTTTTAGTTTGGTTTTTTCTTGATACGGAAATATATTTAAGAAAAGTTTAAGTAACCGCTCGTAATCGTAAATGAGATAAAATGTCAAAATGATAATTGTGATTATAGAAACAATCGTTAAAATAATATCTTTTGAGTAATTCACTACAAAACTATAGTGTGATTGTAAATATTGATTTATATCAAAACCATTGAACGAATTTGAAATAAAGGGGATTTGTTTGATTGTGGTGTTGATGTGTGTTAATAGTTCAGGAAATTGGGTATTAAAACTTGGAATGATGGTGACACCAATTATAATAAAAGGAATAAGAAGTATAAGAAAAACTGTTAATATGGAAAACAACAAAGGAAGTTTAGTTTTTATGTGAACCGTTTGTATTAGAGGATATAAAGAAGCAGACAGAACTAGGGAAATTATAATAACCACTACAGCTCCAAGCGCCTTCCATAGCAAAAGAATGGCTACTCCCATAATAACTATACGACTCAACGCATCCCAACTCAAAGAGTGTTCTTGTGTGTTCATCTTGTGATTATAACACAGAAATAGGGAATGGGTATTCCATTAACTATTTCCAAGTAGTAGTTATAACGTCTCTATTTTTAGTTATATAAACATATAAAGATTTTGATTTTTATATCTGTTTTTGCTAGTATTTATCTATGTCACCAGAAGAAAGAGAACTTTTAAAAAGAAGCGTTGCCTTAGCAGAGGAAAATAATAATATATTGCATTCTATGAGGCGTTCTATGCGTCTAGCACGTATTATGAGTATGTTTTATTGGATATTTATCATTGGTACTGCTGTGGGGGCATATTATCTTATTCAACCATATTTAGAGCAGTTGATGGGTGTATATGGTGGGGCAACAGGGGGTTTGAATGGTGGTATAGATAATATAAAAAATTTACTTAACGGTTTATAAAAATATGCCTGGGTAGCTCAGTAGTAGAGCATTTCCCTGAAGAGGAAGTGGTCGGGTGTGCGATTCACCCCCCAGGCACCACAAACAACAAACCACTCAATCGAGTGGTTTGTTGTTTAAATCATTTTTTTATCCTTTTACCTTGAGGCGAGTTTGTCTATTTTTATCTATCTTCGGCAGCCTTATAATCAGAAGTCCATGTTTTTCTACAGCATCAGCTTCTTCAACTTCTATTTCTGCCGGCAACATAATAGTACGAGAAAAAGATCCCCAATAAAGTTCTTGGTGGAAATAATCTTCATCTTTGACAAAACGCTCCGTCTCTCGTTTGCCTTTTATTGTGACCATATCACGAGTTATAGCAATATCTAAATCTTCTGGTTTTACTCCTGCTACCATACTTTTTATAATAATTTCTGTTGGTGTTTGATATAAATCTATTGTAAGTTGTCCCTCTTCTGCATCATCTTCATATAATGACTCAGTATCAAGACCTGTTTTACTAGGTTTTTTATCGAAAGCATCTTCCACATCATTTTCTAATGGTTCATCCATTTTCATACTTCCTGTTAATTTTTCAAAAAATGATCTATTATCTTTCATAATTTTTTATTTAAGATTAATCTCCAAAAATTTATAGAGGTTGATCAAATATAGAAGTTTTCCTAATGTGTTTTACTTTTTCAAACATTAGAAGCAATACAACAATACCAACCCAAACCATTCCGAACATAAGAAAAAGATATTCTGGTGGCATATTCATTATAAATAAATTAAAGGCAGTATGCAACACAATAGCAATAATAAGTACGGAAATCGTGTAGTATATTTTCTGTTTTTTTGTTTTATAAAAAGCTAATGCCATAGTTATACCCACAATTCCTGAAGTCATAATATGGAGTAGTGATGCTCCAAAAAAACGCATATTCCCAGTTTCAATTAGACCAATTAAATCCCCATAATTTATCTGTTCCATTAAAAAAATTTCAGTTACTTTTTTTTTTTTTTTTGCAATAAAATATACAAATACAAATTTCATTATTTCTTCAATTGATGCCCACAGGGTAAATGATAAAGTTTCATGGCCCTGTGTAAAATCATAGACAATTTTTTGAAGAGGTAGAACAAAAAGTACAGCAATCATTCCACCAAGAAATGATAAAGTAATCATCTTTGCCGGTTCTGGGTGAATATCTTCTTTTAACCAAAACCAAAGCCAAATAAGTGCAGGTAAAAGTCCCAAGATAAAAGCCATAATGAATGGGTATTTTTGTATTAAATCTAACATCGTTTTTATTTAGTTGGCCACTCAGTTATCATAAGTAGTTTATTGTTTTTATTTTCCATATTTATCCAAATTTCTTCTGTAATAAACGGCATAAACGGATGAAGTAAAATTAGTGAGGTTTTTAAAATATGTCTTAGGGTATATTGCGCTGATAAGACCACTTCATTGTTTTTATTTTTTAATTTTTCTTTTGACTCCTCTATTATTTTATCAGCAAAATTGTGCCAAACATAGTGATAAAGTTTTTCAGCAGATAGGTAAAATCTATAATTATCCATATCTACTGTTACATCTTTTATAATATCATCAAAATCGGATAATATTTTTTCATCCGATTCAGTTATTTTGCTGGGCTTTTCTCCAGTATAATTTTCAGTATTACTTAATACAAAGCGAGTGATATTCCATATTTTATTGGCAAAATGTTTATAGGCTTTTATTTTGTCTTCTGAAAGAGCGAGAGAGGTTCCCGGAGTATTTCCCACTATCAGTCCCATTCTTAATGCGTCTGTACCGAATTTTTCCGTCAATGTCATGGGGTTTATGACATTACCAGTACTTTTGCTCATCTTTTGACCTTTAGCATCGTTTACCATTCCATGAAGATATACGGTGTGAAAAGGAGCTTTACCAGCAAGATACAATCCAAAAATAACCATACGCGGAATCCATTTGAAAATTAAATCTTGCCCAGTTTCCATCACATCTGTTGGGTAATAATTCTGATAATCTAGTCCTTCGGGAAATTCAGTCATCATAAGAGGCCACTGACCACTCGAAAACCAAGTGTCAAAAGTGTCTGAGTCTTTTATCCATCTCTCTCCATCCGGTTTATTTTTACTTACCACAATTTCTTTTTCTCTAAACCATGCTGGTATAGGTATTCCCCAAACAATTTGTCTGGAGATATTCCAATCTATTGTATTTGTCATCCAGTATCGGAATATTTTCTCATAATTATCTGGTATAAATTTAATCTCTTTTTTATCTACTGAATTTAATGCCATTTTTGCCAATGGTTCCATTTTTACAAACCACTGGTCTTTTATTTGCGGTTCTATTATCGTATTGCATTTGTAACATCTCTTGATGACGTTTTTATAATTTTCATCAATACGGATTAACAAACCTTTTGATTTCAGTTTCTCAACAATCTTTGGTCTGGCCTCTTTTATATTAATACCGGTAAATTCTCCTGCTATCGGAAGTAGTTTTCCATTCCAATCTATTATTTGTTCAATGTCCAAATTGTATTTTTGGGCCAACTCAAAGTCTACTTGCGAATGCCATGGTGTGATTGTCATAACTCCAGTTCCAAAGTTCATATCTATCACAGGATCTTTTATTACAGTTGCTTCAATAGGACCATTTATCCACTCAACCATTAATTTTTGGCCATGCTTATACTCCACATATCTTTTGTCATCAGGATGCATCACAACATATTTGTCGCCAAATTTTGTTTCAGGTCTGACAGTCCCTATTTCAAATGGTCCATATTTGAAATAATAAAATGGAGAAGTTTCTTCTATTGATTCGGTCTCAACTTCGGACAGGGAAGTCTGATGCTTATAACACCAGTTGATTGCTCTTTTTCCTCTGTATACAAAACCCTCGTTAAACATTTTAATGAAAGTGTTTTGAGTTTTTTCAATCACGTCCTCATCAAGAGTGAATTTTTCACGTGTCCAGTCACACGATGCGCCGAGAGAACGAACCTGTAACTCCATATCTTTTTTATTTTGCAAAGTGAAGTTTAAAATTTCTTTGTATAAAACATCTGGGTTCATACCGAATCTAGAGCGTCCCTCCTTTTCTAACTGTTTTTCATAAACAACCTGTGTTTCAAATCCGGCATGGTCAGCACCAGGAAGCCACAAAGTTTTGAATCCTCGCATTCTTTTATACCGAATCATAATATCTTCAATAGTCATGACCAGAGCATGTCCGGCATGCAGAGAACCATTTGCATTAGTTGGGGGCATGACTACAGTAAATGGTTTGGCATCTTTTTTTGTTACACCTTTTTCAACACACACATCTGGATTAAAAAAACCACTATCCTCCCAAAGTTTATAAATCCTTTCTTCGGTTTCTTTTGGATTATATGGGGACAAGAATATATCTTTCATTTATTTAGAATATCATATCAAAGCTTCGTGTGGTAGTTTGGTGAATTTACCATGAAACACTCATCCTAGTTATACTAAAGGACATGTCTTTTAAATTATATCTGAAATGTCCTTTAGTATAACTTTTTAAATAAGACATATTTTACAAAGTAAAAAATAATTTTATAAAAGTATTTTTTACATAAAGGACACAATAAAAAATATGGCTATAAATAAGAACATATTAAAAACGATTTTTTTCGCTTTTTTTGACAATATTGTAACAAGAATGTATTATTTTCGGCATCATTAAGGAGTTATGAATAAGAACAAAAATCAACCAAATTATATTAAGCACTTCAGCCTATTCATAACTATATTTGTAGCTGTGTTTTTCGTTTTTGGAGTAACAAGTATTCACGCAGCATCAGGAACTTTTAATTTTGGTGGTCCGTTTCCGATGACAATGAATTATTCTGGGTTAACTCCGGGTGGTTGTGATAATGGTAGTGAAAACCCATCTTACAGCATAGATGCTAGTAATAATACAAATGACCACTATAGTGTTGAGATTGCTGCTTTTCATAGTAACCAAGCAGGTTGTGGTGCCTATGATAGTACTGTAGATAATACAGGATGGAGTATTTCAGGAACAACAGAATTCCCTGCTCATGCCAGTGGTCATTTTGACATGAATTATATCGCTTCCAGCCATAGTTGTGGACGCGTTCAGTATGACGCTGGGTATGTCAATCGTACGACTGGTGAAGTTACTGTTTTTGTAGGACAAGTAATTAATTATGGAGTTGATTGTGTTTCTCCCCCTCCATCCCCACCTCCCCCTCCTCCACCATCACCAACAGTAGTTATAACAGCAAATCCAACCAGTGTTTCTTACAACGGCTCATCAACTTTAACTTGGTCTTCAACAAACGCTACATCTTGTACGGCTAGTGGTGATTGGTCAGGAACAAAAGTTATTTCAGGTAGTGAATTGCAAAACAATTTAACTTCAAACAAAAACTATACAATAACTTGTATAGGAGCTGGCGGTTCAGCATCAGCTAACGCCAATGTAACTGTTGGAGCTCAGCCTCAAATTTTTACTCTTATAAT
>JAPLZX010000003.1:0-772 GCA_026394815.1 Candidatus Zambryskiibacteriota bacterium | reverse complement strand
ATAAAATTCCGGAACAATAGTTACAGCAACTGCTACAGCAAGTAATGGTTCAACATTTGCAGGTTGGCGTGGGGCTTGTGATGGTTCAAACAGTGTTCAAGTTTTAATGGATAGTAACAAAACTTGCATAGCAACATTTAATTTAATACCACCTCCACCACCAGCACCAACAGTAGTTTTAACAGCAAATCCAACCAGTGTTTCTTACAACGGTTCATCTACTCTAACTTGGTCTTCAACAAACGCTACATCTTGTACGGCTAGTGGTGATTGGTCAGGAACAAAAGCTATTTCAGGTAGTGAAAGTACTGGTAATTTAACTTCAGGAAAAACTTACACAATTACTTGTATCGGACTTGGTGGAACAGTTACAGCTTTTACCTCTGTAACTGTGGGTAGTATTCCACCAATCACCTATACTCTAACTATTAACACAACAGGTAATGGTTCCGGAACCGTTACTGGAGCTGGAACATATAACTCTGGAACCACAATTACAGCAGGAGCTACAGCAAATTCTGGTTCAACATTTACAGGATGGTCAGGAGATTGTAATTCAGGTGGACAAGTAACGATGAATAATAACAAAACTTGTGTTGCAACCTTTATTTTAATAGTAGCTCCAATTTCCAACCTCTCTATCTCAAAGACATCTGATAAAACCACAGCCAGTGTAGGTGATACAGTAACTTACACAATTACTTTAACAAATAATGGACCAGATAATGCAACAGGAGTAATAGTTACAGATATATTAAACGCTGGATTAAAC
>JAPLZX010000024.1:23756-36541 GCA_026394815.1 Candidatus Zambryskiibacteriota bacterium | reverse complement strand
ACTCTTCCATATGTAGGCTTAAATCCCACAACCCCACAGAAGGATGCTGGTTCGCGAATTGACCCCCCTGTATCCGATCCAAGCGCACCAAGAGCTAAATTCCCCGCCACTGCCGCCGTTGACCCGCCAGAAGTTCCTCCCGCAACCCTCGACGTGTCGTGTGGATTTTTTGTTACACCATAGGCAGAGTTTTCCGTGGAACTTCCCATAGCAAACTCGTCCATATTTGTCCGCCCGATAAAAACTACTCCTTGTTCTTTTAGTTTTCTAATGACAGTGGCATCATATGGTGCCACATAATGTTCTAAAATTTTCGATGCAGAACTAACTGTTCTACCTTTAATCAAAATGTTGTCTTTAATAGCAAGAGGAATCCCAAGAAGTGGATATGATTGCCCACCATTTTTTACCTGTGCAATTTTCTCATCCGCTAATTTTGCCTGCTCCAAAACATCATTATAAACTTCCAAATATACATTTAATTCTGGATTTTTCTTTTCAATTTCAGCAAGATATGCGGACGCCAAATCCACAGCAGAAAATTCGCCCGTATCAAGTGCTTTTCGTGCTTTTACAATTGTTAGGTTAGTGAGATCAATCATAGTATTTTTTTTACTTTGAGATAATCTCCTTCCCGACCCGATGCCGAAGAAAGCAAATCTTCTGTGTATTCTCGAGCACTATGAGTGACCACATCCTCTCGCATGACATTTTTTAAAACCGGAGTTTCTCGCATAGAATCAGCGGATATATTTTTAACTTGCCCAACATATCCCAAAATAGAATCTATCTCGGATGTTAAATCTTCTGCTTCGGTTTCAGAAATTTCTATACGAGCAAGGTTTGCTAGATTTTGTATGTCTTTTTTAGTAATCATATGTTCGATAATATCATATTTATAGTAAAGCTAAAAATTCACTTTCTGAGAGAATTTTTATATCAAGCTCCTGGGCTTTTTTGTATTTTGAACCAGTATTTTCCCCAGCAACGACATAGTCTGTTTCTTTTGAAACACTTTCTGATACCACCCCCCCCTGCTCACGTATTTTCTCTTTTGCCTCATCACGAGACATAGATGTAAGAGTTCCCGTTAGCACAAAGATTTTCTTTGAAAGTTTATTGCTGGATATTAAACTTTTTTGTTTTACAATAATAATTTCTTTCAAAAGATTATTTATTATTTTTTTATTTTCTTTTGATACAAAAAAATCTATGATTGACTCTGCCACTATCGGCCCAATGCCATTTATTTTTTCAAGTCCTTCTTTTGATGCTTTTTGTAAATTATAAATGCTATGAAAGTTCTGCTCCAATATATATGCTGTTTCCTCCCCCACCTGTGGTACGGATAATCCTATAATAAATCGTGCCAGAGTTGTTTTTTTAGCTTTATTGATAGCAAAAAGTAAATTGTCCACCGATTTCTCGGCAAATCTAGGTAATAAAAGTAAATCTCCTTTTTTTAGGGTAAAAATATCAGCATATTCTGATATTAAATTATTTTCTAAAAGTACATCTATCACCCTAGGTCCTAAATCTGTAATATTAAAAGATTTTTTGGAAACAAAATGATAAAATTTTCTTTTTTGTTGTTCAAAAGAATTTTTGTTAACACATCTCCATGCTGCCTGTCCAGGAACTCTCTCCACTCGCCCATCTCCTCCACATTGAGACACATGTGTTGGCCAGATAAATTTCTTTTCTTTGCCTGTACGCAATTCTTTTACAACAGATACAATATCTGGAATAACATCTCCCGCTTTTTGTAAAATGACAGTATCTCCGATTTTCACATCAAGTCTGCGAATTTCATCTTCGTTGTGTAAGGTTGCTCTAGAAACAGTAGAACCAGCAACAATCACAGGGCGCAAATGTGCCACCGGAGTCAAAACCCCAGTTCGACCAATTTGTAGGACTATGTCTTCCACGATAGTTGTCACTTGTTCGGCTGGAAATTTATAGGCCACTCCCCATCTAGGAGATTTAGCAGTGTATCCTAAGGCTTTTTGGATTTTATTGGAATTTATTTTGATGACAATTCCATCAAGCCCATAATTCAAAGTGTGTCTTTTTTTTGCCCAATTTTGATAAAACTTTTCAACTCCAAATAAACTATCAAACACAGAAAAATTTGGGTTAACTTCAAATCCAAGATTTTTTAGCAATTCTAGTTCTTTTTTTTGTGTTTCTGGCTCCTTTCCATCAAACTCATCAATATCATAAATAAAAGATCTGAGACTTCGGGAAGCTGCGATTTTTGGATCAAGTTGTCTCACAGACCCTGCGGCAAGATTTCTAGTGTTTGCAAAAGGTATTTCTTCTTCTCTAACTCGTATCTTGTTTATTTTTTCTAAATCTTTTTTCCCTATCCACACTTCTCCAACCGTAATAATATTTATTTTTTCTTTTAACTCTAACGGAATACTGTGTATTGTTTTGACATTATTTGTTACATCCTCACCAATTTTACCATCTCCGCGAGTCGCTCCTCGGATAAGTTTGCCATTTTCATATGTTAAAACTATTTTTAATCCATCGATTTTGAGTTCGCAACAATATTCCATTTTTTCGTCCATTAGATTTTCTTTCCTTATAAAATTTCTTAATTTTTCGTCCCATTTTTTCAAACTTTCAAAATCAAAAACATCATCATAGGACCATTGTTGCATTTTGTGAGTAACTTTCACAAATTCTTTCAATGGTTCTCCCCCAATTCTATCGTTAGGGCTATCCGAAGATTTTAACTCTGGATACTCCTCCTCTCTTTTTTGTAATTCTAATACCAGAGAATCGTAGGCTTCGTCAGAAATCTCTGGTTTGTCTAGAGTATGATATAAGTACCCATGATGTTCTATGGTTTTTTTGAGATTTTCTAGTCGTTTTATGGTCTTTTTTGGAACTTTTTGGCTCATACTGGATATTATAACACTAGGATTATAACTTAATACGTCAACGTAACTCCTCGTTCATAGCGACGAAGTGCTGATGTATCGCAAGTGTTATACCCTCTAGAATCTATTGTGGTTGTAACACCTGACTTTGTAACTCTAACAATAACACACCCTTTCGTGAAAGGAATATAAAAAATACTATTAGCACTTCCCCCTATAACACTTGACTGTGTTGGTATGGTCGGAACAGTTTGGGTGCCAGTTGATATCGTTTGACCGTTGCATATTATTGTTCCGGGTGTGGAAATATCAAATTTACTAATTTCTCCTATAGTACTACCTTTCAAGTCCCAATATACTGCACACTCCGTGCCACTATCTGCTGCATAGAAAGCAAACTGAGACTCTCTACTAGCACTAGCTAAAACAATTTGTTTCAAAGCTATATTAACAACCACAAAGCTAACAATAAGAAGCATAGATGTGGTAATTATAGCAATAAGTAATGTAAATCCGTGTTTTGTTTTCATATTATTGTCGATTAAAAAGTGTTTCGGTTACTTGAAATGATTTCCCTCCCCACCTACTAGTCCAACTCATTCGAATAGTTACTTCAACTTCTCTATCTGCAACTATTTGTCTAAACTGAATTTCTCGTTTGAAAATTGTTGGAGTCCAACCTGCTGTATACCCAAACAAACCAGTACTAGAATCTTGATTTAAAACTGGGCAAGCATCAAAAGCTGCACCACAATAAACAGTAGTTTGAGCTGGTGAATCTATTCTGCATACCTTACCGAAATAACACGGGTCAGTTCCCACATCAGAAAGACCAGTCAACCATTTATTTGCCCCTCCATTTATAGAATTTAAAGCATTTTGATCTCTCAGATTCTTTATATATTCTATGGCTTCTTGAGCAAGATAAAAAGCTGTTGTTTGATCTTTTGCAACTGTAGAATTCTGAATACCATTCTGCACAGCAGTAAATGTAGCCGCTATGGATATAGATAAAATGCTAACAGCCACCAATGTCTCAACCAGAGTAAATCCCGCTTTTTTGAATTTTGAATTATAATTTTGCATTTTGGTTTTTATATAATTTTATTGTGAATCAAACATTCTTTGAGATACAGTAGTCTCCAAACTGAAAGATGATTTGGTCGTAGCTTTTATACCTGAAAAACCACTAATTGTAATTATAGCTTGTGGTTGATATAAATCATTGCCAACAGAATAAGGGGTGGACCCCACCACTCTAAACTTTAAATCAGTAATAGTCACGTCAGAAGAAGTAACAAAATAATCTACCCCACCATTAATAGACCTAGTAATTCTTCCATCACTTAATTTATATGCTACTTTCTTTCCATCTGATGCCTTAACAACTATAGAAGAAGCCCCAAGATTACAATCTCTGGGAGCAGGTGTAGAAATGTCGCCTAGGGTTGCATCACAATGATAATTTGTTCCGAAGCGAATTGTTCTGGTCATGGCTTCCATTGTAAAATTTAGATTATCCATAACTGTACGAAGTGATTGTGATTTTCTGTTTGCATCAAATATACTAAGGATAGACCCCATACTAATAACCATTATAATGACAAAAACAGAAACTGATACCATTAGTTCCACCAATGTAAACCCTTTTTTTGTTTGTATTCCTTTTTGTTTTGATGTTACTTCCATGTATTTGTTTAGAAATTGAAAATTAGAAATTGCTATTATATTATTTGTCCCACCAATACTTGTCCTGTACTTTCAATAGTTATGGTAATAGTTTTATTTCTTGGAGAAATCAGAATTACTTTCCCTGTCAAGGAGGGCCCTACAACAATAATTCCCCCATTGTTAGTAAAATTAATATTAGCCTCTGGATTTGGGCGCAAAAAAGTAACATCCATCATTCTAACAGCCGGCTGTGGTGGACAAGCTGACCCATCACATACATCAGAAATTTTTACATTATTTCTTAGTGTAAATTTTTCAACACATTCGGTATTAGTCGGTCCACTACCACAACCACTGCCTACATCATATTTTTTATCTCCATTTAAATCTGCAAAAAGATAATAATTTCCAGCATCATCTTTATCAAAACAAAGACCGTAGGCGGAATCAAATCTTCCTCCTCCGGAACTAACTTCTTTCACAGTCAGGCCATAAGTTTGTGCTTGTCTAATTGTTATTGCCAATTCTTGTCCAGCAGAAGATAAAGCTAGATTATCACTAAATGTGGAATAATTAAAAAGGACAGACGACATAATAAGAGTAACAATAGCAAGAGAAACAAGCGCTTCAGTTAAAGTAAACCCGTTTTTATTTCTATATTTAATCTTCATATTCTAATAAAATAGCGCTAGAAAATCATTCAGTCCAAGTAAATCAATACGAGCAGCAAAAACAATAATTGTTGCTAGAATAAGAAATGGAGCGAAAGAAATTTCTGTTTTAAGATTAATTTTGTGTTTATGTTTAAATCTGTCATAAACTATAAGACCTATACTCCATAGAGCTCCGAGCCAAAAAGCTAGTATTATTGCCCCAATTCCAAAAACAAAACCAGTAAGAGCCCCTATACCAAAAACTAATTTTGCATCGCCAAATCCAATCCATTTGCCTTCCGAAATTAACCATAATAAAGCAAAAGGTACAAATAAAAGAAGTGGAGTGGATAAATCAAATAAATCTATGGGAGTTAATGAAAAATTTTTACAATAAATAAACAATAAAAGTTTTATGGAACTTAGTACGATGAAAATATAGACCAAAACATTTGGAATAATTTTATGGCGAATATCATAGAGCATAACAACTAGAAGTAATCCGAAAACAAAAGCATAATAGATAAAAAATAGAGTTGAATAAAGTAAACCATGTTCAAAAGCACCATATAAAGGCCATAAATAAACTTGACGCAGAGCAATAGCCACAAAAATAACCCCCGTAAGAAACTCTACAATTGGATATTGTAAGGATATTCCATTTTTACAAGTCCGACATTTACCACGAAGAAAAAAGTAACTTAATATAGGAATCATCTCATACCACTGTAAATTCGTATTACAACTAAAACATTTCGATCGCCCATTATAGATAGAAAGTCCTGTATTAAAACGCAAAGCAACGACGTTTATAAAACTACCAACAATAGTACCAAGAATAAATATGCATACTAAATCTAATGAGTTCATTGTATTTGTTTAGAAATTATAAATTGAAAACTTCTCTACATATTATACATTGAAAACTATATAAATAAAACAAAAAAACCGGGTTGACCGGTCTTTTTGTGATTTCTAGATTGGATAAAATTATGTACAAACTGTAGTTGCAACCTGAGCTGCTTCCCCTTTTGATTGACCTGTACTGTCGACACACCAATAAGCAGATGCTCCTTCTGCAACTTTTAGAGGTGCCGAAGCGGCCCATGCTCCAGCTGCATCGAAACATGCGGCTGCTGCACCACCAGCTACTCCAGCTGCGTCAACTCCTGTCTTAATACCTCCAGCAGTAGCTACCGCTGCACAAACACCTAAATATGTCCCCAACTTCGTGTCATACCATAATTCTGCTTGTGCACGAACATTATTAAGATTTGACTTTACGGCTGCATTTGAACCCTTACCTCGAGCTGTGTTAAGAGAAGCCAAAACAACAGATGAAAGGATACCTATAATTGCTATAACAACTAACAATTCAATAAGTGTAAAACCTCGATTTTTATGTTTTTTCATAAATTTTTCATAAATTATTAAATAAATTTTTATAATAAAATTATTGGTCGACCTCTCTTATGCCAGAGACTACCGTTTTTATAAACGAGTACTTATATTATACGGCTCTATCGAGTATATTGAAAGAACCCCTGTGGATAAATATTACTCCATTACAAGTTTTTCTAAACACGCATAAAGCCCTGGTGGGCTTTTGCTATGCTCGGAAATCAAGAAAATAATATCCTTATGTTGGCCTTCTCGGCGAACTCGCTTCGCTCAGACATGCCTTCAGGCTGGCGCATTTCGTCTTTATTTTCTAATTTCCTGTGCAACGTTTATAAAAACTTGTAATTTCGTTTAATTATCGGGTATTTATAAAGATTTTTGAAATTCCAATGCAGAAATCGGACAAAAAGACCACAAATACTACATGCCGGAGGCGATGTTGTAGATTGGCATCAATACCGCCGCAAGCAGTATTCCCACCCCCACACCAAGAGCCACTATCATAACCGGTTCAATGAGACTAACAAGAGTATCCACCGCAGTAGTAACTTCGCGTTGATAAAATTTAGCCAAAGACTTCAAAATATTGCCCAGCTCTCCTGTTTCTTCGCCCACCTTAACCATTTGGGTCATAAGATTGGGAATTTCTTTATATTGACCAAGAGCATTAGAAAGAGAAACCCCCTCTTTCACTTTAATTAAAGTATCATCAAGAACTGCTTTATATATACGATTATCAACCACAGAAGAAGTAATTTCCAATGCTTTCAAAATAGGAATACCACTCAAAATCATGGTGTTTAAATTATCAGCAATGCGTGATAAATATAATTTACGATAAAGATCACCTAGGTATGGTAAATCTAAACGCATATTATCAAAAAATATCATTCCTTCTTCGGTATGATAATATTTCCATAAACCAAAACCAACAATAATAATCCCAAGACCAAGAAAAATACTATAATTTACAAATACACTACTTATTATGAGTACTATTTTGGTATAAAACGGGACGGCTTGGCCAGAATCTGTAATCATTAGAGCAATTTTGGGAATAATAACAGTAAGCATTAAAATCATCACTCCAATAAATGTAAAAATAACAAAGGCCGGATAAATCAGTGCATTTTTTGCTTTTGATGTTACTTCGTAAGTTCTATCCAAATAATCGGCCAAATAATTGAATATTTCATCAAGCTTCCCAGATTCCTCACCAGAGCGAACCATATTTATATAGAAAGGTGAAAAAACGTCTGGATATTTTGCTATGGCTGCCGATATAGAACTCCCTCCTTGAAGATCATCGGCAATGGCAGATAGATATTTTTGTAGTGTAGGATTATCAACTTGAGAACCGAGTAATCTAAAAACCCTAAGAGCAGAGACTTGTGCTTGGAAAAGTGTAGCCATTTGTCTAGACAAAATGACAATACTTTTATTTGAAACGTGATTAAATAAAGACAATAAAGGAACTTTAAATTTATTTTCTTCTGTATCATGAATCTCCGAAATAACTAATCCACGTTTTTGAAGTTGATTTATTGCAATATCAACATTGAAAGCTTCAACAACTCCCTCAGACCTTTTGAATTCTGTGAGTATAAATAAGCATTTTCTATGGTTATTTCTCCCGCCCTAACTAAATCTCCTAAATATCTATTAAGATCAATCATTCCTTGGTCAGAACTTGTTTCAATAACGGAATTAATTTCATGAACACGATTCTCTCTAATTAGATTAGCAACAGCATTATTATTAATCAAAAGTTCAACGGCTGGTATAAGCCCACCTGAAACACGAGGAATAAGTCTTTGTGAAAAAATACCCAGAAGACTTGAAGCAAGTTGAATACGAATTTGTGTTTGTTGCCTAGTATCAAATGAATCAATTATACGTTCAATTGTTTGGGCTGCGTTGTTGGTATGCATAGTAGAGAAAACTAGATGTCCTGTTTCTGCAGCTGTTACGGCAGTTGAAATATCATCAGCAGTGCGCATTTCCCCTATCATTAATACATCAACATCCTGACGAAACATACCATGAAGCGCAGTATGAAAATCTGGTGTATCTTGTAATATCTCTCGTTGATCAACAATAGATTTTTTAGATTCAAAAACATATTCGATAGGATCTTCGATTGTGATGATATGTTCTAGACGCTGTAGATTAATCATTTCAATAATTGTAGCCAGAGTTGTACTTTTACCGTGGCCTGTAGGACCAACAACCAAGAAAAACCCTTGTTGCCTATTTACAAATGTTTCCAAAATAGTTGGTAGATTTAATTCCTCAAAAGTCTTGATTTTTTTGGGTACCAAACGCAAAGCTATACTTATTTTACCCATTTGAAAAAACGTGTTACCTCTGAACCTTGTTTTATTACTGTCATAATAAGCAAAATCAACTTCTTTCTTCTCTAAAAAAATCTCTTTTTTGGAAACATCAATCAGTTCATCTAAAATACCTTTCACATCTTGTCTTGTTAGAATAGGATGATTTGTTAAGGGTATGAGAAAACCACTACTACGAATAATCGGTTGACGGCCTTCTGCCAAATGCAAATCTGATGCATCTTCCTTAATTACAGTAGAAATTAGATTTTCAAATTCTTTTTTGTAGTCAGAAACCATTATTTTTTATTTATAAGCGAACATTTTTAAGATATTTTAGCTTGTTTATTTTTATAAACTGTAACAACTCGTTCAACAACCTCGGAAGGAATGGTGGTTGCTTTGATAATATAATCATCTACACCTAATGCTTTTGCTTTATCCAAATCATCCGCTTGGTTTGTAAGCATAATAACTGCTGCATTAGGAACTAATTTTTCTTCTCTTATTTTTTTTAATAACTCTAAACCATCCATGGAAGGCATAATTATATCAAGAATGAGAATATCGTATGAGGTGCCGGTTTTTAATTTTTCCAAAGCCATTAGACTAGTTGCCACCGTATCTATTTCTATACCAAACTTTTTAAACTTAAGTGAGTACATATCAAGAAGAAAACGGTCATCATCTACCAACAATATTTTTAATTGTGTGTTTTCCATAATGTTTTTACTAAGACATTATAACACATTAACTTCCTCAAAAGGAATAATTTGATGCATAGTTTTTATAATGGCATCTTCTTTCATAGTAAGCATTCCTTGAGATCTAACTACCTTCGTAATTTCAGATTCTATTGGATTTTTCAAAATAACATCTTCTAATTCGTCAGTCATTTTAAAAACCTCAATTACTGCCATACGACCACGAGTGCCATTAGGACAATCTGCCGTTTCACTAGTCTTATAAACCTTATCCGTAAAATCAATTTCATTTTTATATTTTTGTGGCAAATCACTAAATTGTTTGTCTATCATAACTTTTAAACTTCCCTCAATTGGAACCGCCTCTCCAGCACCAGGACAAAGCTTTAAGGTTAATCGCTGTGCCATAGCTAAAATTAATGTGGGAGCAATAAGATAGGGGTCAACTCCCATATCAACAAGTCGTGGAATAACCCCAAGTGCACCATTAGTGTGCACAGTAGAAAGCACCAGGTGCCCAGTTAGTGCTGCTTGTATAGCCAGTTGTGCTGTTTCTTTATCTCGAATCTCACCAACCATAATAACATCCGGGTCTTGACGAAGTGTCGTTCGTAACCCTGACGCAAATGTATAACCTATTTCCGCTTGAACCTGAGATTGAGACATCCCTTCTATGTTGTATTCAATGGGATCTTCAAGAGAAAGAACATTTTGGTGCTCTCGGTCTATCTCTTTTAACATAGAATATAATGTGGTGGTTTTTCCAGAACCAGTCGGACCAGATATAAGGACAAGACCGTATGATTTTTTTATAGCTTCACGAATTAATTCTAAATTCCTGTCACTCATACCCAACTCATCCAATTTTTTTACTCCTTTTTCCTGGTCTAATAATCTCATCACCACTTTTTCACCAAAATAAGTTGGGAATGTAGATACACGAAAATCAATTTTACGTCCTTCCACACGAGCAGTAAATCTTCCATCTTGTGGTTTACGTTTTTCATCCAATCGCATACCATTTGTAAGAATTTTTATACGAGCAACCAAGGCGGCATGAACCTTCGTGGGAAGTATTAAACTTGTGTTCATAACACCATCTACACGAAAGCGTACTTTTATATTATCTCGCCATGGTTCAATATGAATATCCGAAGCATTTCCATCAGCTGCATAACGCAATATGGTAGCTACTATTTTGGTAATGGGAGCATCTTCTGTTATATGTGAATCCTGACTAACCCCTACTATATCTAATTTTTCTTTTTCACCAACCTCCTTGGATTCTGATTTCAATTCCATTTCAAGTTCCGATAATGATTTTGAAACTTCACTAGAAAAACCTTTATACAAAGAAAAAACTTTATTAAAATCTGTTTCAGTGACAAGAAAAACTTTAAAAGGCATTCCTGATTTAGACGATATGAAGTTAAGAGCGTCACGAGCTTCTATATCATCTGGATTTACCATACCAATTTCCAAAACCCCGTCTGTAACACTAATTGGTACAAAATGATAATGGGCAGCGGAATCTTCGGGAATATAATTAAGTGTACTAAGAGGAACATCATGTTCATCTAAGCTTTTTATTGGGATATCAAAATATTCTCCTTTTGCCGAAAGGATATTTTTTATAGAAACCCCTCGTTTTAAAAGCACTTCTTCAATAGTTAAACCTGAAGTTGATGATTCATTTGTGATATCTTCTACATCCTTTTGTAGTAAAATACCTTTTTTTACAAGTATTTGAAGTATATCCATGTGTAATTAATTTAAAATTTTAAATTTTAAATTTTTTTATTATCTTCCTCCAGTACTGGTTGCTTGTGGTAAAGACAAAGAACCATCAGAACCTATTACTGCAAATGGATTCACTCTACCACGAGCTTCGGGGAAAATAGTTTGGGTAAAATCTTTAAGATTACTAAATAAAGGGTTTGAAAAGAAATCTTGATCAATAGATATTGCTTTTAGTTCTTCTACTAGAGATAAAATGTCTTGGCCAACTATTTCTGTGTTAGACGGAACAATAGTATTTTCTAAAACTACTGTTTCTTTAGTAAACATCTTGTACCCCAAAAATCCCAATAACAAAAGGACAATCATTGCTATAAGTATTTTTTGTGTTTTTTGTGATACCATATTATCTTAAAGAATAAGTGTTCATTTCTAATAAGTATTCCAAAGAATTATCAGTAGATTTCTGCCCCCCAATGGTCTTTATGGACAAATTTACAACATCTATCAAACGCAAATTGGATTCAAGGGCTGTTAAAAATTTGACGAATTGCCCATATTGTCCTACCAATCTAAAGGTAATAATTGTGGTTTTATATGGATTGCTTTTCTGTTGATTAATCATTAAATCACGATCTTCTGTTCTCTGTGGGTCAATCTTAAAATCTTTGACAACTAAATTATTTCCTGAAGCCATTGCATTTACATCGTTTGCAAATAATACAGAATTAAATATTTCAGGAATAATTTTATTTAACTTATCAATATCAGCATTAGAAATATTATTGTAATCAATAAGCACAGCGTCACGTTTATCTTTAAGCTCTTTTGATTTTAAAAGCACTTCATCATAATTAGCTTTTTTTAGACTTAATCCTTTGACCTCGGATACTGTAGGACTAATATATATAAAATACGTTCCTATGCATATTCCTATAGTGATAAGTGGTAGGGCGAATTTCATATCATTAATTTAAAGGCATTGATTCAATCATTTTTTTATAAGATAATAAATTTGGATCAATATTTGCTGAAAAATTCACTAATATATAACCGTTATCTCCTAAATTAAAATTAGAAAATACTGGATTTTTAATGAACTCATTTTTTAAAAATATATCCTGTTGTTCAGCTAAGGCATTGTATGTCTGAATTTCGCCTACTATAGACAAGGTTGGATTATTCCCCTTATTCACATAATCAAATTCGGTAAAACGCATTTTTTTTATTGTTAAATTTTCCATCAAAACAAGAATTTTGGATACAACCACATGATTTTCCAAGAGATTTTTTGCAGATATGATTCTGTTGTTTACATCCACTAATTCTTGGATTTTCTCTGGTTCAAATGCTGCGCGAGCTGCTATTATATTTTTATCAGCTTCTATTATTTGG
>JAPLZX010000024.1:0-23678 GCA_026394815.1 Candidatus Zambryskiibacteriota bacterium | reverse complement strand
TTGGTTTTTTAGGAATAAACGATGTTTGAAATTTTGGTTCCATAGGACATATTAATTATAGTACAAATGGAAATAAAAAACTATGCAAACTGTGTATAAAACCCTTTGTATAACATTTTTTTGGATCACGGGTATTTTTTTGCTAGGAAATTCCTCGAGTTTTTTTCATTGAGCGTCACTAGTTTCCAAAAAAACATTATTCTACAAGTAATAAAATAAAAAATATAAAGGGAAAAGCCTCACGAGAGAGTGAGTTTGTGAGACTCCCCCCGTGAGACTTGAATGGGATTGAACGGGATCAAAACCACCAATGGACGGCTGCCGCCAACGCGATGACGACAGCGACTGCGATCAGAACCGTGTTCCGCCAGCTTACCCCCGCCGGCTTGTCTGGCACATCGACATCGAGCATCGAACCGTATCCCGGCATGACACACCTCCAATTAAGATACTATACTCGTCCAAAATTTAGTCAAGTTCCTGTAATCTGCGGAGGGCAACTCCCATGGCCACAGCAAACTCCGGCCCTGTTTCGTGTAAAACTTTTTCTAAAAATGCCGGTGCTACCACTTTTGCAAAAGGGTCACCAGCTACAACCTCAGTCTGGAAACTACTCTTGGCAACATCTACTACCCCTTTCAAAGCACTCCCCCCACCAACCAAAACTACCTTGCTTACATTTTTATCATACTTCTTTTGATATGCTAAAATAACACGATTTGATTCAGAGAAAATATAACTCAAAGTTAGGGTAACAACATCTTTAATTTTGATTCCATTGACTTCACCCAAAAGTCCTTTTTCTCTTTTAAGATTTTCTGCATCTGTTATAGAAATACCAAGAGATTTTGAAAGTTCGTCAGTAATATTTTGTGAACCACGATTTATCATGTGTGATGAGCGCAAAATTCCTCTTTCCACTATATATAATTTTGTACTTGTGGCTCCCATATCAACAATCAAGACCGGAGTGATTTCTTGTTCCAAAATAGAACGCATTGTACTAAAGATTTCAATCTCAAAAAAACTAACATTTAAAGAGTTTTTTGTAACAATGTCTTTGTAACGAATAAGAGTATCGTTGTGAAGAGCAACAATAAGAACTTCTAATTTTTGAGGAGTTGTTTTTTCATTTGGATTTGGTATTTGTTCTGTGTCTGGATTTTTATCTTTCGGAATAATATACCAATCAAGAGCTACTTCGGAAATCGGTACGGGAATATATTTTCTTGCTTCAATAGGTATCATACTTTCAAGTTGTTTTTGGGGCATAACTGGCATTTCAATAACCGCCATAAGACTTGAAGCAAAAGGGATAGCTACACCACAGACATTAGTAGTAATTTTAACTTCTTTTTCGCTTAACATATCGGCTATCGCCTCAATAATTTTTTCTTGAGGTAAATTTGTAGCCTCACCTATACTCTTACCAGCGTATGGGCCTAGAGCAAGTTCTCCATATGTTTCCAGTACAGCATGACCATTTTTTCGGCTCAACTGAACTATTTTTATAGACGAAGAGCCTATGTCTATACCAAGTACACTTCCCTCTTTTTTACTAAATATGTCACCAACTATATTTGAGAGAAAATTTTCCATAAAAATAATAGTATATAATTAGTATAACATAAAAGATTATATATGTTAAAAAGTATAAAGAAATTATTTGTCACAATTCTTGATTTTATTCTACCGCCCAGAACAGATTTTGCCATTGTTCAGAAATTGGATGGGGAAAAAATAAATAATCTACCGAAAGCAGAATATGTGGACCAGATGGACTGGATTCATCCACTTTTTCATTATAAAGATAACGGAGTTCGGGCAATTATCTGGGAATTAAAAT
The DNA here is from genome assembly GCA_026394815.1 of Candidatus Zambryskiibacteriota bacterium. Lineage (GTDB taxonomy): Bacteria > Patescibacteriota > Minisyncoccia > Phycocordibacterales > DATDWN01 > C7867-006. Next base: position 21,832 of record JAPLZX010000024.1, on the reverse strand, counting down.
ATAAAGAAAATGTATTACCGTTGGAACATATCGGTAAGCTCCTTCAGGAAGAAATAATTGCTTTAATATCTGATATTGTAATTTTTGACAACGACGCCCAATTTTTATTGATACCAATACCAATTACAAACGAAAGGAGAATGGAGCGAGGATATAATCAAAGTGAACTTATCGCAAAATCAATACTTGAAAATGATTTGGCAAGAACTTTATTATATGCACCACAATGGTTTCAAAAAATTAAAGAGACTCCGAAACAAAGTCGGAGCGAATCAAAACAAGAAAGAATGTCAAACTTGATCGGTTGTTTTAAAGCTGATTCTAGAGTGGAAGGAAAATATGTAATTTTAATTGATGATGTTGTTACCACCGGGAGTACTCTATCAGAAGCTCGTACCACCTTATTCTCCGCTGGCGCCCGTGATGTATTCGCATTCACCATAGCGCATTAAATTAATTTAAATTTCCATCCTAGAAAATAAAAGAATTAGAAACATTCTCATAACGAAATACAATTACCGCCAATTGTCATGATACCGTTGCTGTTAGTACCATAATGGAAAAGATTGGGAGGAAGATTGTTACTACCATTTCCACACGAAAGAGACCCGTCTGTCAGCTGCGCGGAATGACTTTGATTCTCAAGACGAAATACTATCATGTACCATTGCTGGTTAGTTTGTCCCGGAGCACGATAGTTACTTGAAAAATATGAGTAGACATAACTACCATCGTAGCCACGACTTCCAGTGTTAGTAGGATCGACAGGAAGTGTTGGTATGTAAGGTCTTAAAGCATTTGCAAGAGCACTCGTTTGCCAATCTGCATCTACACTGCTAGTCCAGCCTATTTGAGGATAATAACCAAAATCGCTATAGTAAAATTCTAAAGCGGTTTTAAGTGAACGCATCTCCGCGAGACGTTTCGCGTCTCTCGCGCTCGCCCGTGCAGAATTCAAACTTGCTAAAACAACACTGGATAAAATACCAATGATTGCAATGACAACTAAAAGTTCAATGAGAGTAAAACCTTTTTTATTTTCTATATTAAAAAGATTCATATTATGACTTCTTTATAGATAATATAATATCATAAATAAAATATAATTTTGGCGGGTCACTCGGGTTAAGTGCCCGCCGGGTGAGACCTTGTAAGCACATTTTAGCATATTTTCCGATCATGAATTGAGGTATTCAGGTCGGATTATTTTTTCGGAATTTGTATTTAAATATTAACAGATAGTTTTTCCAGATATTCTAACTCAATTATTCCCTTACAATTTTCGCTATTATTATTGCGCGTATTTTTTACCTTGCATTTCATCGGCGGCAGAAGAATTTCGCCGTCTTCATTTCGGATGAAGCTATCAAATTGGTCAAGCTCTAAAACAAACCCGTTTTTTGGAATAGTTATTTCATATCTATAAAAGTCGTAATCTGGGTCCGATGGAACGGTAAATGTTGATGAAATAATTTTAAACTCTACTATATCATTAAGATTGTAATCGGGCAGGACATCGTCAATCCTTACATTTCTGTAGAGCACAATTTTATTTTTTGTTGGTTTCATAGCCCTAAGAATATTTGAAATATCATTCCTGGCGATTTTAATAATTTTTACTTTTGCTTCATCGTCCAATTTTTCATATATCCGGTTTTTATATCTCTCAACACTTTTTTTATCAAGAGTTCGTTCGCCGCCTTCGTGCTCTTTAAGAACACTTTTTGAATCATTATTTACAATTTCGGCAACTTGCCAAAGACGATCCATATTACCGCAAAGTAGATTATTGACGATTAAATAATCGTTTCTTGTGTAGAAAAAAATCGTTTCTTCAATATCCATATTTATCAATTATATAGTGGTTAATTTGACGACGACGAAGTCTCTATTGGCGGGACACTCGGGTTAAGTGCCCCGAGATATCAATATTATAAGGGTATTATAGCGCTTTTTTGAGCATTTGAACAGACGGGATTTGAGGCACGTGGGTCGGGGTCTGTTTTTTCGAATGGGACAAATCGGACATGAAAATGGCATCTTTGACTGTCTCAAAAATAAGACACTATGCTGTCCTATTCCCGATCGGCTTCCTTGCCTGTTATCAGTTCTTTGAGATGTTCTTCTCCGGATGCTCCTCGCAATCGTCCGTTAAGGAATCCGAGCTTGTAGGATATGCCATCACTCATCAGACGCCAGTTGGTACCCTCTAAAGACTTCTTAATGAGCTTCTCAAGGCCATGACGGCTATCATACTCGACTCGGCCTGGCTTGTTATCTTGAATGGTAAATTCCACAAATAGGTCTTTTTTAACTTCTGGCTTCCCGAACTCTAACTTGGCGTAACCGGCTTTCTCAATTAGAGGATTTAGTAGATTCTGGAGATCGACGATTGCCAGTGTTTTAATTTTGGCCACTGCCTCATAGACCTCCTTATTTTCTTCCCGATCCTTTACCAAACTGAGTAAATGTTTGGAGTTTGCCATCCAAGTGATATAGTCTCCACCTTCTTTTTCTGATAGGCAGTATTTCTTACGGTCGGCTTCAAAATTAGGATCAATTTTTTCTTCTTTCGGGCTTAGATCAAGAGTGTCGGTTTCTCTATGGTCGCACTCGGAGCAGATATAATTGGTGGTAATAAGATCACCTTCACGAACATTTGATGAATTCATAACGGCTTTACACTTGGAACAAAGATAAGGTCGTGGCTCCCATTCTTCGCCACCCTCCCAGTAGGCACGACGCTTATGTCCTTTGGTGGAACATTCAAACATAAAAAGGACTTGCTCTTTATTTCTGGTATCAGAATGGAGATCCCTAGAAATGCAAGCCATGGGTGAGCTACAAACTAAACAGCGAATTCCTCTTGGTTCTACGGCATTAGCAACCTTTTCATCCAAAGCCCTATCACGTTCCATCCACTGACGGATAGTTTCTGATTTTTTGGCATAGCGCTCGCCTTTAACTGCATATAGAGCGACCGGGATAACTACGTTTTTGGCAAAGCTAACTTTGATCTTCAACTTCTTGGGATCTTCGTCTTTTATGGTCGGCAAATCCTCGAGATCTTTTTTGTCCTCCCAACGTTTACATTCCTCAATTGTGAATTTGTCGTAGAGTTCGTTATAATAGGTTTCGTCTTTGAGATGTGTATATGAAGATATCATCTTTGTTACGAAAGTGAATCAACCCACTCCCAATAATCTTTATTCTTTTGATTTGTACTTTCTGGACGCATCGTTTTTAAACCCTTAATAAGCGATTGCTTAACTATTCCCTCTGGTTCCGCTTCAATACGAGTTTTAATGTCATCAAAATTTTGCTTCCTTGCCTCATATTTTGGAGAGAGACCCACTAATAGACTGAATCCCAAATCAACACCTTGATTGTTTGTGGCTTTTCGGATTAACTCCTCAAATATGAATTGTAAAAATTCTTTATCTTCTTCGTCGTTAAACTGAGACTTTAGGGCGTAAACAGCTTTAATCGAAGCTGGTTGATATTTCGGTACTTCTGGTTTTTTCAACCAATCAAAGACATGCTGTACGACCTGTCTTTTCCTGGTATCACTCAAAAACTTTTCTGAGGCGATTAAGGAGGTGTGGGCAATATCTTGCAGTTGATTATCTATTGTAGTTAGTGATGTTTGAATTTTCTCTGCAAAAATATCTCTTACACCGGTATCATTAGCTCCTTTAAGGGTTATAACAACATCAAGCATTCGTTTCTTTTCTGGCACGGAAGGTACAGCATCAAACTTCGCGAGTGCCTTCTCGGCAAATGATTTAGAATTGGGTAATTTATAACCTTGTTTCTCGGCGAATTGCAGGGCCCGGTTAAAATCGCTATCAAAAAGCTTATTCAATAACTCTTCCTTCTTTGCTTTTGATAGTTTTTCGTATAGATACTCAAAAAACGGTTGGTCTCTAAGCGCTCTACTTTCTAAGGCGGGGTACTGCTGTTGTTCAATGAGTTCCTCTTGGTTTTCTATTTTATCTAAAACATAGTCAATACTTGTAGTACTTGCGTTCGAGTAGAAGTTTTTAAACTGAGTTTGAATTTCAGCTTTTTTTGCCACGCTTGCTACAGTTACAATTCGAGTCAGAATAGGAATAAAAACTTTTTTATTATTGTAATCGGGTATTGCATTTATCGCCGCGACGAGACTAGTTGCGAAAGCATCGCCAGGTGCTTCTTTGGTGGTCGCAAAAGTAGCTTTCTGAGCATCAATGAAGCTGACTATAGTATCTGCAATGGTTTCTTTTGCGGGCAACCTTTCAGGAGTAGCTTTTTGATTTTCAGCAGTTTGTAACTCAGATAATTTATTGACAATGAAATCTCCTCCGACATTTTTCATAATGTCGGCCTCTACCTTTGCCAACCTATTCAAACCATTTGCTATATCAGCCGGCTCCCCTCCAATTGGAATAGTACCAAAAACAGCTCGTACATATTCCGGAGTAAGATATGTTTTTTGTATTTTAGAATCTTTTATAAATATATCGGTAACCTCGCTGTTGGTTGCTAATTTTTCATGGAGAAGCTTCTTTACTCGGTCAAGTAGTGCGGTATCAAGATATTCGGGGTGATCCGCGAATACTCGCAAAACATCATTCACAAACGCATCAGCAACTTGATAAACACCCTTGCCCTCTACATGATCTTCAAGAACCTCAACCCATTGTTTTACAATTGCAGACCTGTAGGTTGAGAATGATACCAATATTTGCTGGTTTAGAACTGCTGGAGTGATTGAGTGTAAAGATTTTAGGCATAGCACAGTAAGTTTATTGTTTATTTCACCATACGCAGTATCACTAAGGGTGATATTTTTCTCGCTGAGAATTGCAAGGAGTGTTCCAATGAGACTAACCGCTGAAACAGGGTTAGTTTTGTTTTCCAGTTCGGTTTTAATGACCTGACTCAGATCGTCTTGTGTTTGTGGATTAGAAAAGTCTCCAATCTTGTCGAAATATTCTCTGGCCTCATCAACTTTCTTATCTTCCAGCAATGATATAAAGGATTCTACGCCAGGAAGTTTTTTCTCTTGATCCGAGCGACGAAGGGTAAAAAATATTTTTAGGTTCTCTATGGGAATATCCTGTTGGGTCTCGCCAAGGAACTTAATAAACCCTTTTTTATTTTTAGTAGTAAGTTCGCCTTCTTTTACGTCTTCCAAATCAAGCACCTTCATGTCCCTCAATGCTTCCATTTCATCGGGAAATAATTCACTTAAAATAAGATATTTAGTGAGCTGGGCAATATTGGCTTTTGCAAATCCATCAGGAAAATCACCCTTGCCTTCGCGTTCTTTTACTAGGAGATAGTTGGCGAGTAAAATATTAGTGAACTGAACAATCTGGCGCGGATTTTCGCGAAAAGCTTTCGTTATGATCCATGCGACTCGATCGTCTTCTAGGTCTGATACTTTGGTGCTCTGCAAAGATGCTCGAGCGAAACTCTCTAATTCACTAGGAATGAAATCTGGGATCCAAATGATTGAGTTAAAAAATTTCCTCAAAAACTCATCCGGACTAAAAGGGGTCTCTCCTTCAGTAGTTTTATATACGTTAGCCACATGGCTTTTAATAGCTCGTGCATCACAGGGAACCAGGAAGACAACTTCCTTTTTCTTATCTTCAATATCTTTTGGCTCTAAAAATGTCTTTATCGTAGATAAAACCTCAAGAGACTTGTCATGCGTAACTCGATCAAGATTATCAAAAATAACCAAGAGGCGAGGATTTTTAAGTCCTCCTAAAATTCGGCCGAACTCAGTCTCAAATTCATGGGGGTCTTGAAGCTTATCAACTCCGTAAGTTATCGTTTCTGTCGAAAAGAAATTTACTGAATTTTTTATTAAAAAAATTACCAATGACCCACCGCCAGCAATACCAATCACGGGCCCTATCATTGTATAGATAAAATCTAAATACTGTTTCCCATGCCCAAACACAAATGCCAAAAGCCACGAAAGGCCAATTAAAGATAATGCAATTCCGCACCAATACAACAATTGTTTTATCTTTCCCTTATTTATAATAAATTTCCCCTCTGAATGTCGGGATACGCTCTGGTCAAGACGTTCGTCTATTTGGAAAGACTGGTCGAAATAATTCTCACCCAATGATTTCAATTGCCGGACAGATTCCTTAAGAAAAGTTCTTCGTAACGCATCACCCTCATGTTTCCAGACATCAAATAAAACCACCGCTATTTGATTTGGCAATAACTTCTCCCTAATTGAATTTGCAATTGTACTCTTTCCAGCACCCCATCTTCCGAAAAGACCAACTGTAAATGGTGCCGGACATTTTGAAATAATCTTACAAAGAGCCGACGAGATTTCCTCATGGCCGAATTTTGCATTAGAAAATTCCTCGCTTTTTTCAAGAGGACGTTCTTCAAGAAATTTGAAATTTAAATCTTCTGGCATAATTTATTATTATCCTCTAATTTTTTCCATCTTACCGATCACCACACCCGCATTTTTTCTTTATTTCCATATTTTACTTTTTGAACTTAGCTAATTCTTATAATCTCTGCTAATAAGACATCTATGTCATTAGAAAAATTAACCTGAGTTTTATTGGGCAAAGATTCTTTTTTTCTAATTCTTGTATGCAAATATGAGTCGGCTATTTTTCGAGATGAATTTTCTAAATTTGACATAGAGTCTTTGAAACTTTTTGTGCCATAATTATTCGTGACTTCTGCAAAAGTATTTAAATTAAAAATTGGCGGTATATGGTCAAGAATTGCACGGACCAATAAAATAACGGAGATATAATTTTCAACAGAAAAAGCATAGTCAAGCTCTTCGAGTATTTTAATCAGCCTTGAGAAATCAAATTTTCCACTTTTCTTTTTAAGTGCCTGGAAACGTTTTTTGTCTATATAGGCCCCATTTACTGTTGTCAATTTGGTTTGTCCATTCGTCAAACAGTGGCCAAGTTGTAGTTCTTTTTCAATCTCTGTGATTTTATCGTTCTTTAGTCGCCATTCATCCTTAGAACATTTAGCAGTTCGTCTATCTTTCACGAGGGCCTTTTTTAACTTTGTAATGTTTGGACTGCCTAGGCCGGCATTGTCAAAATCAGCAATAATTTGTTTTGGCGAGGCACCACAATTCTTCTTTACAGCATAAAAATATAGAAAAGCGACAGCTCTATCGGCTATTTTTGTAACTCGTTGACTCATGCAACGAGCAAAGGATTCAATTGGCGTTTCACTTTTTTTCATTCGGATTCAAAAGAGATTCAAAATATTTAGCACCTTTCCGATTAAGGTTATAAACCACTGGCTTGCCCTTTATTCGGGTTGAATTTCCTTCAAGATATTTATGCAGTGAATCGGAGATCGCCTTTGAAACATTTGGAGTTTGTATTTTTACCCTTAATTCGGAGGTTATCTTTTCAATATCGCCGGTAGTTAATCCCTGCTGCGGAAAATATTTATAACAGATATAAAAGGACAAAAGGACTCGTCCAGGCGAAAATGTTTTATCAAGAATTTCTTTTTCGATTTGATCAGATTCATCACAATTCTTAATTTTATTAGCTATCGACAATATATAATCATTGCCAGCCTCATCTTTCTTGTTTTCTTTAGCTAGGCTTAGTTTGCGTTTCGGTGTTGGACTATTTGATAAAACCGCCAGACACTCTTCTGATAAGCTTTTTATTTGATTCAGTTTTGTAAATAAAGTTTGGTTATCCATATTATTTTCTAATTACATACTCCCAATTTTTTGTTTCTTTATTTTTGAACCGATTGAGAATACGACGTTTAGTTAGGTTTAATAAATTCATTGCGATCGCAGTACTTCGGTGGTAATGACCTATTTCTTTTAACTTTTCCAAAATCGTTGATATTTCCTTTGGGGTGTCAAAAAACTTTTCTTCAATAAGAATGTTAATTGCACCAAGCGCACCTTTCGGGGAGTTGGTAGAACGACTCGGTTTGTTGGTAGTTTTATCCTGAATAGATTTAACACCAAAAGAGGTGCTGAGCTCATCTAACAGGTCTTTGATTTCGCTTATAATTAATTTTGGGTCTCTCATAGTTATTGTTGTTTATTAATAATTTATATTTACTCCATTTAGATTATACACCCACGAATTTCACTGTCAAGCATTTTCACCTGTAATACCGGCTTAAAATGACACATGACAATCTTTTGTATAAGCTAATATTAGTAAATGGTGGTTAGATTGTCAATAGGACTAATGAAATTACGCCTTATTTAAAGCGAAAACACCCCATAAGGGCGTCTTATTTAACCAATTGACATATTGACCTTACGACCACTTATATCTTTTTTGTTAATCCGAAACCAGCAAATCAATTTTAGAATATAGTGCTTTTTGAAAACCAAAGAAGGTTGAGCGAATTTTTTCCACACCTCCCAATACGCTCTCTGCATCGGCAATGGCATGGTATTTCAAATTTAATAGGATCGGCAATTTTTCTTCATCAAGTTCCTCCACACCCCTATCTTCATATTTTGCCAGCACAAATTCCAAAAATTCTTTTTGTCGTGCGTCCAACCCTTCAAAAATCTTTGTCCTCGCTTGCTCCACTCTTTGTTTTCTCGTGATCGGTTGAGTCAAAAAAGAAATATATGCCAAAACATCAAACAAATCGCTTTGTTCTGCATCTATCATTTTTTGCAGGGTTTCCAATTCGTCTTTACCGTAACCAAGTACGCTGATTTTTTCCAAGAAAGCTTTCCTTGTTGTAGGATTTGACCAGATTTTACGTAACTCCTCTTCGTTTTTAAAGAAGTCCGGCATTGCCCCAAACATATTGTCCATAAATTCCTGCACGGAAATCGGCTTGCCGTCGGCACTCCAAAATGAGGTAGAAACCATGTGTTGAATTTCTCGCTCCTTACCGTCGCGCAGTTTAATCTTTAGTTTTTTCTTAAGTTCTTCCGGCGGCTCCGGTGGGTAATCAATAATAACCTCTGGCCCTTTTGGCGGTTTTGGCCCTTCGGGTTTTTCAGTTGTCTGGTCTATAGGTTCGCCATCCCATTCCGGATCAGAAAAATGGTGGTAAGCGTCAACAAAGTCAATAATCGTAAAGTATTCCTTGCCATCAAAAAGTCGTGTACCACGACCAATGATCTGTTTAAATTCAATCATTGTATTGATCGGTCGCATCAAAACAATATTGCGGATATTACGTGCATCAACCCCGGTTGAGAGCTTTTGCGAAGTGGTCAAAATTGTTGGGATTGTTTTTTCGTTGTCTTGAAACTCTCGTAAATATTGGTCACCACGTGCGCCATCATTTGCGGTTACACGTACGCAGTAATTCGGCTCCTTGCTTTCTTTGTATTGATTGATCAAATCCCGGACAGCAAGGGCATGATTTTGCGTAGCGCAAAATACAATGGTTTTTTCATTCTGGTTTATCTCGCTTAACAATACCCGTACCCGTTTCGCTTCGCGCTCTTTAATTTCAATGATTCGGTTAAAATCTTCCTCCTGATAAATTTTTCCTTCTTCAACCTCTCCCTCTATGATTTGGTCATCGGATGTATAAACATATTCGTCCAGCGTAGTTTGAATACGCTTAACTTTGAATGGCGTAAGAAATCCATCATTGACCCCTTCTTTTAGTGAGTAGATGTAAACAGGATCTCCAAAGTATTTGTAGGTATCAATATTATCTTTTCTTTTTGGTGTTGCAGTTAAACCAAGTTGCACTGCCGGAGAAAAGTATTCCAAAATGCCACGCCAGTTTCCTTCATCGTTTGCACCGCCACGGTGACATTCATCTATAATAATAAAATCAAAAAAGTCTGGCGGATAATCACCGAAGTATGGTGTGTCACCAGATCCACTCATAAATGTTTGGAATATGGTAAAGAATACGCTCCCATTGGTAGGTACCGCACCTTTCTTTCGTATATCCAACGGATTGATTCTTACCAAGGCGTCTTCCGGAAATGTCGAGAATGTATTAAAGGCCTGATCAGCAAGAATGTTTCTATCGGCTAGGAAAAGTATTCGTGGGCGCCTTCCGCCATCACGTTGCAGAGTCCATCTGGTTTGATAGAGCTTCCAAGAAATTTGAAATGCAATTGCCGTCTTCCCAGTACCAGTCGCAAGGGTGAGCAAAATTCGTTTCTTATTTTCCGCTATGGAGTTAATTGCATTATTAATGGCAATCTCCTGGTAATACCGTTTCCCAAGTTCGCCCTCCAAGGGAATTGAGGCAAACTTTTCCTTCCATTCATTCTGGTCGGAATAAACTACGTTCCATAATTCTTCCGGTGTTGGGAATTTATCTACATAACACTCCTTGCCGGTCTTCATTGATATCTGATATATCTCTTTGCCGTTGGTCGCATACGTATGTTCAATCTTAAGTTTCTCAGCATATGCTTTTGCTTGAGCCACGCCTTCGGTTGCTGATAAACTTTCTTGCTTAGCTTCAATCACTGCCAATTTTTGGTTTTTATGCACCAAAATATAGTCGGCGATTTCCGGTTTTGCTCGTGTTCCACCAGTCTGAATGCGGCCTTCGGTAATGCGAAACTCACGAAGAATTTTTGATCCTTCTGTTTCGCCCCAACCGCTCGCTTTCAGCTTTGGGTCAATGTATTCAGCTCTTGTTTCTGCTTCGTTCATAGTGAATTAGAAAACGCTTGCTTTAAAATAGATCTTTGAAACTCATCTATGTCTGCAAGTTTTTGTTCTGTTATCGCTTTTGCCTTTGCNNTGCCGTTTTCTCAAAAATCTCATCCAATGTCTTTGCTATACGTTTTTGTTGTATAAGAGGTGGCAATAAAATTTCAATTTTGGAATATTCTGATATCCAATACCTCTTATGTATACCGGCGTGATCAAAATTAATGTTTTGTATTAAGTAAAAAAGAAATTTAGCATCAGATACATTTTTGACTGGATGTAGAATTTTCATTGCGGACGATTTCACTTTAAAAGGAAAATCAACAAATTTTGTAGCTGTTGTAAAATCGTCAAAAATAATTACAGGCAAATCTTTTTTAGGGAAAATGCCACTTTTTTCTTTGGTCTTCCCCAAAATAAAAGATTTACCAGCAGTTAAAACAGGCGTCTCATAATCTTCTCTGTAGTCCGTGGAGCTTACAATGTATCGTGTTGGCTGTTCATACTCTAATACCTCGCCAAGTTTTTTTGTTTGCCAATTATTTTTCATGGATTTGTTTTAAAATACTTTCCAACATGGCTTCACTTTCCTTGTCCAATTTTTTCATTTCAGCCAGAATATTTTTTTGATTCCGTAGCTCAACACCCTTACCACCATTCGGATTTTTTACAGAAAGGTTAAAAGTTTCCTGGTCAATGTCAGCCATATCAACCGACCAAGAATTTTCTGAATCTGCTTTTGTTTTCTGTAACTCAATAAACTCCGCCAAATCTTTTTCGTTCAACGAATTGGTTTTTCCAAGGTTTCTTTTAAGATTTAATTGGTAGAACCATACTTTTTTTGTTGGTCTCCCTTTCTCAAAGAATAAAACGACTGTTGGTTGTCCAGCTTGAAAAACTCCTTTAGGTAAATCTAAAACCGTGTGCAAATTACAGCTTTCCAAGAGTAACTTTCTAAGCGAAACAGACGCATTGTCGGTGATAGAAAGAAAAGTGTTTTTAATAACAACGCCCGCCTTGCCACCAGCTTTGAGAATTTTTATGAAGTGCTGTAAGAACAAGTAGGCGGTTTCCCCGGTCTTGATCGGAAAATTTTGCTGAATTTCTCTTCCGATCCCAGCACCAAAGGGAGGATTTGCCAGAATTATATCGTAGCGGTGCTTTTCTTGAATGTCGTTTATGTTTTCGGCAAGTGTATTGGTGTGGAGTATGTTTGGCGCCTCAATACCGTGCAAAATCATATTCATTACGCCGATAATATAGGCAAGTGATTTTATTTCCTTTCCATAAAACGTATCTTTTTGGAGTTTTACTGATTCTGTAGTAGAAAGATCCTTACTCTTTTTTAAATAGTCGAAAGCCTCCACGAGGAAACCTGCGGATCCGCATGCGCCGTCATAGATTTTATCTCCGACCCTGGGGATGACTACTTTAACTATGGTTTTAATAAGGGGTCGAGGCGTGTAATATTCTCCTCCGTTACGTCCAGCATTGCCCATCTTTTTAATTTTCTCTTCATAGAGATGCGAAAGTTCGTGTTTTTCATGGTCTGTTCGAAAGTGCATTCCGTCAACAATATCCAAAATCTCACGAAGTCTATATCCGCTCTGGATCTTATTTTTTAGCTCACTAAAAATCTCACCAATTTTATATTCAATGGTATCTGGTCTATCCGCCTCTGTCTTAAATTTTTTCAGATACGGAAAAAGTTTATTATTTACAAAATCTCTCAGGTCGTCCCCGGTGAGGGCTTTATTATGATCCAACTTGCCATCAGCTGTTTTAGGCTCAGCCCAAACTTCCCAGCGATACTGCGAATCAATAATGAATCCGTGTTTCTTGCCAGCAAGGGCTGCCTCAGTTTTTTTGGTCTGTTCCAAATCATCAAGATACTTCAAAAAAAGAATCCACGAAGTTTGCTCAATATAATCAAGCTCGGTGGCGCAACCAGCGTCCCGGTGAAGTATATCATCTATATTTTTGAATGATTGTTCAAACATATTATTTCTTAGAAAGGATTTTTAAAACATCTTCTTTTTTATAACGTCGATCTCTACGCTTCCCAAACCTAATAGCCTTTAGGTAACCATTGTTGTCCCACTTGCGAAGTGTGTTGGGATGACAATTAAGAACCTCACATGCCTGTTGCAGGGTGAGGATATTGGGCATCTGTCTGATTTTAGACTCTTGCTTTTTCATAAAATATGACTTAACATTAGTTTACACGATAATTTTTGTTTTGTAAAGCTATGAAAAACTGGGGACCCAATGCCAAAGCTCTTATACTCTATCAGAGCATAAAGAGACTACAAAAAACCATGCTCAACAACCTTAAGAAACAAGGTGCGTTTATTAAATTTGAAAAAGACTTAGCCATCCTACTGAAAAAAGAAAAACTTGACCCCGAAACATTCGAAGCTTTAAAAGTATTCATGGGCAAAGAACGACCCATGACCATAATTGAACAGATAGAACGAGCCGCTGAAAAAGCGATAGAAAAGAATAGCCAATTAATTCAACGAGTACAAGCAAACTCTATTCCACTTACTTTGACTATCGATGGAGATCTCTATTATGGACCCAAAGAAAAATTTTGTTATCCTATGCGTGGTCAAGGGTTACGACTCAAAATTCTCCGTGCTATGATTGGATACCCAACATTTCGTCGAACAAGAGAAATTATGGAAGATGTATCTTCAACAAGTGCAGTATCATTCAGAGATGCGGTTGGGGCCATCAATCATAAAGCACGCACCGCTCTGAATTTGCCAGCCGGTAAAAATAACGATCTTATTCTATCGAAATCTCATAGCGGCTACATGATCAATCCGCTTTATCCGATTACACTCGAAAGGTAGTCTGTCGTATCTCAAGTTAATAACTCTTGATGAGAGGCTTTAAAATGGCCTCTTTTTTGTTAGCCAGCCTTATTTACGAAGTACGGGTATCGACTGATATAAATAAAGCATGAACAAATTACAAACAGAAAAACTCAATATCACTTATGTTCCGGTTTCAGAGTTGAAACCAGCACCATATAACCCGAGAAAGTGGTCAAAGGAACAAACGACCCAGCTCAAAGAAAGCATTGAGAGATATGGACTAGTAGATCCATTACTGGTTAATTCTGCCACAAGTCGTAAGGGCATAGTGATCGGTGGTCATTTCCGATTAGCAGTTATTAAAGAACTTGGGATAGCTGAGGTTCCGGTTGTCTTTATTAATATTCCCGATATTGAAAAAGAAAAAGAATTAAACATCCGATTAAACAAAAACACCGGATCGTTTGATTGGAACTTGCTTGCTGATTTTACTGAGGTCTTTCTTAAAGACGTAGGTTTTTCCAGTGAGGAATTGGACGAAGTTTTCGGAGTTGATGAAACGCCAGAAGTATTCGATTTAAAAAAAGAATTGGCCAAATTAAACATAAACAAAATTGAAGTAAAAAACGGAGAAGTGTACGACTTAAACGGCAGTAGATTAATGATCGGAGATTCAATGGTTGAAGCCGATGTACTTAAACTTATGAGTGGGGAAAAGGCAGATATGGTTTTTACAGACCCCCCATATTTGCTGGATTATTTAAAAGGCAAGAAAAAGAAAAATGGCAATGTGACCAAAGGATTTGGATTAAAACGTGATCGAGTATATTTAGGTACTGAAACGCTACCAGACAATTTTACTGAACTCTGGATGAATAACGTTGCCAAAATTCAAAAGCCAGACTTTTCAATCATAGTCTATGAAAATCCAAAAAATCTTAGAACCATTTGGAATGAATTAGAAAAACACTGGAAATACAGAAATACCATAATCTGGCATATTCCAAACAGAGTCCAGGGATTCAGTGCTAAATATAAATTCTTCAACAAGTATGATTTCGCAATATTTGGAACTTCGGGAAAAGTTGGACTAAATGTAGAAAAAGAATCAGATGAATTACTTCAAACCGAATACGAAACAGCACTATTTGCCACTTCTGGTAGTCCTCATTGGGAATCTTACGGCAAGGGTAAAAAATATTGCCCAACTGATTTTATCGAACATATAGCGGCAGACGAAAAATCTTCGGGACAAGGAATCATCTTCGGCACAAAACCCTTAGAAATACTTATTCCCTATATAAAGATATTAACTAAGCGAGATGATCTTATTTTTGAACCTTACGGTGGAAGTGGTTCAACTTTAATTGCGGCGGTAAAAATGCAACGCAGGTGTTTTCTGATGGAAAAATCTCCAGTCTACGCTGAAGTGATTTTAAATCGTTGGTCAAAATTAACAGGATTAAAAACGAAAAAAATATTATGAAAAAGGATAGAACAAAAGATTTATTTCTCGAGCAAATTCGCAAAATTCCTATTATTCAAGTGGCATGCGAAAAGGTCGGTGTCGCACGCTCTTCTGTCTACCGATGGCGTGATGAGGATGAAGAATTTTGTAAAGAACTGGAAAAAGCACTGACCGAAGGCGAAGCCCTGATCAATGAGATGAGCGAATCACAGCTTATCTCATTGATCCGAGAGAAAAGCTGGCAGGCAATATCGTTTTGGCTTCGCAAACGCAGTCCTAAATTTAAAGACCGCGTGGAAGTTACCGGCAGTATCGAATCTCCGCAAAACGAACTATCACCTGAACAACAAACAATAGTCACCGAGGCCTTACGCCTTGCCTCTCTTAATGTCGACGAGGGAGTGAAAGAAGTTAACGAAGAATCTAACTAACAAATTTATGAATAACATTTTACCATCTAATTTAGGCGAGCAGATGTTCAAGGATCGAAGCATCCGTACCGCTATTACCCGTCAATCACACTTTTTCTTCTTCCATTTCTACTTCGCCCATTATGTGCAATACGAAACCGCACCATTTCAAAAAGAACTGTTTCGCCTCACCGAACAAAGCGATGTCAAAAATCTTTTTGTTGTCGCTTTCCGTGGCTCGGGCAAATCTACAATTCTTACCATGTCTTACCCTATCTGGGCGATCTTGGGTGAACAGGAAAAGAAATTCGTCCTAATCCTTTGCCAGACAAAGACACAAGCAAAACAGCACATGATGAATCTAAAACGTGAGCTTGAGGGCAATCAACTACTCCAAAATGATTTAGGACCCTTTCAGGAAGAAAGCGACGAATGGGGTTCATCGTCACTAGTATTTTCAAATCTTAATGCCCGAATCACGGCGGCTTCGACCGAACAAAGTATCCGTGGCATAAGACACCATCAGTACAGGCCGGATCTGATTATTTGCGACGACGTGGAAGACATGGCATCGGTCAAAACCCGAGAGAGTCGGGATAAAACCCACAACTGGTTACGCGGTGAGGTAATTCCTGCCGGAGATAGAAACACAAGATTGGTTGTTGTTGGAAATTTACTACACGAAGACAGTCTGATGATGCGATTGAAGCAAGACCTTGAAGAAAAATTGCTGGATGCGGAATTCAGATCATATCCATTATTGGACAAAGATGGAAAAATTGCGTGGCCGGGAAAGTATCCCACGGAAGAATATTTGGAAATCGAGAAAAGAAAGGTTGGTAACGAAATCGCATGGCAAAGGGAATATCTTTTGAGAATTGTTTCCGATACAGGCCGAGTGGTGCATCCAGAGTGGATTCAATATTACGACGAAATTCCATACAATCGAAATCAATTTATCGGATACTGGGTTGGTATTGATCTTGCGATCTCGCAAAAAGAAACCGCGGATTATACTGCTATGGTGGTGCTTGAAGTATACAGTACCGCAGAAAAACGCGTGGCTTTTGTACATCCATTTCCCGTAAATAAACGTCTGACATTTCCGGAACAGCTTAAGCAGGTTCAAGTGCTGGCGCAAAATCTAAAATCAGACAGAACCCCTACGATTTATGTTGAAAATGTTGGTTACCAGGAAGCGCTTATCCAACAACTCAAAAACGGTGGTCTGTGGGTGGAAGGTATAACGCCTCACGGAGATAAACGTGATCGGCTGATGATGACAACGGCCGCAATCCAAAACGGTCATATTCTCTTTCCTCGAAGGGGTGCCGAAGAACTTATCGGCCAGCTTACTAGTTTCGGAGTAGAAAAGCATGATGACCTAGCAGACGCTTTTTCGCTGGTGACAAACCAGTTTGTCATCTTTATCAATCAACCCCGACCGGGAGTAACTTTTCTATAATTAGAATTTAATATTCTCGAAGTAATTATTTCTATCATCTACGCTATTTTCTGACTTTAGAAGTGTCGGCAGATCACTGTGATTGAAATTACTCCAGTTTATTTTGTTGAATAAGGTTCGCGATATTGAATACACAATAGCGGTATCGTCTTTAATATTGCCATATTGGTCTTTTACTGGAAGCTGTGACCAAATAATTATATCTCCAATTGTTTGATCTATCGGGAAAACAGCCTGAGCTATTTTAGTTGCTTCATCGTGCATGGTGCCTTTCTGAAGATTAATAGTCAGATTCTCATCGGCGTTTATTTTTATTAGAAGACCAACAACTGATGCTCCGCTTTTATATTTGTATGCGGAAAGCATCTTAGCATTATATTTATCGATCTCAACGCCGACCACCCTTTGTTTATCGGTATTAGTCTTTGGTCCAAGAGAAGCATTAATGGCATCTGTTATTTTTTCCTCAAGAGTTTTTGGCTTTGGCGCTGGCTGTTGTGTTGTTTGTGCTTCGGGACTTTTAGTTTGAGAATTTTGAGCTACAGGTGTTGGTGCTGGAGTTTGCACTGGACCAGAAGTCACCCCGAATAATATAAAGAATAAAATTGCTGAACCACCGAAAACATATAAAACCTGCTTGCGTGACTTAAATTTTATCAGTGACGGTTTTATTAATCCGATAACAATACCAACGAAAGAAAGTAATACGAGGACTAAAAATAAATCGTTCATAATTTTTTGTTAAGTGTTAAATTAATAATAAAAAAACCAACCTTTGGGGCTGGCGATGGGGATAAACAAAAACACAGAACCCCGCGCCAGCTAGACCTTGCGGTCCCATACCAGTTTCCCGATATGACCCTTGGAAGAGTTGCTGAACGCGGGGTTCAGTATCTTCCAAGGGTTTCCGTACCATATCCGAAAGAAAACTCTCGGGGTTAGGTACCTGGCCTTCCGACCAGTAATATTTAATTGTTAATTATATTTTACCAGAAAATCCCGTGGATTTAAAGGCCCCTATACCTTAGCTTAATAAAAGAATTTTGCGAAGCTTAGTTACCAACAGTTTACCTACTTGGGACGCTCTGGACTCCTTTGGGGATCGGCGTCATTCATTAGGTATATGAACATAGCACAAATGCCTACAGGGGCAACAGGCAAAATAACAACCCCCGTAAAGGTTAAATACTGCCTTTACGCGAGAAAATCAACGGAGTCGGAAGAACGGCAAGTCCTCTCTATTGATAGCCAAATCAAAGAGATGCTTCAGCTGGCTGAGCGAGAGAATCTAGAGATCGTAACAATGAAGCGAGAATCTCACTCAGCCAAGGAAACCGGCCAACGTCCAATCTTCAATGAGATTATTGAGGAGATAAAATCTGGAAAGTTTAATGGAATCCTAACGTGGGCGCCGGATCGTATCAGCAGGAACGCTGGGGACCTTGGAAGAATAGTTGATCTTATGGATTCCGGAGCTTTGCATGAAATTAGGACTTATGGTCAGAAATTCGGCAACAACCCCAATGAAAAATTTCTCCTGATGATTTTAGGATCACAGGCAAAACTGGAAAACGACAACAGAGGCATCAATGTGAAGCGTGGACTACGGACAAGAGTAGAGATGGGTTTGTGGCCGGGAGTGGCACCGCTTGGATATCTGAATCAAAAGCATATGGACAAGAAGTGCCAAGTCATAATTGATCCGCAAAGAGCGCCCGTGATTAAAAAGATATTTGAAAAGGTGGCGTTCGAACATTATTCGGGTAGAAAAATATATAACTGGCTTAGACACGAACTGAATTTTTATACGAGAGGCAATAAGCCACTTACATTGAGCGGGGTCTATCGTATATTAGACAACCCTTTCTACTACGGAGTGTTTGAACATCCTAGAGAAAGCGGTAATTGGTATACCGGTAAACATGAACCGATTATCAACCAAGAATTATTTGAAAAAGCTAAGGTACAATTGAAGCGAGATCAGATTGTCAGGGAAAATCACGAATTCTCATTCACAAAACTATTTACATGCGGATATTGCGGATCGGGCATATCAGCTGAGGAAAAATATAAACAGCTGAAAGATGGTACTCATGCGAGATATGTCTACTACTCTTGTACAAGGTCAAGAGATAGAAACTGTAAAAATAAATATATCCGCGAGGAAGAGCTGATTACCGAACTATTAAAAATATTGGATAAAGTAAATATCAACGAACTTGGTATGCGACAAAAACTGGAAGATGAAATTGCAAGGTTCAATATATTTCAAAGATCAGTACTGGGAAGTACTGATAAGGTAAAAAACAGAGAAGACATGGATATACGAAATTACGCAAAGTATATTTTGAAAGAGGGATCTGTTTCAGAAAAGCGAGAATTGCTCGGAAATCTAAGATCAAGAATAGTTTACAAAGATAAAACTCTCACACTACTGGCCGAGTAAAAACAAAAACAGCGACCGAAAAGTCGTTGTTTTTGTTTACAATTTTTATCAGGCAGTCGGGTCACAGCTCACTCGCTATCACTCGGGTTTGCACGATAATAAATTGTCCTGGCGGAGAGAGTGGGATTCGAACCCACGGTACCGATTAAGGTACGGCGGTTTAGTAAACCGCTAGTTTAAACCACTCACTCATCTCTCCAATTTTTCTATATTAACACAAATTAAGGCTATTGAAACAGAGAACTTAATGAATAATTTATTTTTTATAAACAACAACTAATAGCTTATAGATTTAATTTTTTTTGCGATTAAGAGAATATCAACAGCTACTGAATTAGGTTTATTCATTTTAGAAATAGAAATCTTAGCCAGTTGAGTTAGTTTTTTATGTTTGTGTTTTTGAGCCACTTTGATATTTGCCTCCTTCAAAGCATCAGGGAATTTATCAGGATGAGCGGTTTCCATAACTACTACAATATCGTTATTACTAATCGCTTGTTTGGCTCGTGCTCTAATGGTTGCAATCAAAGCAGTGGTCCCGTGTGGTTCCATGGTGGTGTGATTAATACGAGCCACTTTTTCCATCATTGAATAGACCTCCTCATCCGTTTCTATATCTTCGGCCCAAATAAGTTTTTGGAGATATGTCAGCATTGTTTTTGTGACACCATACTTCAGAAGAGAAGTTATACTTTCTGTATCGTTTGCTTTTTTTATATCATTTTTCATTTTAATAAAATCTATAGCTCTCGGCTTTTTATCCTGTTGTGCCGCAAAATATAATAATCGTTCAAGATTACTAGGATCAAGAATATCCATTGAAGGTGAAGATGTTTTAGAAAACAAATGGTGTTTGATAGTACCACTACCTATAATATTAGCTAGTATATTATTTGCGTTCGTTGCAATAACGAATTTTTTAATCGGTAAACCAACGGTTTTTGCATATAAACCAGCCATGAGATGCCCTAGATTACCACTTGGCACAGCGAAAATAATTTGCTCACCAACTTTTATTTTTTTATTTTTAATTAATTTACCGTAGGCCACAAAATACTGGGTCATTTGGGGAATCAGTCGCCAAATATTTATTGAATTGGCGCTTGATAGGTGCAAAGTTCTGACGATTTCAATTAACTTTCTCACATCATCATTAGATATTTTCACTCCCAATTTGTACTCGATTTCTTGAAGAAAATTTTTAACTTTCTTTTTGTCAGTTGTAGTAAATTCTCTCGCAGCCTGTAATAATTTGGCAATATCCTGACATGTATCAAAATTACCCTTAACGGGTATGGCTTGTATGTTCTTGTATCTATTATGGACATCAATCATCTGCTTCTCTTGGATTTCGCTTACTCCACCATCCGGATAGAGAATGGTGACCGTTACTCTACTAGAATCACCAAAAGCATCGGCTATGGCTACTCCAGTATCTCCTGATGTGGCTACGATTATATTAATTACCGTATTATGTTTGAGACAATATTGTCCAAGAAGTGAAGCCAGGGAACGAGCAGCTATATCTTTGAAACTGGCAGTTGGCCCTGTGTCGATTCGTAGGATGAATGTACAGTCATCAAGTTTTTGGAGTGGTAAGTCAAAGTTGTGTGCCTTTGACATCATACTAGCCAAATCGTTGTCAGAAATTTTCTCTCGAGGAATAAATGGACGATGAATAATGTTTGATATGTTATTAATCCGAGAAGTTTCCCAGAAATTTTTATTTTTTAAAACGGTATTTGTGAGTTTTGGTAATTTGTTTGGAACAAGCAGTCCGCCGTCGGGAGCGACTCCTTGAGCGATACTCTGCCAGAAATCTATATTTAACTTTCTATTGCGAGTGCTTGTGAAACTGATATTTTTCTTTTCCTTCATATACACATACAATACTCTTGGGAATATGTGTGGTCAACCGGCATATTTTTCATTTACGATTGGGTGTCAATATGATAATCTAACCTCATCGGAGACGTGTCAGAGTGGTCTAATGTACCTCTTTGCTAAAGAGGTGTGCGCTTTAAACCGCACCGATGGTTCGAATCCATCCGTCTCCGCAATTTTTGAAAATCTGGTTCGAATCCATCCGTCTCCGCAATTTTTGAAAATCCGAATTCCCGCCAGAAATGCAGTCGCGCCGAAGGCGCGACACTGGGGCTGAATTCCCGCCAAACCCAATTCCCGCCAGGATTTTCCACGCTCCGCGTGGCTCAAAAAGTACGGTTCGATCCTTAATTAAAAAGTTCGAACCGACTTTTTTGAACAAATGAGTATTTTCTTCATTTGTTCTATCGTTTGCCAATTCCACATTGGAAACACAAGCTTTTAGAAACTTGTCGGCAAGTTCGAACCGATTATGAGATTTTTTCTCAAAAGACGATAATTTCTCTTTGAGAAGCTGTTTAGAGCTAACCAACACATTTTTAGCTTCCCGATATTCCTCAAGGGAAAGTGCGCTTTCTAAATATGCGTTCATCAGCTTCTCAATTTTAGAATCTAAAAGAGAAATTTCACCTTGAATTTTTTGAGAAAAAATCTCATAATCGGTTCGAACTTGCCGACAAGTTTCTAAAAGCTTGTG